>JBCCLD010000247.1:0-7186 GCA_039027055.1 Bacteroidota bacterium
GCCGATGACCTGCGCCCGCTCGGCGAGCGACGGCTGCGGCCCCTCCCACACGACATCGTCCAGCGACGCCTCCGGGCCGTAGAGCGTGGCCGTCCCCGCGTCGAGGTCCACGACGCCGACGTGGTCAGGCTGGTTGAGGCCGAAGAAGTAGCGGAAGGAGCCGTCCTGGCGAAAGCCGTAGACATTGCCCGCGTAGTTCATCGGCGCCGTCGGGTTGCCCGGAATGAGCGCGAGGCCCGACTCGCCCTGCGCCACGAGGTCGGCGGCGAGGCGTACCCGGCGTGCGGCGTAGACATGGGGCGAGAACGGCACGAGCGAGGACGACATGGCAGGACAGGCTGGGCGCAGCGGACGTAGACGGTCGATCGCCAGGCTCCGGGCAATCGGTGCACGATGATACGCGACACCGCCTGCCGCCCGGGGGCTTTTGCTGCATGTCCTGTCTCGCTTCGAGCATGAGACGGGCGCGGCGCGGCGTGTCTCGTTTTGGTCAGCGCGATACCGTCTCTGTCTCAGATTTTTTGAGACGGCATTCAGCGGGGAGCATCCGTGCGCAGGCGTGTCGCCGTCGCATGGTGAACCCTTTTTTGAGACAGCGGCACGGCGCTTGGGAAAGGGCTGGGTGCACACACCGTCTGCTCTGGCATACACACCCGGCTATCGCAGGCATTCCGCTTCGGCGGACCCCCCGCTCCGGCGGACCCCCCGCTCCGGCGGACCTCCCTACTCCTTCGGACCAGCCGCACCGAATTCATGCCTCGCCTTGCCGTCGCCGCCTGCCTCGTCCTCGCGCTCGTGGCCGCCACCGCCATGACGCGCCCCGCCGACGCCACGCACGCCGCCGAAACCGCCGCCCTCACCACCGAGGCGCACGCGCTCGTCGCCGACATGCAGGCGGCCGCCACCAGCCAGACCGACCACCCGCTCGCGCTCCTCGATGCGCCGGAGACGTTCCAGGCGCTCACGATCTACCGCGACCACGGCAGCTTCCGCCTCACCGCCTACGGCCTCGGCGAAGGCCTCCTCACCTTCACCGACACTGCCGGCACCGAGCGCCTTCAGGTCCGCTTCGACCGCACGACCGTCCTTGCCACCGAGGCGCTGGTCTAAATCACCCCGATCTAACCCACCACTCTCACCCGAGGCAACACCCGGCCTCCACCCCGGCCGGCCCTCTCGGAACGCGCGGCGCGCCCCCTACCACCGGGGCGCGCCGCGCTTTGTCTTGTATAGCGCCAGCAAAGCCGTCTACAGGCTCCGAGCGGGCTGCACGCCGCCCCGCCATGTCCGCTGCCTCGCCGTTTGGAATCCCTCCGCATCCGACGTAGACTTTTCGCCCGTCTCTCCTCTCTCGGCCGATCTTCTCGGCGATGGATGCCTCTCCTCCCTGTCTCACCTGCGGCGCGCCCTTGCCGCTCCCGCACCGATTCGTGCGCATGGTGACCTGCGAGTTCTGCGGCCAGGTGATGCTGCTGGACGACGGCCGCCTCAGCCTCACCGAGACAGTCGCGGAGCAGACGCCCTTCCCGTCGGTGCTCGTGCTCGGCGCGACTGGCACCGTTGCCGGGCGACCGTTCGAGGCGCTCGGGCGGCTCGTCTATGCCTACGACGGCGGGGTCTGGCACGAGTGGCTCCTCCAGTTCGCTGACACCGCCCCCGGCACGAACGACCTAGGCTGGCTTGTCGAGGACGAGGGGACGTTCACGCTGCTCCAGAAGGCCCCCCTGCCCGACACGCCCCCGCGCTTCGAGGACGTGCACGCTGGCACGACGCTACGGCTCGCGAACCGGTCGGTCTTTGTCACGGAGGTAGGCACGGCCACGATCTCGCACAGCGAAGGGCAGGCCGCGTTCGTCGTCCCACCCGGCACGCCGGTCCACTACATCGACGGGACGAGCGGCGGGCAGCAGGTCGGCCTCGAATACGACCCCACCGAGGTGGAGTGGTTCGTCGGCGACCGCGTCGACCCGCCGGTCCTCGACGACGCGTGGATGAGCGAGGGGTGGGCATGAGTACGACGCGCCTGATACTCCTTGCGGTACTCCTCGTGGTCGCGCTCGGCCTCGGCATCGCTGGCGTCATGGGCGTCGGGGCGCGCTCGCTGGACGACGAGGCCGTGAGCGTCCGCGAAGGCAGCCCCGGCGCCGTGGGCGTGCGTGGCGGCGGCCCCCGGTCAGGCAAATGAAGCGTTCTCGCACACAGCGTTCTCGCACATGAGGCACGATGGCTGACCGCTCCGCTTCCCCCTCCCGTTCGTCCGGGCCAGGTTTGTCTGGGTCGGGTTCGTCGGGCCCGCCCCCGCGCGTGCTGCTCAAGCGCGGCATGCTCGCCGTCCGGCGTGGGCAGATGGACGCCGCGCGCACGCAACTCGACGCGCTGCTCGCCATCGACCCGGACCACGAGGAAGCGCTGCTCTGGCGCGTCCGGGCCTCCGAGACCACCGCCGAGCAGCAGCGCTTCCTGCAACGCGCCCTCGACGCCAACCCCGACAACGACTGGGCGCGCACCCAACTGGAACGCCTCGCCACAACCGACGCAGATGCGCCGACACCGACGGGACCGGCCGACGCGCCAGCACCGCTCACCGTGCGCGCGCTCCAATGCCCGAACTGTGCCGGGACCGTCGAGGTGCTCGGCGGCGCGAAGATCAAGACGGCCGTGTGCACCCACTGCGGAAGCGTCCTCGGCCTCACGCAACGCGAGGCCTCCATCCTCGCTCGCTCGACGCCGGACGTGCAGCCCGCGCAGCCGATCACCCCCGGCATGCGCGCCACGTTCGACGGGACCTCCCACCTGTGCGTCGGCTGGCTGCGCTACGAGGGCAAGGACGACGAGTCCACCTGGACGTGGGACGAGTGGCTGCTCGTGGGCGACGACGGCCGGATGCACTGGCTCACCTACGACAAGGAGGTCGGCTTCACGCTCCTCGTGGAGACGGCGCTCACGCGCAAGCTGACGCCGGTGAGCCAGAAGATCCACACCGCGAGCGGCACCGCGACGGTCTTCGAGCGTGACGAGGCGCGCCTGATCGCGCTGCGCGGCGAGATGACGTGGCGCGCGCAGATCGGCAACCGCATCCGCTACCTGGACGCGCGGCGCGGGCGCACCATCGTGACAGCCGAGTTCTCGAAAAAGGAAGTCGAGGTCTTCGAGGGCAGCCGGGTGTCGCCGCGCGCCGTGTGGACCGCCTTCGGCGACCAGGAGCAACTCGCCGCCTACGAGCGCCGGGTCGACCGGCGCACCGAGGCGCGCTTCCACGGCATCGTGGCGCTGTGTATCGCGTTCGGGTTTCTCTTCGCGGTGCTCTTCGCGCTCGAAGGCGGCGCGCAGGTGCTCAAGAAAGACGCGCGGCTGCAACCTGGCGTGGCGCTGACCCTCGGCACCTTCGACGCGCCCGTGGCAGGCGAGACGTACCGGATCGACCTGCGCAGTCCAACCCTGAGCCACCGTACTTCACGCTTCACTGAGCGGTCGAGTTGGGCGTGGATCCAGGCGCTCGTGCTGCCGGGCGACACCCTCGCCACGAGCCGCGCGTGGGACGGCCGCGCCGTGGTGCTGAGCGCGTCGCCGTGGCGCGAGCAGGGCCGCGACAGCGACGGCCCCTGGAAGGAGTCCGACCCCGACGCCTACGGCGTGTTCTCGATCCCCGAAGCTGGGCGCTACACCGTGGAGGTGGTCATGCCTGAGCACCAACTCACCGCCGCGCAGCTGCCGCTCGCCGTCACCGTGACGGTCCGTCGAGGCGTCTGGCTCGGCCGCTGGTTCATAATCGGCCTGCTGCTGTTTTCGGTGATCGCCGTGAGTTGCTTCGCCTTCGCCTACTCGAAAACCCACTGATCGTCCCCTCGCTGACCCTGACCGCCCATGCTTTTACGCTTCCGCTTCGCCTCGCTCCTCGCATCCTCACTCCTGCTCGCTCCATCAGTGTGGGCGCAGGACGCATCGCAGGTGGGCCTCGACCCGTTTACGATTGCGGCCACCATCGTCTACGGCCTGATCGGCATCGGGCTGTGCGTGCTCGGCTTCTTCGCGTTCGACAAGATCGCTGGGCTGAGCCTCAAGCACGAGCTGGTCCAGGACCAGAACGTCGCCATCGGCATCATGCTGGCGGGCGTGTTCATCGGCATCTCGATCATGGTCGCCGCCGTGATGCTTTCGTGATGCGGTGACTGAGCGCGTCTGGTGGGCTCGGCGTCCCAGCAGGTGGTGCGTGTTTCGTATCAGATCGAGGTCAACATGCACCACCCCCGTACAAAGCCAGCACACACGCACCCGTGCCCGAGGTCTGAAGTCAGAGGCGGTCACTTCCCACTTCTACCTTCGAACTTCTGACGTCGGTATTCAACCCATGGCTCAACGCTAGCAGCGATGTCCACGGTCGCTCCTGCTCTCGACACCGCGCCGCGCTCGGCTGAGGCGTTGGATGCGTGCGCTCCGCTCTCGCGGCGGGAGGCGAGCGCGTTGCTGGCGAGCGTCTTCGTGGTCGCGGTCTGCGGGCTGACCTACGAGCTAATCGTGGGCACGCTCTCGACGTACCTCTTCGGGAGCAGCGTCCTGCACTTCTCGGTCACCATCGGGCTGTTCATGACGGCGATGGGCATCGGCTCGGCGCTCTCGCGCTTCGTGACGCGGCGGCTCCTGCGCGCGTTCGTCTGGGTCGAGTTGGCGGTCGGTGTGCTCGGCGGGGCGTCGGCGCTGCTGCTCTACGCGGCGTATGCGCTCACACCGGTCTACCACGTGGCGATGGTGGGGCTGATCCTCGTGATCGGCGCGCTGATCGGGCTGGAGGTGCCGCTCGTGACGCGGCTGCTGGGCGGGCGCACGGCGCTCAAGGACGCGCTCGCGGGCGTGCTCTCGTTCGACTACCTCGGGGCGCTCGCGGCGTCGCTGCTCTTCCCGCTCGTGCTGCTGCCCACGCTCGGCCTGGTGCGAACGGCGTGCGCGACGGGCCTGCTCAACCTCGCCGTGGTGGCGGGTGTGCTGGCGGTCTTCCGCCCGCGCCTGCGGGCGTGGCACCGGCTCGCCACCGTGACGGGCGTGGCGGCGCTCGCGCTCGCCGTCGGCCTGGTCGTGGCGACGCCGCTCACGGGCGCGCTGGAGCAGCGCCTCTACGACGCGCCGGTGATCCACACGGCGCAGTCGGCCGCCCAGCGCATCGTGCTCACGCGCCACGGCGACGACCTCCGGCTCTACCTCAACGGCCACCTCCAGTTTAGCTCGCGCGACGAATACCGCTACCACGAACTCCTCGTCCACCCGGCGATGGCGGCCAGCCGGTCGCGCGCCGAGGTGCTCGTGCTCGGCGGCGGCGACGGCCTCGCCCTACGCGAGGTGCTCAAGCACCCCGACGTGGAGCGCGTCGTGCTCGTCGACCTCGATCCCGCCGTCACCGACCTCGCTCGGACGCATCCGGCGCTGTCCACCCTCAACGGCGGCGCGTTCGACGATCCGCGTGTCGAGGTCGTCCACGCCGATGCCTTCGGCTACGTCCGGGAGGCCACGGCGCGCTTCGGCGTGGTGCTCATCTACCTGCCGGACCCGAGCAGCGAGGACCTCGCCAAGCTCTACAGCACGACGTTCTACCGCTGGGTGGCCGACCGCCTCGCCGTGGGCGGCACGCTCGCCGCGCAGGCCACCTCGCCCTACTTCGCGCGCGAGGCGTTCTGGACCGTCGCCGCGACCCTCGACGAGGCCGGCCTGCGCACGGTGCCGTACCACGCCTACGTCCCCTCGTTCGGCGACTGGGGCTTCGTGCTCGCCACCCCGCACCCGCTCGATGAGGCGGTGCTGGACGCGCCGGTCCCCGACGTGCCGCTACGCTTTCTCGACGCCGCTGTCTGGCGCGCCGCTCGGGCGTTTGGCGCTGACATCGACCGCGTCGAGGTGCGCCCGAGCACGCTCGACCGCCCGCGCGTCCTCGATGCCTACCGGGCCAACTGGCAACGCTGGAATTGAACGTCGATCCTCACGATGACACTGACGCACCTGCTGTACGACTGCCGCGTGGCCGACCCTGCTCGGCTGCGCGCGGCGGCTCCGTGGGAGCGCATGCTTGTCGAGGCAGCCGAGGCGGCAGGCGCGACGGTGCTGGCGGCGCGGTTTCACCAGTTTGCGCCGGCAGGCGTGACGGGCATCCTGCTGCTCGCCGAGTCGCACGTGAGCGTGCACACGTGGCCCGAGCACCACCGCGCCGCCCTCGACGTGTTCACCTGCGGCCCGATGGACGCCACCGCCATCGTGGACACCGTCCGCGCGTGGCTCGACCCCGTCGAGGAGACCCTACGCACCGTGGACCGAAGCGAGGTGGAACCGTCACTGCTTCAGCGCTAGCGCCGCGCTCGATCGGTGCAACCTCCAGCCACGGACCACAGCGAACGCAGTGAGCGTCCTACAGTGAGCCGAAGGCGAACTTCCCACAGGCCGCAGGCCGTTCCACCTCACGCTTCGCCGCGGGGGCCGTGCTCGGCGAGGTAGCGGAGCAGCTTGCGCTTGGCGACGGGCACGAGCGTGGCGTCGGTCGGCACGGCGACATCGGCGTGGACGCAATAGGTCGCCGGGTTGGGCAGGTCGCGGTGCTGCTCGGTGAGCGCACGCTTGCAGGCCCTGGGCTCGGTGGCGTCGTTGGGCAGCGGCACCTCGGACGTGCGGAGGCTGCGGTAGCGCGCGGTACCCTCGCCGGGCGCGACGAGCACGCTCACGGCGTAGCGGACCGCCCGCCAGCCCGACTCCTCGGGAATGAGGAGGTAGCCCTCGTCCTGGTAGCGCGGCACGAGGCCGACGGCTTCGACCGCCGTGCGCGCCTCCACGAACTCGTAGATCGCCTGCCCCTCCTCGATGGCCTTCGTCAGACGTGGTAGCGTCCAGTCGACCAGGTCGCTGACAGGCAGCGCGTCGAGGCCGGGCATGTCGGGGCGTGCATAGACGACCTCACGCTTCTCCCAGTCGATGCCTTGGATGCGGCCCGGCTGTGCGCTGCGGAGCGTCTCCGACTGGTCGCGCAGGGCGACGAGGTCGCGGCGTAGACGGATGAGGTCTGCGAGGTGCGGATACACGCGCGTCTGGTCGAACGCGCGGCGCGCGCGCTGGAGGCCTGCGAGAAGGCGGTACTGGACGAGTTCGGCGTCGTCGGAGGCGAAAAGGCCGAGGGTGAGTGGGTGGGGGTTGGCCATGGCAGGTGGGGCTGCAC
>JBCCLD010000248.1:0-7179 GCA_039027055.1 Bacteroidota bacterium
GGAGCGGTGGTTCCGAGAGCTACGCGGGGCGGTATCCAACGCGGCGCATGGGACGCTGGGGGTGTTGGCCGAGGCGGTGACCGAAGCGCTGGGCGAATGGTGGGAGGCCCCCCGGCGGCTGGCGAAGCTGGTAGGGTACTCATGGTGGGTGTCGGTGACGGGCACTATCCTGACATCAGGACCTTGAATCCGTATAATGCTCTCGTAACGCGGCTCCCACACGCCAAGGGTGGCGATTTCGTGGGGCAAGCTCCTGCTTCTGACGTGCGCCCTACTGCCAAGCGCAGGTGTGTGCTAGTGCACACTCAAGGCGTCGTCTGCGCGTTCGGCTTTGGACGTGACCGGGTAGCTGATTCGGTCAACCACCCCTGTCCCCTCCCCCGCGTTCGCGAGGGCAGGCTCTGTCCAGGAGGGGAACTGCATTAGCAGCTTCCGTACATGGGTTCAGATAACGCAAAAGACCGGTTGTCCATGCGCTAGGCTTCTGGCTCCTCGATCGAGAGCGTCGAGCGCCGCGTGCGGTCGAGCGTGAGCCGCGTCACGTCGGGGCGGCTGTAGTGGCCCGCGGCGTCGAAGTTCTGCCGCTCGCCGCGCACCACGGCGGCGTCGATCTCGGCGGTCCAGACGCCCTCCTCGGCAGGCAGCGGCGCGACCACCCACGAGCCATCCGGCGCAGCCAGGCACGAGCCACCATCGGTCATCGCCTCGGGGAGCGCGGCCACGACCTCGTCGTAGTGCGGCGTGCGCGGAGACAGGTCAGCGCGGCGATAGAGGCCCGAGACGGAGAGCACGTAGGAGCGGCCCTCCTTCGCTAGGAAAGGCGTGATGTCGTGGGTGTTGCGCGTGCTGCCGGGCCACACGGCCACGTGCAGCGTCTCGCCCTGCGCGTAGAGCGCGGCGCGCGGCAGCGGCATCCAGTTCTCCCAGCAGTTGAGCCCGCCGACCGTGAACGGTCCGAGCCGGTGCGTCCGCAGCCCGTGCCCATCGCCCTGCGCCCAGACGAGGCGCTCCTCGTGCGTCGGCCGCAGCTTGCGGTGCACCGACTGCACCGTGCCCGTCGGGTCGATGTAGACGAGCGAGCAGAACAGGCTATGCCCCCGCCGCTCGCGCTCGATGCAGCCGAGGTAGACGGCGATGCCGCGCTCCCGGCACAGGTTGCCCAGCGCGTCGAGGTGGCCTGCTGAGAGGTCCACGGCCTGATCGACGTAGTGCCCGTAGAGCGCCTTCTGGAGCGGGTCGTTGAACGCCGCGCCGCCGGTGAAATCGACCCACGCCGGGTAGCCAGGCACCAGCGCCTCGCCGAACGCGACGAGCGCCGCGCCCTGGTCGGCGGCCTCGGCCGTGGCGTCGAGCACCTTGGCGAGCGTCGCATCACGGTCGAGCCACACGGGGGCGAGTTGGGCGAGGGCGACGGTGAGCGCGTCGGACATGGCTGGGGCGGGCAGAGCGGAGAGCGAGCAGAGCGGGGCTAGACGCAGCATGTGCACCGCATCATACGCACCTAAAGCTGACGGTCTGTCGCGCCGATACCACGGCTGTGCGTCCTGACCACCGGTTGCATACGGAACGGGATCGTTCCCGATCTGGCCCCTGAACACACCCGCCCCACTCCACGGCCTCGTCATGGCTGCACCCGACATGGCATTCCCTTTGTGCCCCACCTCCTCGGACACCGCTCCAGAGGCGGCCCCCCTCGTCACCATCCTCTCCGTCAACTACAACCAAGCCGAGGTCACCCGTGCCCTACTCTCGTCGCTTCGCGCGGTTACGTACCCGCACACGGAGGTTGTCGTCGTTGACAATGGCTCGCCGAAACCGGGCCAGGCAGCGGCGATTGCAGCAGGATTTCCTGAAGTCCGCGTCCTCGCCCACCCCACCAACGACGGCTTTGCAGGCGGCAACAACGTCGGCATCCGCGTTGCCGAGGGGGACTACGTCCTCCTCCTGAACAACGACACGGAGGTGGAGCCGGGCTTCCTGGAGCCGCTCGTCGCGGCGATGGAGGCCGACCCGAGCCTGGGGCTCGCGAGCCCGAAGATCCGCTACCACCACACGCCGGACACGATCCAGTACGCCGGCTGCGGCCCCATCGACCCGCTCACGATGCGCGGGCACGTCACCGGCCACAACGAGGTCGACCGTGGCCAGCACGACACGTCGGGCATCACGGACCTCGGCCACGGCGCGGCGCTGCTGATCCGCCGCACGGTGCTGGAGGAAGTCGGCCTGCTCCCGGCGCTATACTTCCTGTATTACGAGGAGCACGACTTCGCTGCGCACGTCGCCCGCGCGGGCTGGCGCGTGGCCTACGTCGCCGAGTCGGTCGTCTACCACAAGGAGTCGATGACGGTCGGCAAGGAGAACGCGCTCAAGACGTACTACATGACGCGCAACCGGCTGCTCTACCTCCGCCGCAACGTCCACGGCGCGACGTTCTGGCTGGCGCTGGCCTTTGTGCTCGGCGTGGCGCTGCCCAAGCACACCGTGGTCTACCTGCTTCGCCGCCGCTTCGACCTCCTCTCGGCGCTCTGGCGGGGCACCGTCTGGCACCTCGGTCGCCTTGGCCATCGTCCTGCCATGCACGGCCTGCCGCAGTTGGAGAAGCGAGTAGCGGCTGAGCGTGCTGCCCACGAGGCGCTGGTGCCAGCATGACTCGCCGTCCTGCGCGTGGGCGCAGAACCCTGCTGCTGGTCTTCGCGCTTGGCGTCCTGGTCGTCCTGCTGGTCTTGCCCGTACGCACGACCCTCGTGCGCGCCGCGCTGTTGGCGGGAGGCACGACCGCACTGGTGCTTGCCGTGAGCGTAGTCCCTCGCCTTGTCCGGCGTGGCCTCGGCGTCGTGCTTCTGTTGGCAGTCGTCTGGTTTGCGATGCCGACAGGACGCTCGGCCGACCCTGAGCGTGTTCGTTCGACCTACATCACGTACGTGGAAAGTCGCCTGGGCACGCTGTATGTCTGGGGCGGCGAGACGCACCTCGGCATCGACTGCTCAGGTCTGGTTCGGCTTCCCCTCGCGTCGGCGCTCTTCCGGGAAGGCCTGCGCGCCGGCGATCTCGGCGCAGTGGCCCACGCTGCACGTCTGTGGTGGTTCGACGCGAGCGCTGCGGAACTGGGACGCGGCTACAGCGGACAGACTGTCGCCATCGGCACGTTCCCCAGCACGAAGGCTATTCCCGCTGACACGCTGGCCCCCGGCGACTTCGTAGTCACCACCGACGGGCGGCACGCGATGGTCTATGCTGGAGAGTCGCGGTGGATCGAGGCCGATCCAGCGCTGGAACACGTCGCCGAACTCGATGCGCGCACCGACGACAACGCCTGGCTCCAACTGCCCGTCCAGGTCATGCGGTGGCGGATGCTCGAAACCGGGAGCGGTGCTGAGGCCGACAGCCCACAGCCGTAAGCCTCCTCAGTACGCCACCTCGAACTGCACGCCGCCGCCGACGTTGTTCTCGCCGTCCTGCAGCTGCTCGTACTCCGCCTGTAGCTGGAGCCACTGCCGGAGCTGATACTGCAGCACGAGGTCGAGCGTCGCCGCGTCCGTGGAGCCGGAGTTGTTGGAAACGAGGTAGCCGAGCGTGGCGAAGAGGCGGTTCGAGAGGTACTTCCCGATCGTCACGGTGATGTCGGGCCGTGCTTCGATCTGGACGAGGTCGAGGCCGAGCGAACGACCGGCCACGTTGCCGATGGCCGCCGAGAGCTGTGCCGCCGCCAGTCCCATCGCCGAATCGCCTGCGCCCGACACGATACCCGCGCATGGTTGCCCGGTGGCGATGTAGCATACGATCTCGGACGTCTCCAGCTGCACGGGCGACGAGGCGAAGCTCGGCGCCGGGTTTTCGGCGAGCGTGCCCTCGTAGTTGAGCGTGATCGTGAGCGCGCTCTGCGAACTCGTCTCGCCGGTCTGCCGGATCACCATCGCGGCTTCGAGGTCCACGCGCGTCTCCGGGACGGGGCCGTTGAAGATGAACACGCCGCGCTCCACCTCGAAGCGCCGCCCGCCGAACTCGACCGTCCCACGCGGGATCTCGATGCTGTCGAAGAGCTGGACCTCCTCCTGGCCGCGCTCCTTGCGCACGATCAGATCCCCCTCGAATTCCAGGTCGATGTTGGCAAGGCCATCAGCGCGAAAGCGGACGCGGCCCGGCACGATCACGCGCAGGTCGATGGCGGTGTCCACGTAGACGGCGGAGACGGTCGTGTCGGCGGCGGAGGCGCGCACGCCGAAAGTCGCCTCGACGCGCTGAATGTCGGTCGGCGAGAGCGAGATCTGGCTGAAGGTCGGCCCGATTAACTCGTCGGTCTGGTTGACCACGCCCTGGTCGATCTGCACGGTGCCGGTCACGGTCGGACCGTCCACCGGACCGGTGACGCGTAGCCCTTCACTTCCTGATGCCGAGACGCGGAATCCGGAATACGTCTGGTTGTCGATGGCGAGGTAGCGGTTGGCCTGGATGAGCAGGTCGAGGTCGAGCGCGGCGACCTGGAGGTCGGGGACGAGGAGGCTGCCCTCGAGCGTGAGCGTACCGCCGTCGCCGTCGCGCAGGAGCGCCGGGCCGAAGACGTCGCTGCCGAACGTGAGCCGGTCGTCGTCGAGCGTGATCGGGAGGGTGGCGTTCGCGTAGACGCGTCCGAACTCCGGCAGCCCCATGCGCCCGTCGAGGATGGCGAGCGTGCCGTCGAGCTGCGGGGAGCTGCGGGTGCCCACCACGGCGGCATCGGCGGTGAGTGTGCCGCCGAGTTCGTTGACGGTGCGCGGGTCGAAGAACGGCGTCGCCCAGGCGATGGGGAACGGCTCGGTGGTGGTGAGCGCGAGGTCCACCGGCGCGTCCGCCGGGGGCGTGGCGAGCGTGCCGTCGAGGGCAAAGCCGATGGGTGCGAAGCCCGTCGCGCGCAACGCGGCCCCGCTGACGTGCGTGAGCGCCGCGTCGATGTCGAAGCGCTGGGCGGCGTAGGAGAACGCGGCGTCGACGGTGCCCACGTCGCTCTTCCGCGAGGTGATCGGGCCGACCGCGAACGTACCGTCGAGCGTCGGGGCAGAGGCCGTGCCGCCCATCACGAGTGAGGCATCGAGCCGGCCGCCGAGCGCGTCGAGGCCCGCGAGGTCGGTCAGCCCGTCGAGCAGCAGCCCCTCCACGGTGAGGATGAAGTTCTGCCGCCCGTCGAGGTCGATCACGCCGTCGGCGGCGATCTGCTCGGTGCCGAGGCCCGGCGTGTCGGCGGCGAGGAGGAAGCCCCGCACGCGGATCCGGTCGCCGAAGGAGATGCGCGACGGCTGCGCGAGGCGGAAGCGTCGCTGGCCGAGCTTCACGTCGAAGCGGTCGAGCGTGAACTGCGGCGCGGCTGGGTCGAGGGCGGTGCGCCCCTGGAGGCGCACGTCGCGCTCGTCGTCCACTTCGAGCGTCACGTCGACGGACACCTCGTCGCCGTCGTAGCGGGCGTCGGCGTCCACGTCGCGGGCGCGGAAGGTGCCGGCCGAGAGGAAGCCCGTCTCGAAGCGCACGCGCGTGGCGAGGCCCTCGTCCCGGCTGTAGAGCCCCGCCACGTCGGCGTTGAGGTCGCTCGCGCGCGTGCCGCCGACGGCGAAGAGGTCGGTCGTGGCGTCGAGGCGGAATTGGAGTGGCTCGCCCGGCTCGCTCTGCACCTGCCCCTCGATGCGGCCCTCCTCGATCAGCAGCGGCTGCCCGACGAGGCGGCTCAGCGGGGCTGGGTCCTTGACCTGGGCTGTGAGTGTGAGCAGCGAGTTCGTCGCCGTGAACGCGTCGAGGGCGACCTCGCCGCCTGCGCGCAGATCGAGCACCTCCGACCGGAGGAACAGCGTCGTGAGGTCGAGCCGTTCGTCGCCGAGGGCGAACGCGGCGAAGAGCGAGTCTATGTGGATGTCGAGCGCGCGTACGCCCCGGCTCCAGACGCGGCCACGTGCCTGGATCGTCTCCGGCGAGTCGCCCTGCCCCGTCACGTCGAAGTTGAGCGAGAGGGCGTCGCGCTGGCCCAATCGGGGATTAGCGGCGCGCACCGTGTCGGGCAGCGCCGCGAGGATCGGCGCGAGGAAGGGACGGAGGTCCACGTCGTCGATGTCGCCGCGGGCCTCGAACGAGGGGACGGTGCCGTCGGTAGGGACGCGGTACGTCGCATCTACGTCGGCGGTGCCGCCTGCGAGCGCGAGCGCAGCGTCGGCCTGCCCCACGCCGTCCGCCAGCGCGAGCACCACCGTGCCGTCGAGCGTCGCGTCGTTGAAGGTCGACGGTTCGAGTTGGAGGGTGGCGTCCACGCGGGCGGTCGCCGGATCGGTGCCGACGGCCTCGGCGGTAAAGGTGCCGGTGAGGTCGGAGGCGAGCGTCGAGTCACCGGCGAATGCGCCGACGTTGAGGTGCTCGAAGCGCCCGTCGCGCACGGTGAAGGCGGGCGTCTCAGCGAAGGGCGTGCCCGTCGCGTCAAGGCGCACGAGGCCGCCGGGTAGCGTCATGGTGACGTCCGCGTCGAGCCGCCCGTCGGTGAGGCGCATCACCACATTGCCCGACGTGATCGCCTGGTCGTTGACCTGCGACCCGGAGAGTTGAGCGAGCGCGCTGAGGGCGAGCGTCTGCGGATCGGTGCCGGCACCGGTGAGCCGCAGCGTGCCGTTGAGCCGCGTCGCGAGAGGGGCGGCCCCCGTGGAGTCGGGCGGGACGAACGCGCCTGCGTCGAGGTTGGTCAGCAGCACGTCGGCGTCGTAGCGCAGCGTGTCGGCGAACGGCGCGGTCTCGCCGCGCAGCGCCACCTGGCCCGCGTCGGCGAAGTCGGCCTCCCCGTCGAAGGCCAGCAGGCCGTCGCCGAGCGTGGCGAAGAGGTCGGCCGACGGGATCGCGGTGGTGCCGTAGCGGGTGTCGTCGAGGCGCGCTTCGAGGTCGAGGAGCATCGCCTGCGGGTCGGTCCCGCGCGCGTCGAGGGTGAAGGTGCCCGTGATGCTGCTGGCTTGCGCCGGGTCGCCGGTGAGCGCCGCGAGGTCGAGTTGGGTAGCACGGCCCTCGCTGATCTCGTAGACGAGCGGCTCAGCGAAGGGCTGCACCGAGCCTGTTAGGTCAAGCTGGCCGCCCGCGCTGCCGTCCGGCCCGAAGCGCCCGCGCACATCGAAGCGGAGCGTCTCGCGGACGAGCTGCGCGTCGAGGGCGAGGCGTTCGATATCGGTCGTGGTCGCCGCC
>JBCCLD010000249.1:0-7137 GCA_039027055.1 Bacteroidota bacterium
GCCTCTCAACGCCACTGAATACCGCTGTAGTAGCTTGTCTGCTGCTATTCTGCTGGGAAGTATAGCTCCGCTATTGAATCTCTCAATGTATAACGATGCTCTTGTGAATTTAAATTGCCTCCATGTGAAAAATAAGGCGGTTGCTATAATTATTGTGTTCACAATTGATAGGGCTAGACTGGTGATTGCTATAGCTTGGTCATCCATTCTTGTAGATAGGTGAATATGATTAGATATGTTGAGGCGGTAGCGAAGATAAGGATTTGTGGTTACTGATGGCGGCGAGGACCCACTTTACCTCCTGCAGCGTCGTTGCTTCGTTTCGCTTACCCCACCACCGTTGCCATGTCTCGTCCCTACGCCGTCGCCCTCTTTGGCGCGACGGGCTTTACCGGTGGCCTCGTTGCCGAGCATCTGGCACGACGCGTGCCGGAGGGCGTCGCGTGGGCTATTGCCGGGCGCAACCTCGACAAGCTCCGGCAGGTGCGGCGGCGGCTCGCGGACAGCGGGGTCCTCGGAGACAGCGCCGCGGAGCGCATCGGGCTCGTGGTGGCCGACAGCAGCGATCCGGCGTCGCTTCGCGCCATGGCGCAGCAGGCGCGCGTCGTGGCGTCCACGGTCGGGCCGTTTGCCGAGGTCGGCGAGCCGCTCGTGCAGGCGTGCCTCCAGGCGGGCACCAACTACTGCGACATCACGGGCGAGCCCAACTTCTGGAAGCGCGCCATCGGGCATTACCACGGCCCGGCCTATGAGCAAGGCCTCAAGCTCGTCCCGTGCTGCGGCTTCGACAGCGTCCCCGCCGACCTCGGGACGCACTTCGCCGTGAGCCAGCTTCCTTCCGAGGGCGGGCCGATCTCCGTGGACGGCTTCGTGACGATCAAGGGCAAGTTCTCCGGCGGGACGTGGGCGAGCGCGCTCCGCGCGATGGCCGAAGGCACGACGAAGGTGCCCGGTGGGCGCGATTCCGCCAACATCGGAGCCGTCCGCCCGCTCTCGGCGACGAAGAACGCGACCCGCACCGCGCCCTTCCGCTCCGAAGCGATGGACCGGTGGGCCTACCCGCTGCCCGTCATCGATCCGATGGTGGTGCGGCGCTCGGCGCAGTTCGTGGCCCACTACGGCGACGGGTTCGCCTACGCGCACTATGGCACGGCGCGCTCGCCGGTGCAGGTCGGCGGACTGATGGCGGGTGTGGCCGGGGCGTTCGCGCTCGCGCAGGTTGGTCCCACACGGCGCTGGCTGATGTCGCTCAACCCGCAGGGCACGGGCCCGGACGAAGAGACGCGGGCCAGCGCCTTCTTCCGGCTCACCTTCGTCGCCCGCCGCACCGGTGCCGACGGTACGCCGCATACGGTCCGCACGAAGGTGGAAGGCGGCGATCCAGGTTACACCGAGACGTCGAAGATGCTCGGCGAGGCCGCCCTCGCGCTGGCACTCGACCGGGACGCATTGCCCGAGACAGCGGGCTTGCTCACGCCCGCCTCGGCGCTTGGCACACCCTACCGCGAACGGCTCCAGGCCGTCGGGCTCCGCTTCGAACGCCTCGATGAAGCCGTCGCGTGAACCCGTCGACCCCAGAAAATGACGAAGGCCAGCCCCGGTGAAGAGGCTGGCCTTCGCAGTACTCCGTACGGGATTCGAACCCGTGTTACCGCCGTGAAAGGGCGGCGTCCTAAACCACTAGACGAACGGAGCAAGAACAGAAGCCGACGGGCGGCAAGGGGGACACCGGTGGGACTTGAACCCACGGCCTCCAGGGCCACAACCTGGCGCTCTAACCACCTGAGCTACGGCATCCATATGTCAACGCTGGACGCACCGGAGGCGCGGTCACCAGAGTTGAAAAACATAGGAACGGTCCGGCCCGCACTCCAAATGGAGAACCTGTGAGGCGGCAGGGCTACCGGATCACGGCGATCTTCCCAAAGCCGGTGCCCTCGTCGCCGAGGCCCGTCGCCGCGACGAGGTAGACGCCCGAAGGTACGGTCTGCCCGTCGGTGTCACGCCCGTCCCACCGCACGGCGCCCCCACGCGTGTCGAGTGTGCGCACGAGGCGTCCGTCCACGGTGAGGATGCGCACGCGCGTCTCGGCGAGCAGCCCGGTGATCAGCACTCCCTCGGCGTGCTGCGCCGGACGGTAGGGATTGGGTGCCACATCGAGGTCGCGCAGCGTCGGGGCTGCCGCGACGGCCTCGGCCTGATAGCTGAGCACCCCGCGCTCCGTGGCGAAGTAGACGACCCCGGTCTCGGCATCGACGTCCACGGCAATCACGTTGTCCGAGAACAGCGGCGAGTCGGCCGCCGTGAAGCGCTGGAGCACGTTCTCGCCGTCGCTGTCGATAAGCCAGGCGCCGCTCGACGAGGCCAGCCATTTGTTGTTGGCTGGGTCCACGGCGATGTCGTTGATGAGGAGATCGCGCAGGAAGAACGAGGTGCCGTCCTCGGTGCGTGCCCACTGCGGCTCGATGAGGCTCGCGTCGCCGCTGAAGGCGGAGCCGGGGGAAAAGATGGTGGCCAGCCCGCGGCGCGTGCCTACCCAGATACGCCCATCGAGGTCCTCGGCGAGGGCCTGCACCTGGCCGTTGGGCAGCCCGATGCCGTTGGTCCCCCCGGGTCGGATGAAGGGTGCGCTGCCCTGGGGCACGTCCGAGCCAGGGCCGTAGACGAAGATGCCCGCCTCGGTGGTGAAGACCCACTTCTGGTCGAACCGGTCGATGAGCACGCCTTGCACCAAGCCCTGCCCGGTGACGTTCGAGGGAAAGGGCAGGCCGGTCCAACTGGCTTCGGCATCGCGGACGTGGAGCGGCTGGGCCGTCGCCTGGTTGAGTGCCCAGATCTGCCCCTCGCGGTCGAGCGCCGCATCGACGATGGGGACGAAGTCAGGGTTGGACAGCCCCGACAGGATGGTCGAGTTTTCCGTGTCGAAGACCGAGATCACCCCGTCGGGGTCGATGCGCACCAGCCCGTCGCTGGTTGAGCCGCCCCAGAAGCCGCCATCGGGGTCGGCGAGCGCGCTGAGCATGCTGCTCGGTGGCAGGCCGTCGGCCTCGGTGTAGATCTGCCAGGTGCCGTCCTCATCCCGCCGGGCGACGGTCGTCCGGTTGTTGCTCCGGCGCGGTGCTAGCCACACGCTACCGTCGCGGCCTGCGTCGAGGTCATCAATCCGGTTGGAGCGAGGACCTTCGGGCACCACGATCTGCTCCGGGAAAAGGTCTCCCGAGGTGGTTCCAAGCGCTGGAAGGCGCATCAACCCATCGCGGAGGTCGCCTGCCCAGAGTTGTCCGTCCGGGCTAAGGGCCAGGGCCGAAACGATGTCAGCGAAGCCGTCGGCCTCGCCCCGGATGAAAAACCGGAGGTTGGGCTGGCCAGGCTCGTATACCACCACCGAGAACGGATCTACGCCAACCAGCCGGCCTCCATCAACGAGCAGGCCAGCCACGGCGGAGCCAGCGAGAAAGAGTCGCGACCAGGCGTCGTCGGGCCCCCGCCGCAACACGTCTGCGGTCGTGCCCGCGACTATCGCGCCCTGGAAGAACGCCAACACGCCCGCGTCGGCAGGGCCGTTTGGGTCGAGCGTCCACGCTCCAGGTTCGAGTAGGTTGGCGGCTTGTGATGCGCGTACGATGCCCTCGGCTGTCGCGGCCCACAGCCCAGGCGTTCCGTCGGGGAGCGGCGCTTCGAGCACGTCGCGCACAGTGGTGCCGGCCTCCACAGGACCGAGGCGGGTGTAGCTATCGCGCACCTCCAACCGCTCCGTGTCGAACACCACGATGCCAAACCCGGTGGCGGCGTAGACCACGCCTGCACCGACGCGCAGCCGCTCGACCTGGCGCGCGGTGAAGCGGTCCGTACGCTGGATGTCGAAGAAGGACTGCACAAGGCCTGTGGCCGGATCGAGGCGGTCGAGCGCGCCGTCGCTATGGCCGACCCACAGCACGGCCGTCTGAGCGTCGTAGGCGATCGTCGTAGGGCTGATCGAGGCGAGCCCTTCCACTGTGGTGTAGCGCTCGATCTCGCCGGAGGTCGGGGTGTAGCCAAACACGCCCCCCGAGGTAGCGGCCCAGATGGTGGTGGGTGACGCCGCTAGCGCCCGAACCTCGTTGAAGGCAGTCAGGGACTGCCAGCGGCCCAGCGCGACCGGGTCGTCGGAGGGCATGTCCTGCGCCCATGCAGGGACAGCCAGCCACAGCAGCAGCACGAAAAGCGCGAAGCGTCGCATACGTTCAAAGTCGTTCAGCAGGGAGGCCTCCATGAGAGGCGAGGGCGAGCGAGAGCAAACGTAGCGGACGGTCGAGGGGCGTGCGGGGCTGTCGAGGGAAAACGCTGTCGGGACGAAACCGGGTCGCAATCTACGACAGGCCAAGCTGCAGAGCGAGGGACAGGGGGATACCCTTCACGCTGCCGCCGGCCGGACGGCGCTAGCCGATCTGCCGCAGCAGGTTCACCATCTCGATGGCCCCGGCGGCGGCCTCGGCACCCTTGTTGCCCGCCTTCGTGCCGGCCCGTTCCCAGGCCTGTTCCAGGTTCTCGACGGTGATGACGCCAAAGAGCACCGGCACGCCCGTCGTCAGCGAGGCCTGCGCGATGCCGCTCGCCACGCCCCCGGCGACATAGTCGTAGTGGGAGGTCGCACCACGGATGACGGCCCCGACGCAGATCACGGCGTCGTAGTCGCCCGTCGCGGCGAGGCGCTGCGCGACGAGCGGCACCTCGAACGCGCCAGGGCACCAGGCCACCGTCACGTCGTCGGCGTCCGCTCCGTGGCGGCGCAGCGCGTCGAGCGCCCCGTCGAGCAGGCGCTGCGTGATCGTTTCGTTGAAGCGGCTCGCCACGATGGCGAAGCGGGCATCGGTGGCGACGAGCGCGCCTTCGAGCATGGGCATGATGGACCAGGGAGACGGGGAGACGGGGAGACGGGGAGAAAAGTGCCGCCCTCCCGCCGCTGCGTCAAGCCAAGATGGAAGAAAGACGCCCAGGTCGGGCGTGAACTGTACGCATCCGGCCTCGGGGTGCCCGTACGCAACGCCTCCTCGACTACGCTGACCTCAATACGCTGAAACCGTCCAGCCTTGCCCAGCCGTGCCCGAGCTAGCCGTGACCCCGTCAGTGTGCCCCGAGGAGAAGCACCTCGCTGAGCGCCGTATCCTCGTAGCGCGTGCCTGGGTAGACGTCGGCGATGACGAGCTCGATGCGGTCGCCCGGACGTACGGGGAGATTGGCCCAGGTCGCCTCCTGAAGCATGGCGGTGTCGTGCAGCACGATGACCGTGACGAGGCGGTCGTTGAGGTGTACCTCCAGGTGGCGCACGCGCCCGTTGGCCTCCCACGTCTGCATCGACTTCGCGTAGCCGTTGACCACACGCACCCCGTCGAACGAGGTTGTGAAGTCATCGGGGTCGTCCGACGTGCCCAGTGTGATCATCAGGCGCTCGCCGAGTCCGGGGCCGTCCACCCCCTCCACCCAGGCCGAGCGCGGGTTGCCGTCCTCGGCTTCGTCCACCGCATAGCGGTTGGCACCCTGCGGCGCGAGCGCCGACGAGGCTGTGGTCGTCCAGCCGATCGCGCAGAGGAGGCTGCATCCGTCCAGGTACCCCTCCCACTCGTCCTCGGGCAGGTCGAGGCCAACGGCGACGGTCGTATCAGAAACGGTCAGGTTCGAGAAGGCGTCGTCTTGAGTCTGGGCGCCCGCCGGTAGGGCGACGACGAGGGCGAGTAGGGGCAGGCGCATCACAGGGGTGAGGGCGATTCGAGCGGGCCGGTCTGCCTCCAAGGCGCAAACCGGCCTCCAGAAGGATCATGCCGAAGGATGATGGCCGCCGAGCTCAACACGCGCGCGGGCGCTGTTTCACGTCGCTCGGGACGCCAGGCGACACGCACGGGTGCCCGTCGAGGAAGAAGCGATACGGTAGGGCGATGCCGCGCGTGAGGCCGATGCGGCTCGATGTGGCGACGGCGGCGTCGGCGACCGGCGTGCCCGCCTCGAAGCAGAGTGGCGGGCGGGTGAGGTCGGTGCCGTGGAACGCCGCGTCGTCCACGCCGAGCGCCTGCGTGAGCTTGCCGGGCCCGTTGGCGAGGTCGCGTGATTTGCGCACCGAGGCCGGCCGGTTGGCCTGCATCGCGGCCTGGCCCTCGACGGGCTCGAGTGCGCGGATGAGCACGGCCCCAGCGACGCCCTCTGGCTCCGTGACCACGTTGAGCAGCCAGTTGGTGTAGTAGACGCGGTAGACGTAGGCCGTCCCGGGCGGCGCAAAGAGGTCGGCGGCGCGGCCTCGAGGCAGCACGACGCCATCGGGACCGAACGCCGCCTTCCAGCCGCGCAGCGCGGGGTCGTCGCGGAGGTACGCCTCCGTCTCCACGATGCGCCCGGCGATGCGCGTCCCAGCCGTGTGGGCACCGTCGTCGCGCGTGTAGGTGAGCAGCCGTCCGAGCAGGTCGCGTGCCACGTCGAGCGTCGGCCGGGTGAAGAACGCGGCGTCGAGAGGCGGGCTGGGCGGTGGAGCAAACAAGTCGGGCATGGCGCGGCGCGGTAGGTTTTCTGGCGAGGCGAGTAACCCGGCGACGATGCGCCCGTAGGGCTCCCCCGTCCGTCGGCCCTGCGCCGGTCCTGTTTGACGCCACTCTGCTTTGCCATGCTCCCGCGCCTCTTCGCTCCCCTGCTGCTGCTTCTAATCGCGCTGCCCGCGTCCGCCCAGGACGGCACCGTCTACCTCGACGAGACGTTCCCCGCCAGCGCCATCGACGACCTCTTCGTGGACCTCTCGTCCGAAGACGTGATCGTGGAGGCGATTCGGGGCAGCGGCGACGCGCGCGTGACCATCGCCGGGCGCGGCCGCGACGCCGACGAGGTCTTCGAGCGCAAGCGCTACAGCGCCGCCATGCAGGGCGACCGCCTCGTCGTGCGCAGCAACCCCGAGCGCCGCATGTTCAACTGGGGCAGCTGGAACGCCAACTTCACCGTCGTCATCAGCGTGCCCATCGACATCGACGCGGTCGTCGACGTCTCCTCGGGCGACGTGCGGATCGACGAGCTGTCGGGCGACCGCCTCGTCGTGGACCTCTCCTCGGGCGACGTGACGCTCGGCACCATCACCGCCGAGGAGATCGTGGTCGACTCATCGTCTGGCGACCTCGACGCGGA
>JBCCLD010000250.1:0-7039 GCA_039027055.1 Bacteroidota bacterium
CGGCGCTCCGGTCCTGGCTGCGGACCGACACGCGCAGCATCACCTCGTCGAGATCCGTCGGGGCGGCGTCGGACGTTTCCGTGAGCGCGTGCGCGCCGATGAGCTCGGCTCGGACTTCGTCGAAGTGCAGCCCGAGGGCAGCGAGGCGCTTTTGCAGGATATCGGCGGCATGGCGCGCCTTCGCGGCGGGGTCGGGCCAGGAGTAGACCAACGTGGACGTCCCCTTCCAGCCATCGGCATAGGCGGCGCTGACCTTGTAGAACGCCGTGTTCTCGGTGCCGCGGATGCCGTGGACGCGTACGCGGTTCGGGCCGAGGTCTTCGAGGTGGATCGAGGTGAAATCCGCGATGCAGTCGGGCGTGATGTAGTCGGTCGGGTCGCCAATCTCGTAGAGCAGCTGCTCGGCGACGGTCTGCCGCGAGACGAGGCCGCCGGTGTCTTCGTGCTTCGTCACCACAAACGTCCCGTCCGGCGCGGCCTCCACGATGGGGAAGCCGACGTCGTACAGGTCGGGGACGGTCTGCCAGTCGGTGAAGTTGCCGCCCGAGGCCTGCGCCCCGCATTCGAGGATGTGCCCGGCGACGGTGCCCGCGGCCATCTTGTCCCAGTCGTCCATCGCCCAGCCGAAGCGGTCGATCATCGGCGCGAGCGTGAGGCCGGTGTCGGTCGTCCGCCCGGTCACGACCACGTCCGCGCCCTGGCGCAGCGCCTCCACGATGGGCGCCGCTCCGAGGTACGCGTTCGCGCTCACGACGGCATCGCGCACGTCGGCGAGCGGCTGGCCCGTCTCCATGTGCTTCAACGCGATGCCCTTGGCCAGGAGGTCGTCGAGGCGATCCAGCAAATCATCGCCCGTGACGACGGCCACCTTGAGGCCGGTGTGCCCGCGCTCGCGCGCCGCCGCCACGATGGCGTCGCGGCAGGCCGTCGGGTTCACGCCGCCCGCGTTGGAGATGATCTTGAAGCCCTTCGCCTGGATGTCGGGCAGCAGCTCGGTGACCACCTCCACGAAGTCGCGCGCGTAGCCCATCTCGGGGCGGCGCAGCTTCTGCTTCTGCATGATGGACATGGTGACCTCGGCGAGGTAGTCCATCACGAGCACGTCGATCGGCCCGCGCCGCGCCTGGTCGATGGGCGCGCGCTGGAGGTCGCCCCAGAAGCCTTGCCCGGAGGCGATGCGGAGGGGAGCGGGGGCGTCGGACATGAGCGGTACCATGCGAGTGCGGAAGCGGAGGAAGTGTTGCGTGTCGGATACGGCCGACTGCTCAACACTCGGCAAGAGACGATTTCTATCGACTCTCCGGGTCGATGCCTCATCTACCCACAGAGTCATCCCCGCGAAGGCGGGGACCCATACGGTGCGTCGTATAGATCCCGGATCGCCCTGCCTAGCTACAGGGGCGGGATGACCAAGGTGGAGGTGAGCCACCAACCTGGCGGCCTGGTATTCGATGATGCCCACCGAGCAAGAACGTTGTCTGCCGGAAGGGCTTCCGAAGCTACGCCTTTGCGTTGTGGGCTACCGTGACCGCCTCGTCAATCGTCCAAGAACACGTGCGTCTCGTCGCCCTCGCCCTCGACGACGACGCGCTCGGTGTGCTTCGTCGGGATGACCGCGCCCACGAAGTCGGGCTGGATGGGGTACTCCCGGTGGCCGCGGTCCACGAGCACGACGAGTTGGATCGAGCGCGGACGCCCGTGCGCGAGCACCGCCTCGATGGCCGCGCGCGCGGTACGGCCGGTGAAGAGCACGTCGTCCACGAGCACCACGTCGCGGTCAGTCACGTCCCAACCAGATGTGATAGCGCCGCCGAGTTCAACGGCGAAGTCGTCCGTGCGATCGTCGCGGTAGGCGCGCACGTCGAGGTGCGTCACCGGCGGGGTCGCGCCCGTTTCCGCAGCGATGATCGCGGCGAGGCGATGGGCGAGGACCGTTCCGCGCGAGCGGATGCCGAACACGAGCACGTCGCCGCCGCGGTTGCGCTCGATGACTTCGTAGGCAAGACGATCGAGCGTGCGGCGGACGCGCGTGGGCGTCATCAGCACGGTGCGGGCGGGGGCGGTCATGGAAACAGAAGGTTAGTCCCAAGTTCTCCCCCTGGGCAGGGGGAGACAGAGGGGGTTGTCGAGCCGGGCTCAATGGTGCGTCCGGGCAAAGCGATCAACCACTCCTGGCTCCTCCTGTCTAGGAGGGAAATTCCTTGAGCGATATGATGCTCAAGATCGCACCGCATCCGCGACGGTGCCTGCGACAGCGCGTAGTGTCTCGGCATGGAGCCGGTGGCCGCCGTCGAAGTGCACGACCTCGTAGGCGACGCCCACCTCGTCGAGCGCGGCCTGCGCCTGGGCGAGGCGCTCCGGCGTCAGGAACGGGTCCTCGGCACCGACAACGATCTGCACGGCCGCCGCATCGAGCCACGCAGCGCGGGCTGTCGCCACCCTGTCTTCCTGAAGGAGGTCATGCGGGAGGACGTTGCCCCAGGTGAGGAAGCGCTGCACGCGGTGGGGACGCTCGGCGAGGAGAGGGCTGCGGTCGAGCCACCGGCCCACCGTCGCCGCGCCCTGCGAGAAGCCGAAGCCGACGAGCGCCACCGTCTGCGGATCGGCATCGTGGTGAGCGCAGACCTCGGCGAAGACGGCGTCGAGGTAGGCGACCTGGTCCGCGATCTCGGCGTCGCGGTCGTCGCGTGTCATCCACGAGGCGGCGACCCGTTCGTAGGCCCCCTGGTTGCCTTGCCCATCGGCGCCGTCGAGGTAGAACCGCGACAGCCCCTCGGGCGCGACTACGAGCCGGCCGGGCGCCTCGATAGCGCGGAAGTGGCGGAGGAAGTACGACGCAAGCTGCCCGTAGCCGTGGCACACCACCCAGACCTCGCGGACAGGTCCACCGTCGGGGGGCGCGAGGGTGTAGTAGCGCGCCGTGCGAGGAATCGTGAGGGTATGCTTGGTCATGGTTTGCGGGTTGTAGGTCGAAGGTCGCGCGTCGCAGATCTGGCGAGTCCGAACACCGTGCTGAGACGGGGCGTAGGAGACGCGCACCTCTTCGGATGGCTCCCTTTTGGCGTCGTCCTGCTCCTCTCCCCGTCATCTCTTCTGCCTCGTCCGATGGCGAAGAAGCGCTCCGGCTCCCGCCCGCCTCGCTACACCAAGTCCACGCTCCCCTCGAAGCCGTGCGCCGTCTGCGGCCGCCCGTTCAACTGGCGCAAGAAGTGGGCGGACGTGTGGGACGAGGTGAAATACTGCTCCGAGCGCTGCCGCCGGAATCGCGGCGCAGAGCGCACAGTGGGCTGAGCTGGCCCTGTTCTATCGCATTTACCTCGAATAGCTCTTCCTCTGGACAGGGGAGGGGGTTGGCCTATCGAGCATGACGTGGCGTCTTGCTCAGACGTTCGACCACCCCCAGCCCCTCCTGTCCAGAGTTTGCCCTCGCGTAGGCGGGGGAGGGGCGCTTGCACGGACCTCACATCTAAACCCTCCACACGCCGTGACCCATCTCCTCTGGCTCCGCAACGACCTCCGCCTCCACGACCACGAAGCGCTCATCGCTGCTCTGGAGGGGGCGGATCGGCTGATCGCCGTCTACTGCTTCGACCCGCGCCACGTCGGCGAGACGCGCTGGGGCTTCGCGAAGACGGGCGCGCTGCGGGCGCAGTTTCTGATCGAGAGCCTCGCCGACCTCCGCGCGTCGATGCAGAGCCGTGGCGGCGAGCTGATCGTGCGGCACGGCAAACCGGAGGACGTGATCCCCGCGCTCGTCGCGGAGCACGACGTGGTGGCGGTCTTCGCGCACGACGAGCCGATGTCGGAGGAGATGACCGTCTCCAACGCTGTCGACCGGGCCGTGCCAGAGCGCGTCCCGATCACCTACTTCTGGGGCCACACGCTCTACCACCTCGACGACCTCCCGATGGACGCGGCGCAGAACCTCCCGCAGGTCTTCAGCAAGTTCCGCCGCGAGGTCGAGAAGCGGTCGAGCGTCCGAAGCCCGTACGACGCACCCGACACGCTCCCACCGCCGCCCGACGGGCCCGACGGCAAACCGATAGCCGCAGGCACGCTGCCGTCGGTCGCCGACCTCGGCCTGACGCCCTACGCGCAGGACGAGCGCACCGCCATCGTGATGCGCGGCGGCGAGACGGAGGGCCTCGCGCGCCTCGACCAGTATTTCTGGAAGCAGGACCTCCTCAAGGTCTACAAGGAGACGCGCAACGGGCTGCTCGGCGCGGACTACTCGTCGAAGTTTTCGCCCTGGCTCGCGCACGGCTGCCTGTCGCCCCGCCGCATCCACGCCGAAGTCGACGCCTACGAGGCGCAGCGCGTGGCGAACAAGAGCACCTACTGGCTCGTCTTCGAGCTGATCTGGCGCGACTACTTCCGCTTCTATGGCCTCTTCCACGGCGATGCGCTCTTCCACGCCAGCGGCCCCGACGGCGCGGCCATCGACTGGGAGCGGGATCGCGCTGCGTTCGAGCGCTGGGCCGATGGCGAGACCGGCTTTCCGTTCATCGACGCTAACATGCGCGAGTTGAACCTGACCGGCTTCATGTCGAACCGCGGGCGGCAGAACGTGGCGAGCTTCCTCACGAAGAACCTCAACCTCGACTGGCGCTGGGGCGCGTCCTACTTCGAGAGCCGCCTCGTGGACTACGACGTGACGAGCAACTGGGGCAACTGGGCCTACAACGCCGGCGTCGGGGCCGACCCGCGCGACCGCTACTTCAACATCCTCAGCCAAGGCGAGCGCTACGACGGCCGCGGCGACTACGTCCGCCACTGGCTCCCCGAGCTGGCCAACCTCCGCGGCTTCGACGCCCACAAGCCGTGGACGCTGCCGAAGGGCCTCCGCCGCCGAGCGGGCATCGAACTAGGCGACAACTACCCCGCCCCGATGCTCGACCTCGAGGCCTCCTACGACCAGATCCGCCAAGACCAGCGCACGCACGCTAGGCAAGTGGCAGCGCGAGGGGGTCGCAGATGAAGCCGAAGGCTCCTGCGTGGCCCACGTAGGGACCAAGAAGTTGCGTTCCATCTTGGGCGGGCGCTGGGTGCTCGCTGACCGTCTCTCCGTCGAGCGTCTCCAGAATCCACCCCTGCTCGTAGGGGTAGACGCGCCGGAGCGCCAACTGGCCGCCTAGCAGCACCACACCGATCTCGCCGGGGTCCACGTCGCCCTCGCCGAGCAGAACGTGCGTGCTCCCCCCAAGGGTTGCCGGCTCCACGGGTTGCACGCCCACCTCGTAGGCACGCGCTACGTCGAACTCGGGCAGCAAGTCCGTGAGCCCCAGGTGGGTGGTCTTGGACCGCACCACCACCTCGCCATCGGCGATGTGGCCTTCGAGCGGGATACCCCGCCCGCCGCTGAGGTGGTCGGCAAGTTGGTAGCCCGCTTCGTTGCGGCGGAGGAAGCCTTTCTTGGCGAGAGCCTGCAGGTTCTGCGTCACCGAGTTGGGTGACCGGTATCCAAAGTGGCTCACGATTTCGCGGTAGGTGGGCCAGACGCTGTGCGCGCCGACATGCTCCACGAGGTACCGCAAGAACGCATGCTGCTTCTGCGTCAACTGCCGCCTGCTCATCGCTGTACCTGGACTCCCTCGCCGCTTTCTGATCGAAGAAAAGATCGGGGTTTCCCCCAGCGTACCTAACGTTTATCACTTTAGGGACCCCCAGAATTAACCGGTCCCCGTCGCCAATGTCAACCCCGACGGCCGACTCGGACGATTTCATGACCACGCTGTAGGTAGACAAAAGCGCCACGCCTCCCTGCAGAAACGTGGCGCCGAGCCGGGCCAGAGCGGTTCCAGGGCAGCACAGTACGTGCGCCCACACCCTCGTGTCTTACTCCGCTGACGCGGTCATCGCGTCCGACGGGTTGGCCGCTTCGGCATGCAGCATCAGGCGCACCTCGTCGCGGATGAGGTCATCTGGGCGGCCTTCGTAGACGATGCCCCAGCGCGTGCGCTCGATGATGAAGTCGGCATCAGCCACGATGCGCTCGTCGGAGACGGTCACCGTTGCCGGGAAGGTGATCTCGTTGGTCTGGCCGCGCATCGTGAGCGTGCCCGTGATTGAGTGGGTCGCCTCGGGGGCGTCCTCGGGCGCCTCGTCGAGCGCGACGAACGTCGTGGCCATGAAGACGGCCTCGGGGTAGGTCTCGACGGCGAAGAAGTCGTCGCTGCTCAGGTGCCCGGTGAGCCGGTCGTTGTCGCTGAAGATCGAGCGGGCGTCGATGTTCACCTCGACGCCGGAGAGCGCGCCTCCTTCGACGTAGAGGTTGCCGGTCACGTCGGAGAAGCCGCCGTCGTGGCTGCCGGTGACCTTCGCGCCGCGCCAGGCGACGGTGGTCGTCTCGGTGTCGAGCGCCCAGGCGTCGCCGACGAAGGCCGCGGCCTCGGTGGCGTCCGTCTCGGGGACGGCGGTGGTTTCGGCCTCGGGGGCGTCGCCTACGTTGCCGCAGGCGCTGATCAGCACTATGAAAGCGGCGGCAAAGAGCGTGCGCGTCAGAAGAGTCATGGGAATACGGGAGAAGACGAGAGTTCGAGAAGGGACACCGAGAGCCGAGCCGGAGCACGGCCGTGGTGGTTTAGCCTTCCTACTGGTCGTTGGAACAGGCTAGTTCCTTCGAGCGCCCAGGCTGCTCATTCTTCACGCGACCAGGTCGCCCTACGAGAGCTGCCGCGCCACCTTGGGCACGCGCGTCGGGTAGCCATCGCCGACGTGGGTGCGGAGGTAGGCGTCCACGAGCCGCTCCGTTTCCTCGCGGGTCGCGTCGTCGAGCGCCAGCCGTGCCGAGGTGTCGAGGTCCGTGCGCGCGAAGATGGCGAAGGCGCGCAACGCGGCACGGCTGGCCCGGATGCCTGCTTTAGACGCGGCCTCGGGCGGGGCGATGCTCCCGTCGTCGAGGCGGAGCACGCCGCCGTGCTCGGGCAGCACCTCCAGGTCCTCGCGGCGCACGTCGGGCGCGAAGCCGAGCAGCGTGGCGAGGCGCAGCTGAACGTGGCACAGCCCGTTGGCCGGACGCGCCGGGGCTGAGTCGAGCCAG
>JBCCLD010000251.1:0-7037 GCA_039027055.1 Bacteroidota bacterium
AGTCAGAGGGGATTGCCGACCGAAGCTCGATGATCGACCACCCCCAGCCCCTCCTGTCCAGGAGGGGAGCTATCAAAGCCTCTGCGTTTCGCTATACCCTGTCAGGTATAAAGCCGCAAGCGCAGACGACGCCTTGAGTGTGCACTAGAGCCACCCGCCTGCGCTTTTTGGCACCGCGCAACTTTCGCTCTTGACAATCGAACTACAGGTGTAGTAGTATTAACTACAGTTGTAGTTAAATCTGTCTGGCCTTATGCCTGCCGACCAACTCAGCCCGCTCCAGCTTGCCGTGATGGAGGTTCTCTGGGACCGCCGCGAGGCGACCGTCGCCGACGTCCACGCGGCGCTCGACCGCGACCTCGCGGTCACCACCGTGGGCACTATCCTCGCGCGCCTTGCCAAGCAGGGCGTGGTGGCGCATCGCAAGGACGGCCGCGCGCTCGTCTACCGCGCCGCCGTGACCCGCCGCTCCGTCCGCCGCTCGATGACGGGCAGCTTGCTCGACAGCCTCTTCGGCGGCGACCCGGCGGCGCTCGTGAGCCACCTCCTGCGCGAGGACGAGCTCTCCGCCGCCGACCTCGGCCAGCTCCGCGCCCGCCTCGACGCCCTCGAAGCTGCGCAGGGCGACCCTTCCGATTCCACCCCGCCCGCCGACGCCCCTGGTGCGTCGACTTCGTCCACGACAACCGACTCGACCGATGTTTGACGTTCTCTTCGATGCGGCCTGGGCGCAGGCCCTCGCAGCGTGGCTGGCGACCTACGCGCTGCACAGCACCGTGCTTCTCGGCGCAGCCTGGCTGGCCTCCCGCTGGATCACGAGCGCCCTCACGCTGGATGCGCTCTGGAAGACGGCCGTGCTCGCGGGGTTCGTGACGGCGAGCGTGCAGGTGACCCTCGTCCAGACGCCCGCATCGCACGCGGCAACAGCCTGGGATTCGTCGTCGTCGGATTCGCCGTCGCTAGAATCGTCGTCCGAGCGCGAGATCGTCGTGCTCTTGCCTGAGCACCTGCCGACCCTGGAGCGGCTGGACAACGGCGCTGTCGTCTGGGATCCGGTCCCGCAGGCCAGGTCCTTGGTGATCGAGTCGGAGTCTTTCGCCCCCCCGGCATTGCTCCGCGAGCCGCGTCCGGAGCGCACGGTATGGACAATGCCTGACCTCGCGCTGCCGCTGAGCGCGCAGCGGTGGGCGTGGGTGCTCGTCGGTTTCTGGCTGCTCGGCTTTGCCATCGAGGGACTGCGGCGTGCGCGGACGCATCGGCGGTTTGTGGGCAGCCTGGGCGACCGCGTGCCTGTTAGGAACGCGCACCTCCGCGCGGAGGTCGAGCGGTTGGGACTCCGCGCAGGGTTGCGCTACCCGCTCCGCCTGACGCAGTCCGATTCGCTGGCCGTGCCCGTCGCGCTCGGCGTTGATGAGGTCGTGCTGCCGACGTGGGCAGTCGAGGGCACGCGGCCGGCCGAGCAGCGTGCGCTGCTGGCGCACGAAGTGGCGCACCTCGCCCGGCGCGACCCGTTCTGGCTCGCGGTGTTCGCCCTCGTCGAGAGCATCGCCTTCTTCCAACCGCTCAACCACCTCGCGCGCCGCTGCCGGCAGGCCGCCGCCGAGCGTCTGTGCGACGCGTGGGCGGCGGAGCAGGCCTCGCCGCTCGCCATGGCGCGGTGTCTCGTGGATGCGGCTGGGCGACTCCGCGCGCATCACCTCAGCGGCGAATCGTCTGCGTTGCCGCACCTCGTGCCGGGCATGGCAGCCGGGCACGGTGCCTCGCTCAGCGACCGCGTCGAGCATCTCATCGACGGGAACGAGGCCGAGTCGAAGCGCCGGTGGCCGGTTCTACTCTTGGCGTGCGCCGTCATCGTTGCCGTGGCGAGCCTGGGACCCGCGGTGACCAGTACGGCTCAGACGCCGCCCGCCCCGCCGGAGCCTCCGGTCGCGGGGGCAATGGCTCCGTCCCCGACAGTCCCTGCAACGCCTCCAGCTACGGAAGCGCCGCCCGCACCGATCTCCTTGGTGGTCGCGTCGGCCCCTGCGGACTCGGTGCCGACCTCGACCGCCATGTCGGTCACTGCGCTGGCACCGACGGCTCCTGCGCCTGGTGGCGCCATGCTCGGCGACGCGGTGAGCAGCGTCGCAGCGCACGGTACTGCAGCGCTTGGGTTGTCGTCGCCAGCAGCAGCGGTGCTGCCTGCTGCTCGCGTGGGACTCATCGCGCCGTCGGTGGCAACGTCGCCGACTATGCCCACAGTGCCGGCCGCGTCGAGTGCGCCCGACTCGAATCAGGTCGTCACGTACACGCGCAACGAGGACAACCGGCGCGTGCACATCAAGCGTGAGGGGCGCGCCACGTTTGCCGATGACGGGCGCTTGGTAGCGCTCAGCGAGGGCGGCCGTCTCCTCATCGAAGAGGAGGTGCCTCGCTTCGAGCGCCGCTACGAAGCGCGTACGCGGAGCGACGGGTCCCTGGTCGAGGTGTACGAAGTCAATGGCGACGTGCAGCCGCTGGATGAATCGGGCCTGCGCTGGATTCGCGAGCGGCTCGAAGAGTCGCGAGGCATCAGGCCGCCGCCGCCTCCACCACCGCCGCCGCCCCACGGCATCGGGGTGAATGGGCATCGCCACAACGAACGCGCGGTGCAGCCCGACACCTTCGAGCGAGACTTCGCCGTCTACCGCGCCCGCATCGAGACCTACGCGTCTCAGCAAACGGAGGCGCTGCGGGAAGCGTATCAGCGGGCCCAGGCACAGTATGAGCAGCGGCGGCAAGCTGTTCAGGGCCAGGCCGCCAGCAGCGACGAAGCCGCCCGCGCCATCGAAGAGCTCAGCAGGGAACTGGAGGGCCAGGTGCGTGAGCTAGACCTGGGTGCCTACACGCTCGACGGAGACATCGCGGAGCTTGCCGAACAGCTGCAGCGGCTCGCGGACGTACGTGGCGAGGTGGACTATGCCGAGGTCCGGGACCAGTTGGAAGCCTCGTTGGCGCAGCTGGAAAGCTTTGCCGATGCCTCTCAGGGCACGGGCGTCCGGCTCAGCGCCGAGCAACTCCAACAGCGTGCCTTCGAGTTTGAGCAGGAAGCGCAGCGCCTCCGCGAGGCCGCCGCCGATCTCCGCCTCGACGCTGAGGACCTCGACGCAGAAGAGAATGACGCAGAAGACAATGACGACGCACCGTGAGCGGCGCTGCAGACCGTCCTCGCAGTGTCCCGCCTGCTTCGCATTCGCCCCCGATAACCGACTCCACTGATGGTTGACGTGCTCTTCGATGCGGCCTGGGCGCAGGCTCTCGCAGCGTGGCTGGCGACCTACGCCCTGCACAGCACCCTCCTCTTCGGCGCGGTGTGGCTGGCGTCCCGCTGGATCACCAGCGCGCTCGCGCTCGACGCCCTCTGGAAGACGGCGGTGCTCGCAGGCGTCGTCACAACGAGCGTCCAGATGAGCGTGCAGCCTGCCGTCTATACGGCATCGTCGCCGTCGGAGAGCACGCTGGTTGTGCTGCGAGGCCAAGATGCAGGGCACCTGCTCGGACTGAACGCCGGCCAGATCGTCGTGCAGGAGCGGGGAGCGGTGGCTCCGCTCGTCATCGAACGAACCCCGCGCCCCAAGCTCCAGAGCGAGCCGGTCGCGTCTTCGTCAGGATGGGTGCCCGTTCCGTTGCGGCCGAGTTGGAGGCTGCCCGCAACAGGGGCGCTGTGGATAGCTGCCCTGGTGGGGTTTTGGCTACTCGGGGTGGTCGTGGAAGGACTGCGCCGCGTCCGCGCCCATCGGCAGTTCATCGCCCGCATCGCGAGGCGGACTCCGGTCGCGTCGCCTGCGCTGGTCGCCGACCTGAACGAACTGGGGCGGAGCGCAGGCCTGCGCTATCCCCTTCGTCTGACCCAGACGCCGACGGTCGCCGTGCCCGTGGCCCTGGGCGTCGACGAGGTGGTGCTGCCGACGTGGGTGGTCGAGGAGGCCACCGCTTCGCAGCAGCGGGCGATGATGGCGCATGAGGTCGCGCACCTCACCCGCCGGGATCCGTTCTGGCTCGCCGTGTTCGCGGTCATCGAGAGCGTGTTGTTCTTCCAGCCGCTCAACCACCTCGCGCGCCGCCGTCAGCAGGCCGCCGCCGAGCGTCTGTGCGACGCGTGGGCAGCAGAGCAGGCCTCGCCGCTGATCATGGCGCGGTGTCTCGTGGAGGCCGCGAGTCACCTCCGCGCGCATGGAAACTCAGCCACGCTACCACACCTCGTGCCCGGTATGGCGAACGGGGGTTCGCTGAGCGAGCGTGTCGAGTGCCTCGTTGACGCAACCAACGAGGCGCGACGCCGATGGCCTGCGTTGCTCGTCGTAGCGTCGGTGGTCAGCCTCGTGCTAGTCGCTGCACCCTCCGTGACGAGCGCAGCTCAGCCGGCCCGCGCCCAATCGGTCGTCCCCGGCCCGTCTACCTCGGCGAGTCCCGACAGCACGGTGCGAGCGCAGTTGGAGCAGCACATGCTGGGGGTCCAAGCAAAGCTGGCTGCGTACGAGGCCGAGATGAACGCGTATATGGAGACACTGGTGCGAGCCACCAACCTTCTGCAGGCGGAGTTTGGCCCGCTGCAGGCCGCTCACGCCGATTCAGCACCGGCCTCGGAGAGCGCTCCGAGCCTCGATGCGATTCGCAGCGAATTGAGCGAGGCCGAGACCGAGCTCCGTGCACTTGACCGAGACCTCAGAACGCTAGCCTATGTCAGCGGCCAGGACCGGGCGGTGCGCAGCACTGAGGTTCGTATCCAGATCGAGCGGTTGGTGGAGCGGCTGCAGCGCGTGGCACCCCACGTGGAAATTTCCGCCCTGCAGCCTGATGCTCTGGCTTGGCCTCCCCACACTCAGGACCAGGCCGACGAATTGGAACGCGAAGCCCAACGCCTCACCCACCTTTCCGAGCGCTTCGGTAGGGAAGCCGAAGGCGACGAGCGCCCGTGATTCAGTTCGTCACCTGAAACGTATTCGAGGTCAACTCACCCGAGGAGGCACCGTATTTGAACCGGTAGGTGCCTGCCGGGTCGTCCAGCTCAGCGAGCGAGAACGTGACCTCGACGCGCTCGCCGGTGGCAAGCAGCTGGGCAATCTCGGTGCACACAAAGTCGATCCGGTCGAAGGGTGGGGCAGCGTCCCAGCCGCCATCGCCCAGGCTTTGCGGGAGGATGCCGCACAACTCAGGGTGGACAGCGATCTCGTCGTCTGTGTCGTTGGCGAGCGTGACCGTCACGGTAGCGTCCGCCGCGAACGTGTCGGTGTTGGTGAAGAGTCGGACATGCTCGGACGAGGAAGACGAGTCGCAGCCGGCCAGAGTGAGGACGACGAGGGGCAGCACGGCGGCGCGGTACGAGCGGAAATCGAGCATAGATCAGGGGGAGGTGCCGAGGAAGACCTGACCGCAGGATAGGGGCCTCTCCGGGCGGTTCGTTAATAAATCGACACGAACGGCGCTGGGCGCGGCTGAGCGAACAAACCGCGCGCGGGGTGGTTGGCTGGGTCGGCCCACCTCTGCTCTGCCACCCATCTGCTCGCTATGGCTGCGACCGACCCCGCGCCGCCCTCGCCCCCGACTACGGTGTCCGATTCCCCGCCCCCTTCGGCTGTCTCCCCGCCGCTTGAGGCGACGAGTCCGGCCAGTCCCTCCCCGCGCGGCGCATCCGCCACCGGGGCCTCCGCCGCGCGCCCGCCGAGCCGGCCACCGAGCGCGAAGGCCGCCAAGCCTCCGAAGGCCGCCAAGCCTCCGAAGGCCGCCAAGCCTCCGAAGGCCGCCAAGCCTCCGAAGGCCGCCAAGCCTCCGAAGGCCGCCAAGCCTGCCAAGCCAGCACCGCCACCCGGAGCACCGCCGCCTAAGGCCCGCACGGCGAAGCCGCCTGCGCTGCCCACAAAGCCGCCCCCGGCGGCGAAGCCAGCTGCGCCGTCCCCACGCGTCGTCGCGGAGCCGCCCGCGAGCCTGCCGGTGATCAACCAGGAGCCGGAGGCTCAGCCGGCCCGCACGGTCGAGCGCCCGCGCCGCATCTCGCGCGCTGTCTTCGTGGGCGACGTTCAGGTCGGCGGCGGCGCGCCCGTCTCGGTTCAGTCGATGACCACGGGCAAGACGCACGACGTCGAGAACTGCCTGAAGGAGATCACGCGGCTGGCCGAGGCCGGAGCTGACATCATCCGCGTGGCGGTCCCGCGCCCCGAGGACGTGGACGCGCTCCCCGAACTCGTCGCCGAGAGCCCCGTGCCGCTCGTCGCCGATATCCACTTCAACTACAAGTACGCCCTCAAGGCCATCGAGGCGGGCATCGCCAAGGTGCGCATCAACCCGGGCAACATCGGCAAGCCGGAGTGGGAGCGCGAGGTGCTGCTCGCGGCCAAGGAGAAAGGCATCCCGATCCGCATCGGCGTCAACGCCGGGTCGCTGGAGAAGGACATCATGGACAAGTACGGCTTCCCGCAGCCGATGGCGCTCTTCGAGAGCGCGATGCGGCACGCCGAGGTCTGCGAGCGCGAGGGCTTCCAGGACGTCGTGATCTCGGTGAAGCACTCGGACGTGTTCTTCATGATCCAGAGCTACCGCCTCCTCGCCGAGCGCACCGACTACCCGCTGCACCTCGGCGTGACCGAGAGCGGGACCGTGAAAGCGGGCTCGATCAAGTCGGCCATCGGCATCGGCGCGCTGCTCGCCGACGGCATCGGCGACACGATCCGCGTGAGCCTCTCCGCCGACTCCGAGCACGAGGTCGAGACGGGCCACCTGATCCTCAAGAGCCTGCGCCTCGGTCGCCCCGGCGTCAACATCATCGCCTGCCCGACGTGCGGGCGCCTCGCCGGCGACCTGTTCTCCATCGTCAACGAGGTGGAGGAGGCCGTCGCCGCGCGGAAGTTCGAGAAGGATCTCAGCGTCGCGCTCATGGGCTGCGCCGTGAACGGTCCGGGCGAGGCTGCCGGGGCCGACCTCGGCATCTCACTCGGGCGGGGCCGCGCGCACCTCTTCAAGCACGGCGAGGTCATCCGTACGGTCCCCGAAGATCAGATCGTCGAGACGGTGCTGGAAGCGAT
>JBCCLD010000252.1:0-7028 GCA_039027055.1 Bacteroidota bacterium
CGCGGGGACGCCACCCTTGGAGATGCAGCGCTACAACCAGCGGCGCTACGACGACAACCGCCTGCGCGTGCGGCAGGGGCAGGACTTCCCCGTCGCCACACCGCCTCCGGGACAGCCGATTCAGATGGCCTCGGGCACGCCGGAGTTCATCCTCTTCTTCGGCAACGCCGAGATCGAGGCCGTGCGCGGCGAACTGCTGCCGGGCCGCATCGTGATGCCGCACCGGGTGGGCTTCGTGCTGTGGAACAACGAGACCGGCGAGCCGATCCTGTTCAACGAGCTCGACCGGTCCCTGACGCTCCGCGTCGAACCGCTGCCGCAGGGCACCCCCCTCGACGAGCAGATGGCCCGTTCACGGTATCTCGATGGCCTGGAAGCGTACGTGGAAGCTATGTTTGGCACGTCGCCGTTCCACGTGTCCAATCGCAATTAGTCGGTATGCTGTCGTCGTTGTTCAGCCGCGAGGCCTCGATCCATGGGAGGCTCCGTCCTGCAGTCTTCCTCGTTGCGCTTCTTGCCGCGGGCCTCTGGCTCGGCTGCTCGGGAACCGACCTCATCGTCACCGAGGAGGCCTATCAGGACCGCGAGATTCGGAGCGGGGTCCTGGCTGTGCCTCCGTTTTCCGTCACTACGGGTACGAGCGACACGGACGTGTTCTCCGAGATGGTCGCAGCGTTTGAGGGTGCCGAGGCGGTGCGTGCGCCAGGCGAAGCGGTCGCCGTGCTCTTGCGAGAGGCGATGCGCAATCGCTGGTACAGCTACAGCTACCTCGATGGTCTGGTTCTTACGGAAGCCCAGGATGGATCAGGTGCGTTTCGACGCATTCCGGTAAACCCAGCACAGCCAGGCGAAGGCATGGTCGCGGTGCCAACCGACGAGACGATGCTCACGTACAACGAAGAGAACCCTGCCTATGTGCTGTTCTGCACCAAGGCCACGGTCAAAAAGGAGTCGAGGCAAGGGATAGGCGCGAATGGGGCGGGCGGAAGCGAATACTATATGACGGAACTGGCCTACGCGCTATGGGACAACCAGGAAGGGCGTCTCATCCAGCGCGGACAGCTCACCGAGCGCGCACAAACCTCGATCTTGACCCGCTCGAAGAGCGAGGAATGGGCCCGAAGCTTCGATCAACTCGTTGGGCAGCTCCTGGAAACGCTGCCGTACGGTCCCATGGAAGCTGAAAAGCCGATGACGGGCGAGTGGCGCGAGGCGCGCATCCGTAGCTACCGACGCTAGGGTCCTTGCTGCCGCGCTTCGCGACCGAGCCCCAACCTCATTCTAGTGAGACGGACAGGGTCTGACGCCACGTCGCCCATATGCTGCACGATATCCTCCCTGCCGCGTGTGCCAGCCGCCTTGTCCCGTATGTCGCCCAGTCACGTTGTACCCCGAGGCTCATGAGCAGACGCCCCCATAGAAGCACGCGTTCACGTACGTCATCGATGGTACGTACGTCCGCGATGGGCTGGGTCGTCTTGGTGATGGCAGTGGGCGGGCTCGGATGTAGCGGCGGAACGTCGGTCGCCATGGAGCAAGCCTATGCCGGCCAATCCATCGAAGGCGGCGTGCTGGCTGTGCCGCCGTATGACATCGAACTGGGTGAGGATATGGCCGACGTGTACTTCCAGAACGGGGAGACGTCGGCAAGCGGAAAGCCGGTCATCGAAGTTCAACTGAGAGGCCAGTGGGAGCAGGCGTGGCCAGCGCTGACCTATCTCGATAGCCTCGTTTTCACCGAGGAGCACACCGGAGACGCCCCGTTCCGGATCACGATGGTGGACCCGACGAGACCGGGACGCGCCGACGTCAAAACCATCTCGGTTCCGAACGATGGCACGGTGCTCCGCAAGGGAGATCGCACCCCGGAGTTCGTGCTGTTGCTCGAGGATGTATGGCTTGGAAACAACGAGAGAGTCATGGGCGAGAATCCAATCACCGAGATGCCGGAGACGAGGACGTGGTACGCGGTGCGTGGCGAGTACGCGTTGTGGGACAACCGCTTGGGTCGGCTGGTCCAGCGAGGCCAGCACGAGGTGGAGGTGACGCCTCCAGGCATGTTCAGCAGCAGATCGAAAGGCGACGTGTGGCGGGAGGCGATGAGCGAGTTTGTGGGCTACGTTCTGAGCGCGACCCCGCTGGGTCCGATGCAGGGGAATGCACCCATGCCTCTCGGCGCGGAGCGTCGTTCAGCGGTAGGTGCCTACCGGTCCTCAATCGGGTCGTGAAGTCAAGTCCTCGAGAGGCGAAGTCACGTCTACGAGAGCCGATGTCAATAAGTAGCCACCAAATTGGTTGAGGGCCTAGGATGAAGCTAGTAGGGTTAACGGGCGCTCGCGTTGCGCACACACGGCCTGTAGGAGCGCTGCTTGCGGGGGCGCTGCTTGCAGGAGCGCTGCTTGCAGGAGCACTGCTTGCGGGGTGCGCCTCGAACCGCCTCGTGCCAGGCTACGCGCTCACGAACGTGCCAGACGGGGCCCTCGCGGTGCTGCCCGTGCAGGGTGTGCCAGTCATCGCCAACCCCGATGAGATCACGCGCGCGCTCGGGCCCGGCGTTCCCGACGAGGTCTACAGCCAGTTCTTTCGCCGTCGGCTCGCGGAGGTGCTCCCCTCGGAGGCCACGTTCGACGAAGCCGCGCTCACGGATGCGCCTGCGGTCACCCTCACGCCGCGCAGGTTTCGCGACAACGTGCGGTTCCCTCTGCCCGCCGATGGGACCGCCCTGGATCTTACGGTCAACGGGACGACGCCAGCGTTCGCGCTCTTCCTGGGCAACGCGCAGGTACGGCGCGGGGAGCGGCGCAGCAATCCCAACGCAGGGAGCGGCTTCGAGCGGCTGGTCATCCTGCAAGTCGACTACGTGTTCTGGGACGTTGCGAAAGCGCAGCCCGCCGTGGCTGGCCGTGCGAGCATCGAGGCACCGACGTCGGTCACGAATCCGGTCTCCCAGACCTTCTTCGAACGGCGCACCGAGGAACTCGTCGAGGCGATGGTACGCGACACGCCCTTCGAGCGATAGCTGAAGGGCGTGCCGCGCTGCGGCGTAGCGCTTGGTGGGAGGAGGCGGCTACACGTGCACCGTGCCGCCGTCGTAGAGCGGGACCGTCATGGTGAAGTTCTCGCCGTAGGTGAGCTTCTGCTCCTCAAGGATCCCAAGGGCGATTTCCTCGCCCAGACGGAGGGACTCGATGTAGTCCGTGTAGTAGTGCACCCCCGCCCAGTCCCGTCCGATGGCGATGTTGGCCGCCAGCTTGTTGAGCTCGCCCTCGACGGTCAGTTCCGTATCTGGGAACTTGCCGCTTACGTCGCACAGCTTGGCTCCGTCGTCGCTGGCTTCCCAGATGCCGCCTAGCTTCTTCGAAAGCGGGTAGCCGTGGTCGAAGTAGGCTTTGAGGATGGTCACGCAGGCGCCGGCGACGGTAGCGTGGCCCGCGCCGTAGGCGGGGTGCATCGGCGAGCCCTCGGGGAAGGCCATGGGCAACAGGTAGCTCTTGTGGCGAGCACCAGGGTCTCCTTTGCGGTCCGGGTCCTTGTTCTGCTCGGCGTTGTGGGTAGCGATGGCCTCCAAGAGTCTCGTCCCGAGCGAGCGGGCTGTCTCTTTCCCTGAGTTGTCCGGGACAAGTTCCCGCACGGAAAAGAGACCGGCCCCGCTCGACCGGCGTCCGTCACTACCTGGAGGGGTATCGCGCGTAGTTTTACTCCCTCCCGTGTCATGGGCGGGCTCCACGCCGCGCACGAGAGGCTCCAGCGGAGCCAGCGGGTGATCGCTGGGCACCTTACAGTTCTTGTCGGCGGCCTGCATGTAGAGGTGGATGAGACCACCTAAGGCTTCGGGCCGGGTGCGCCGGTGCACGTTGAACTTCTGGAAGCGCACCGCCTTGAGCGCCCGCGTAGCCACCTCGGTCACGAGTGAGAGGATGTGGGGGCCACCAAAGTGCGCGAAGCCTTGCTGCCGGTCCACGTTGTCCGCGACTTGGAATGGAATCCCTCGGTCGAACGGGATCTCGAGCGAGAGCATCAGCAGGCAAGCATTGAGGTAGGCTTCGTAGAGCGCGTCGACGTGGACGTAGGTGGCAAGATCCCGGGGCGTCGCGATGAAGCGGAAGGCCTCGGTGCAGTCTTTCGTGGCATGCGTGCTGGCCTTCCCCTTTTTCGCCCGGGTCGGCTTCTTCTCGTCCTCGGACGGCGGGCAATACGTTTCGAGCCCGCGTAGGTCCGCCCCGTTCTGGACATCGATCCACTGCTCGTAGGTGGTCATGTAGTCCTTCTTGGGCGTGGCCACGCGCACCCGCTGGTCGATGCGAATGGCCCCGTACTGGATGTAGCCCTGCTCGATCTTGTGAAACTTTTCCAGGTGTTCGTTCCCGACGAGGAGGAACTGCGAGATGTAGGGCCCGACGTTATCGCCTGGCGCAAAGCCGCGAAACAGCGTTCCTGCCTTGAGGCCGCTACGGCGACGCCGCTGAGCCGGGAGGCGCAGCCCGACAGGCACATCCTGATCCTCACCGAGCGTCGTGAACCACTGGTAGGTGCCGAGTGCTTCGGCCCACGCATCCACAAGCCTGAACTTGGCGTCCTGCTTGGCACATGCGCGAAAGCGTGAGAAGGGGATGTCGCGCAGGAGGGCCATGATATAGACCTCCGCCATCTCGGCAGCGAGCTCGTCGGAGTTCAGCTTGGGCGCGGGAGGCATCGTGACGGCCTGGGCGTCGGGACCTTGGAGGTCGAAGACGAGGCCGGCCCCGGCACTCTCCCAGGCGCGGACGCGCGCACCCTTCTTCGACTCGCCCCGCGGTACAGGTGTCTTTTCCTTGGCGAGGTCGCGCCCCCTCGCCATGGCCGACTCCCAGATCTTGGTGTAGTCGACTACGGTCGCTCCGATGCTTTTCGGGGCTTTTCCTTTCTGGAAGGTCCGCGCGACCTCGGCCCGTGCCACTTCTATCGCGAATTTGGGTGGTCCCAGCGGCGTGCGCCGGAAGTCGTTCACGTCGCCAGACTGGATGCCGAGGACGAAGAGGCCGAAGGGGTCCTCGCCGCTCAACTCTACCTGCACTAGCCCTCGCCTGCGCTCTTTCTGTTCGGCTTCTTCTTTAGAGTCCGATTCACTGACGGTGCCTATGTAGTGTGGCAGACCCTTGGTGAAGCTAGCGAGGTAGGTCGGGACGTTCGTGACCGAGTTGCGGTAGAGAAACTCCTCGCCGTTGTTGGTGTGGCGCGGGTGCGGTCGGCGATAAGCCAGCTCAGCTGCGGCGATGCGTATGTCTCTGGCTTGGCGTTGGCGATCGTTCATATCGGGACGTGGTTGAGGTAGTGACGTCCCGAGGTGGTGGATGGACGAAAAAGATGGGCAATGCGTTCAATAAAGTCATCCCCGGTTAAACGTTCAACTTGGGATAAGGGTGTCCGGCGTTGAATCGGGACGTATGGAGCGTACACGCCGATCTGGCAGGTAGGAATCGCGTGATTACGGGATATGTGCGTGCAGCAGATCGCGACGAGACAGACGGGGTGCAACGCCGCTGGGCTGTGCCCGACCTAGAGCCCGCCACCTCGCGCGAACAGCGCAGCGGATTGTGCGTGGGCTGCAGCCCGTGACACGAGGCTGGCAGCGGGCAGCCCGTATTTTCCACGCCGAGGTTGTTCCCACCAAACCGCCACCCTCCGTTCTGCTATGGCTGAAGCTCCCGCCCCCGCCGCGTCCACCTCCTACACGGGCGCTAGCATCCGCGTCCTCGAAGGCCTCGAAGCCGTCCGTCTCCGCCCGGGCATGTATATCGGCGGGACGGGCAAGGCCGGGCTGCATCACCTCGTCTGGGAAATCGTCGACAACGCCGTCGATGAGGCCACCAACGGCTACGCCTCGCGCATCGACGTGACGCTGCACGCCGACGGCCGCTCGATCACCGTCGCCGACGACGGGCGCGGTATCCCCGTCGACAAGCACCCCGTCAAGAAGGTGCCGACGCTGGAGGTCATCCTCACGACCCTCCACGCCGGCGGCAAGTTTGACGGCGCGTCGTACATCACCTCGGGTGGTCTCCACGGCGTTGGCTCGTCGGTCGTGAACGCGCTCACGGAGGAGATGGTGGCGCAGGTCAAGCGCAACGGGGCGCTCTACGAGCAGCGCTATGCTCGTGGCCTCCCACAGACAAAACTCAAGAAGGTGCGCACGAACGTACGCGGCACCGGCACGAGCATCTTCTTCCGACCCGACTCCGAAGTCTTCGAGACGACGACGTTCGACGCGGAACTCATCAAGGAGAATCTCGAAGTCAAGACGTATCTCAACGGGAGCCTGCGGATCGTCTTCCGCGATGAGGCGACGGGGGAGCGCGTCGAGTTCCACCACGAGGGGGGCATCGCGGAGTACCTCGACCACCGCATCGCGGCCGAGAACGCGCGGGCCGTCCACCCCGAGCCGTTCGTGCTCCGCCAGAGCGAACTCGCCGACGACATTCGCGTGGAGGTGGCCTTCCAGTGGACCGAGTTTCCGAAGGAGCGCATCGTCAGCTTCGTCAACGGCATCCCCACGCGCGACGGCGGGACGCACGAGCAGGGCTTCAAGGACGGCGTCACGAAGGCCATCCGCGCCTACATGGAGACGCACGACCTCGGCCAGAAGAAGCTCGACATCACCGCCGACGACATCCGCGAGGGCCTCTTTGCGGTCATCAACCTGTTCATGGTCGACCCGCAGTTCCAGGGGCAGACAAAGGACAAGCTCAACAACCCGGAGGCGCGCAGCCTCGTCTCGGGCGCGTTCCGGCTGGAATTCGAGCAGTACCTCAACGGCCATGGCTCCGTCGCGGAGTCCATCGTGACGCGCGTGGTGCAGGCGGCGAAGGCCCGCCTCGCCAGCCGCGCCGCCGCCCGGCAGGTGCGTCGAAAGAGCGCGGTCAGCCACCGCCTCAACCTCCCCGGCAAGCTCGCCGACTGTTCGTCCACGGACCCTGCCGAGAGCGAGCTCTTCATCGTGGAGGGCGACTCGGCGGGCGGCTCAGCGAAGCAGGGGCGCGACCGCAAGACGC
>JBCCLD010000253.1:0-7024 GCA_039027055.1 Bacteroidota bacterium
GCGATGAACCGCGGCGCGTTCGACTTCGTCACGAAGCCGATCAACTTCGAGGACCTCGCGCTCATCGTCAACAAGGCCTACGAGGAACTCGACAAGCTGCGGCAGGCCGACACGCTGCGACGGCAGCTGAACGTCCTCCAGCGCGAGCTCGAGATCGCAAGCCGCATCCAGCTCTCGATGCTCCCAGCGGCGACGCCGGCCTTCCCTGGGCACGGCGGCTTCGACCTCTATGCGACGATGCTGCCCGCCCAGGAGGTCGGCGGCGACTTCTACGACTGCTTCCTCATCGACGCGGACGACGCCGAGCAGCAACGCCTCGGCTTCGTCATCGGCGACGTGTCGGGCAAGGGCGTCGGCGCGGCGCTCTTCATGGCGATCACCCGCACGATGCTCCGCGCGACGGCCCTGCAGGGGTTCCCGCCCCATGAGGTGATCCGCCACGCCAACCGCGTGCTCCACCCCGAAAGCATGAAGCACATGTTCGTCACGCTCGTCTACGGCGTGCTCGACCTACACACGGGCGAGGTGGCACTCTCCAACGCCGGCCATCACCACCCCGTGGTGCTGCGCCAGGACGGTTCCCAGGAGTCGTGCCGGTGCGCGCGCGGCCTCGGGCTCTGCCTCACGGGCGACTTCGCCTACGCCTCCAGCAGCGTCACACTCGCGCCTGGCGACACGCTGCTGCTCTACACCGATGGGCTCACCGAAGCCGTGGACACCAGCGGGACCCAGTTCGAGGAGACCCGCCTCGCCGACAGCCTCGACACGCTCCCCGACCGGTCGCCCGCCGAGGTCATCCGACACCTGCTCCGCGCCGTGGAGTCGTTCTCCGACGGGGCGCCCCAAGCCGACGACCTCACGCTGCTCGCCGTGCAATACCACGCCCCGCCGGACCGGACGCCGCTTGCGGTGTCCGCATAATTCGCAGGGCTCTCAGCCTGGACCTTGCTGACGGGCGAACCGGCCGTATACTGCTTAGCACTCACCCACTCGTTGGCACCGCGGCCCTCACACCACGCCACTCTCCGCGATGACATCCGAGTTAACGGACGTTCTCCCGCTCCTCGCCCCGGAGCTGCTCTACGCCACCTGCGCTCCCGACGGAAGTCGCCTCCACTGCAACACCGCGTGGGGGTCGATTCTCGGCACGGACGAGCTGTGGGCGGCCATGAACGACGAAGACGCCCGCTTCGCCAAGGAATACCTCAGCGAAGCCGCGTCGGGCGGCCTCGTCACCAACCAGGTCTTCCTCGTCGACAAGCACAAGCGTGACCTGCCGGTCCCCGTGCTGCTCAACTTCCTCCCGATCTTCCTCCCCGATCAGCAGGCGGGCAACCTCTCCGTCATGGTCACGGGCGAGGTGCTCCAGGAGCCGGTCAGCTGGGCGACCGAGCAGACGCGCCGCCGCCGCATGGAGATGCTCGGCCAGATGGCGATGGGCATCGCGCACGACTTCAACAACCTCCTCACGTCGATCCTCGGCCACACGGAGCTGCTGCGCGGCGACCTCACGAGCCTCTTCGGCGGCCACGGCTCCCTCGCCGCCGACGCCGTCGGCCAGCTCAAGACCATCGAGCGCGCCGCGCTCGACGGGGCCGTGCTCGTCAAGAAGATCCAGCAGTACATCCGCCACGAGAAGCAGGAGCGCTTCGAGCAGATCGACCTCTCGGAAGTGATCGAGGAGGTGCTCGCGCTCACGCGGCCCTACTGGTACAACGAGCCCCGCCGCCAGGGCATCCTCATCCGCACGCGCAAGCAGCTCGCCGAGTTGCCCGTGATCGCGGGCTCGGGCACGGAGCTGCGCGAGGTGTTCGCCAACCTCGTCCTCAACGCAGTGCAGGCGATGCCGCAGGGCGGGACGATCACCGTGCGGACCTACGTGGACGAGGCGCGCGGCGTCGTCGCTGAGGTGCGCGACAACGGCAACGGCATGCCCGAGGACGTGCGCTCGCGCATCTTCGAGCCGCTGTTCACCACGAAGGGCGACAAGGGCACCGGCATGGGGCTCACCGTCTCCTACGGCATCGTGCAAGAACACGAGGGCACCATCGAGGTGAAGAGCGCCGCCGACGAGGGCACCCAGTTCACGCTCACGTTCCCCGTCGCCGCCGAGCGCGCCGCGCCGATCCCGGCCGCGCCGCCCGAGCCCACGTTCCACCCCACCGAATCGAAGGCGGGCCGCCTGCTCGTGGTGGACGACGAGGAGATGGTGCGCTCCGTCACGGGCCGCCTCCTCCGCCTCAAAGGCCACGAGGTCGACGAGGCCGAGGGCGGCGAGAAGGCGCTCTCGCTCATCGCCGTTCAGCCCTACGACCTGGTCCTAACCGACCTCTCGATGCCCGACATGAGCGGGCGGGAGCTCGCCTTCCGCATCCGACAGCATCACCCACGCCAGCCGATCATCCTCCTCACGGGCGACACCGATGCCGAGGACCGCTCCGAGCACGTCGACGTGGTGGTCAAGAAGCCGTTCAAGCTCGACGACCTCGAAGCCGTCGTCCAGCGCCTCCTCACCAGCTAGCCTCGACCCGTGACCCTCGAAGCCCTCGCCGATGAACGCGCCCTGCGCTTGCTCGCTGACCAGTTGTTCGTCTTCACCGACGAGAAACGCTGGACCGACCTCGAAGCGCTCTTCGTGGACGGCGACGTTGCTGTGGACATGACCTCGCTCGTTGGCGGAGCGCCCGTGACGATGACCGCCGCCGACCTCCTAGCGGGTTTTCGGCAGGGCCTCCACGTCGAGAAGGCGAGTCACCACATGACGACCAACGTGCGCATCGAAATCGACGGTGATGCGGCGACGATCCGCACGCAGGGCTATGCATGGAACCACCTCAGCACGGGTGGAGGCACCGACTTCTGGGAGACATGGGGCACCTACCTCCTGACTGCCCGCCGCACGGACGCAGGCTGGAAGCTCGCCAGCTTCCGCTACGACGCTAAGCTGAACCGCGGCAACGAGGCCGTACGCACCCACACACTCGGCGGGTAGGCCCGTATTCGGTTCTCGGAACCGCATCACGCACCGTAGCGGTCGGCGAAGTCGAGGAAGCGGCGGCTGAGGGCCTGCGCGAGCTTGGGCGAGTTGCCCCACGCGCGGTTGTTGGCGATGGTGAACAGCGTCACGCCCTGCTCGATGGCCTTATAGGCGAGCGCCGTGGCCTCGTTGACCATCGTGCGAGCCTGCGCGGTCTGCGCGAGCGCGGGCACGGCGTCGGTGAACGGGTAGGCGTGCGCGAACGCGGCGGCGTACTTCATCTCGCGCGGGTTCAGGAGCCGCAGGATCGCCTCGCCGTCGCCGGAGGTGAAGCGCTCGCCGACGAGCCGCCACTGCGCCTGGATCGACGGGAGCCACGTCCAGTGACTAAACACGAAGCCGAGGCCGTTCGAGGAAAGCCAGTCGGCGTAGAGTGGCGTGAGCAGGTGCGGCGAGCGCACTTCGAGGTGGTAGGGCAGCGGCGGCACCTCGGCGAAGAAGCGGTCGAGCTCGGCCACGAACGCCTCCGGCTCCGGCGACTCGCGCACGCGGGCGTACTCCTGCTCGAAGATGACGCCCGCGAGCCGCTCGCCGAGGAGGTCGAACGCGGGCTCGGCGAACTGGTGCTCGAAGCCGGCCGGGTCGAGGTACGTCTCGTTCTCGACGAAGCCGCCCTTTCTTCGGAGCACGCGCGCCGCGAACTGCTGCGGGGCCTTGAGCAGAAAGAGCGCGTCGTCAGGCGCGTGCTCGGCGTACTGCCGGAGGACGTGGTAGTTGGGCGACGGCTCGCCGTCGGGGGTGACGAGGGGGCGGTAGAACGTGAAGTCGAGTTCGAGGACGCCGAAGTGCTGGAAGTAGTCCACGACGGACGCGATCGGCAGCAGGCGCTCCTCGAACGAGGTGCCGCCGAGCTTCTTCGCGCGCGTCGTCACCTCAGCCTCCCACGTCTCGGGGTAGACCTGCCCGATCCACGCCGCGTAGCGGTCCGACGCCGTCCCGTAGGCCAGGCGCGGGTGCAGCGCGCGGAAGTCGTAGAGCTCGACAGCATCGAGTCGGTCGGCGATGGAAGGCGGGGCGAGGTCAGACATGGCGGGAGGTGGTGGCTGCTCCCAAACCTACGCCGAGCCTACCGCGCAAGCACGAGGCGTCGCGACGACCTCTGGCCACCGTGGGTCAACTGAGCGACATAGACACCGCTCGGTAGCGCCTGCCCATCGAAGCGCACCGTGTGCGGGCCTGCGGCATGTGGCCCATCGGCGAGCACCGCGACCTCGCGGCCCAGCGCGTCGTACACGACCAGGCGCGTCGGTCCGGCGTCGGGCACGTCGAAGGTCAGCGTCGTGATGTGGGCGAAGGGATTCGGGTAGGCGGCGTTCAGGTTCAGGTCGATGGCTGGCGTGGCGACCTCCTCGGCCACCGTGCGGACGCTTCCGAAAACGTACGCGCCCGCGAAGGAGCCGACCACCACCTCGTCAACCCCGTCGCCGTTGAGATCGCCTGCCGAAGCGATGCCCGCTCCGAACGCTCCAACTGCGTCCTTCGGCGCCGCGAGGGTGGCGAGCAAGGCCCCGTCGCGTCCGCGAAACACATAGCCTTCGCCCACGCCCTCCCCTCCGTTCATCGCGCTGACCGCCAGATCTGGCTGGCGATCTCCATCGGCGTCAGTGATGGATGCGAGCGCATACCCAAAACCAGCCACGTCGTCGGTGTCATTCGGCGGCCCGATGGTGTAGAGGCGCGTTCCGGTCAATCCACTGAAGACATGAACGGTCCCAACCGCCGCCTCGCTATCCGTCGCCTGGACAAACGGCGTACCAATGGCGATGTCGTCATGGCCGTCGCCGTTGATATCACCGAGACCTTCCACCGTCATGATCATGGCCCAGGCACCGGGCCACACGAGCGGGAACTGGCGGAGGAGCGAGCAGTCCCGCCCGTCGAACGCGTAGGCCATGCCTGTGGCGCTCTCTGTCAGAACACCGCGGGTCTGGCTATTCCCAACGATGAGATCAGGCGTACCGTCCGCATTCACATCGGCGGCCGCGATGGACGAGGCGAACCCCGAGCCAAAGGTAGGGGTCGGCGATTGGACCGTGCAGATGCGGCTCCCGTCCTCGCCACGCAGCACGTGGACGAGCCCGAAGTTGTAAGGCGGCTCTCGGTCCTGCTCGAATCGCGCGCTGATGGCGATATCAAGCACGCCGCCTCCGTCGAGATCGCCCAACGGAGTGATCGCCTCGCCGAAACGCCCGTCCGTCTGGGCGGACGGAGACCCGAAGCGCTGCAGCAACTCGCCTGTCGCGCCGCTGAACGCTACAACCGTTCCGACCTCAGCACCTTCTTGCCGATACGTGGGGTCGCCCAGAATCACGTCCGGGACACCATCCCGGTCGAAATCGCCTACGGGTGCGAGCCCTTGCCCGTGCTGCTCATAGTAGGACTGCCGGTCAAAGCCGTTGGGGTCGGGCTGCAGGGTGTGGAGCACCCGCCCGTCTGGACCGCTAACGACGTACGACAGCAAGGCGAGTCGCTCATCGTTAACTGGATCCAACGAGGCGTAGGCCCCGCCCACCAGCAGATCGGGCTGTCCGTCTCCGTCTACATCGCTGAGGCCCTGCACGGGAAAGCCAACATAGCGCTGCACTTCCTCGGCGGGCGGCATGCCATCGACCGGTGCGACCGAATAGAGCAGCGGGAGCTGCGGCACGGCGGTTTGGGCCGCCGCGAACGGGACGATCAGAGCGACGAGTAGCAGTGCAGAAAGGCGTGCAGGCATGGCGAGCGGCGACAGCGAAAGGCAGGGTCAAACGTTTCACACAGCCTCCGAAACGACTCCGTCCGTGGGTCCGCTGAGCCATGAGGCTATGTGTGACCTACACGCTCAAGAAGCACGCCGTTTTCTCCCGTCTTTACGCTATACTCCAACCGCCTCGGGCACATCGTCCACCGGCTGGCCCACGATGCGCAGGATGACCACCAGCAGCACCGCGCTGATGGGGAGCATCACCCACCACGGCACGCCGAAGCCGACGGGCAGCGCGCACAGCAGCCACGCCGCACCGCCGACGAGCAGCGCATACGGCAACTGCGTCCGTACGTGGTCTACGTGGTCGCACTGCGAGGCGAGGCTCGATAGAATCGTGGTGTCCGAGATCGGCGAGCAGTGGTCGCCCCAGACCGCCCCGGCAAGGACGGCCGCCACGGCGGCATAGAGAATCGAGAGGTCGGCGGTGCTGCCCTCGGCGGCCATGACGCCCCACGTCAGCGGCACCACCAGCGGCATCAGGATGCCCATCGTGCCCCAGCTCGATCCGGTCGAGAAGGCGGTCAGCGCGGCAAGGATGGCGATCAGGAACGGCAGGAAGCCCGGCGCAACGTTGCCCGTGAGCAAATCGGTCAGGAAGGCCGCTGTGCCGAGCGCAGTGTTGACCTCGGAGAGTGCCCAGGCGAGCACGAGGATAACGGCGGCGAGCAGGATCGAGCGCGCGCCATGGTACCACGCCTCCAGCGCCTGCTCCAGCGTCAGGATGCGCTGCCCCACCGAGAGCCCCACCGCCACGATCACGCCGAGCAGCGACGCCCAGAGGAGCGCCGTGTACGAGTTCGCCTCGCCGATGATGTTCTGCAGCGTGAGCGCCTCGCCGCTTTCGAGCACGGCACCCCGGCCGGTCCACCACAGCCCGACGAGCACGCCGGCCACGAGGACGAGGATCGGCAGCGCCGCGTTGACGATGCGCGCGGGGGCGTTGACGGGCGGTTCGAGGAGGTGCTGCTCCCCCGCGTCCGTCTCGATGTTGGAGCCGGGGCGGTAGAGCTGGCCCGTCTGCCGGGCGCGGCGCTCGGCGGCCAGCATCGGCCCGAAGTCACGGCGCGTGATGGCGACGGCGTAGACGAAAAGCAGCGCCAGGATCGGGTAGTAGAGGTGCGGAATCGAGTTCAGGAAGACGCCGTACGCCGAGAGGTCGAGGCCGTCGATCTGCGCGATGGCCTCGCCGATGAGGCCGACCTCGTAGCCGATCCACGTCGTCACGAGCGCGAGGCAGGCGA
>JBCCLD010000254.1:0-7019 GCA_039027055.1 Bacteroidota bacterium
CCTTCACACGTGGACACCTTCACACGTGGACACCTTCACACGTGGACACCTTCACACGTGGGCACCTTCACACCCAAAGCCGGCCTCGAAGTTGGGGACCCATCGCAACGAGGCTTCCGGATTTGGTATGACGCCCCTGCTTGCACGCCGTCGAGACACACCCCGCAATGCGCGCGTACACCTCCGCCCCACGCACCGTCCGCATTGCCGTGCGGCCCCGTCGGCGGTGCGCCACAAGGCGGTGTGGCCGCCTCGTCAACGCCACCGTATCAAACTCGACGCCGCTCGCTGAGTGTGCCTAGCGCGTGAAATGCCAGACGGTCGGGGAACGAACCGGGGGGACGCGGTATACTTGTGCTCCTTTGCCGCGTTCGTCTAGGGGTCTAGGACGCCGGCCTCTCACGCCGGTAACACGGGTTCAAATCCCGTACGCGGTACCCCCCAGCGCCGTCGCACCTCCGTGCGGCGGCGTTTTTTGTGCCGAGGAAGGCGCTCGGGGTATGTTTGGCTCCGCGAACGCGAACGCTCGGCCCCGCCCCCATGCCTGATTCCCGCTGGCAGCTTCTGGCGCAGCTCCTCGACGAGGCGGCGGCACGTCCTCAGGCAGAGCAAGCCGCCTACCTCGATGCGGCCTGTCCTGACGATGAGGTGCGCGCGGAGGTCGAGTCGCTGCTCGCGGCGGAGGAGGAGGCCGATGGGTACTTCGCCGACCTCGGCGGGGCGATTGCCGAAGGCGGCGCGATGCAGGCAGCGCTGACGGAAACGCTCGTGGGCACGCAGGTCGGACGCTGGCACGTCGACGCGCCGCTCGGGCAGGGCGGCATGGGCACGGTCTACCGCGTCACGCGCGCCGACGGCGTCGTAGAGCAGACGGCGGCGCTGAAGCTGCTCGACTCGGCCCGCCCAGACGTGGTGGCGCGCTTCGCGCAGGAGCGGCAGATCCTCGCCCGGCTGGACCACCCTGGCCTCGCCCGGCTCCTCGACGGCGGCGCGACGCCCGAGGGGCGACCGTACCTGGTCATGGAGTACGTGGACGGGGTGCCGATCACCACCTACGCCACGGCGCAGCGGCTGAGCGTCGAGGCGCGCGTGACGCTCATGGCCGAGGTCTGCGAAGCGGTGCAGGCCGCGCACCAACGCCTCGTCGTCCACCGCGACCTCAAGCCGTCGAACATCTTCGTCCAGGCGAACGGGCACCGCGCTGATGCGTCCGGTCCTGCGTCTGAAGAGGACACCCAGACGCGTTTGCCGGCCGCGCGCGTGAAGCTCCTCGACTTCGGCATCGCCAAGCTTCTGGCCGACGACGACGCGGCGCTGCGCACGCAGACGGAGCAGCGCCTCCTCACGCCCGCCTACGCGGCTCCCGAGCAGCTCGACGGCGCTCCGATCTCGACGGCCACCGACGTCTACGCGCTCGGCGTGGTCCTCTACGAGTTGCTCACTGGCCAGCGTCCCTTCGAGGCCGCGACCCCGAGCGCGCTCGCCGCCGCCCAACTCCAGGGCGATGCCCGCCGCCCCAGCACCGTCACCGCGACGGGCTCCGATGCCCGCCTCGCCGAGGTCGGCCTCCCCGGCGTGCAGCCGCTACGCCGCGCCCTCCGGGGCGACCTCGACGCGATCTGCCTCAAGGCGCTCCGCCGCGACCCGAACGCCCGCTACCCCTCGGTAGAGGCCTTCCACGACGACCTGCTGCGCACGCTCGACGGCCGCCCGGTGGCGGCGCGGGAGGGGGCGGCGGCCTACCGCGTCGGACGCTTCGTGCGGCGGCACGCGCTGGCGGTGTCGCTCGCCGCCGTGGCGGTGCTGGCGCTCGTGGGCGGGCTGGGCATCGCGCTCTGGCAGGCCCGCGTTGCTGCGTCAGAGGCCGAGATCGCCCGCGAGCAGGCGCGGCGCGCGGAGGCCACAGTGGCCTTTATGACGGGGCTGTTCGAGAGCGTCGGCCCTGAGGAGGCTCGAGGGCGCGCGCTGGCCCCGGCCGACCTCGTCGCGCGCGGTCGGGCGCAGATTGAGGCACTCGACACCCAGCCGGGTGTCCAGGGCGAGCTCCTCGCCGTGATGGGCCGCCTCTACCACAGCCTCGGCCTCTACGCCGCCGCCGACTCGCTCCACACCGAGGCGCTCGCGCTCCGCCAGCGCCTCCTCGGCCCCGAGCACCCCGACGTGGCCGAGAGCCTCTTCGACCGAGGCGCGGCGCTATTCATCCTCCGCGACTTCACCGCCGCCGACTCGCTCCACCGCCGGGCCTACGCGCTCCGTGCCGCACAACTGCCCTCGGACGACCCGCGCCTGCTGGAGAGCATCGTCGCCCTCGCTGCGAGCGCGTCGAATTTCTACGACCATGCCCGCTCCGACTCGCTGTACTCAGTCGCGCTAGAGCGGTGGGACGGGCCGACCTGGGAACGGCACCCGGCGCGCCTGAGCGCCCTCGTGGGCCGTGCGACCTTGCTGCTAGACGAGCAGCGCCCCGCCGACGCCGAGCGGCTCTTTCGCACGGCGCTCCCGCTGCTCACCGAGACGCGGGGAGCCGACCACCCCGACGTGGCCGACGTGCACTACAACCTCGGCGAAGCACTCGCCGCGCAGGACCGCGACGCCGAGGCGCTGGATGCGCACCGCCGCGCGCTCGACCTCTACCGCCACCTCCACGGCGACGCCCACGACCTCGTAGCGACGAGCCTCTATCGCCTCGCCCGCATCGAGGAGCGTACCGGAGGACTGGCCGCCGCGGAGGTCCACTACCGAGAAGCCGCCGCCGTCTATGCGGAGACGCTGGGGCGCGATCACGTCTGGTCGGCCTACCCGCTTATCGCGCTCGCCGCGCTCCTCCAAGGCACGGACCGTCCCGTCGATGCGCTCGCGGTGCTGGTCGACGCGCGCACCATTTACCTCGCAGCCGGCCTAGACCACCCTGACAGTCGGATGGCGACGCTCGATCTCCAAGCTGGCCGCGTGCTCCACGAACTCGGACGGCACGGCGAGGCCTACCAACGCCTGGCCGCCAGCCAGCGCAGCTACCAAGCTCGACTTGCCGACGCCCACGCCGACGCCGACACCGCCGCGGTCGCTCGCGCCCAAGCACGACTCGACGCCGTCGAAACGACACTCGCCGCGCTCCCGGAGTAGGAACGCGGCGAGGCCGTGCAGATCACCGCGCAGGTCGGAGCGCTCAGCCGTTGTCGCGGGGGGGCTCGCACTTGCAGCCGGTGCGCGGGCACTTCGGCCTGTCGAGCGTGCCGAACGTGCGTAGCGTGATGTCGAGGCGCGAGGCAGGGCCGCGACAGTCCTTGCACGTGACGAACTGGAGCGCTAGGACTGGCTGACGGCGGTCCATCACCGAGGCTTCAACGGCGAAGTACGCGTTGGGATAGTAGGTCGGGATCGCGACCTGGGCAGCGCCAGGCTCCGGCGGCGGCGGGCAACGGCGCGCGAAGTCGAAGCCTTCGGATGCCTCGGCGTAGAGGTCAGCCGACACGGCGGCCACGCCCAACGCGACGAGATCGAGTTCGTATTCGCGGGCGAGAGCGTCGGCCTGCTCGGAGAGGGCCAGGCACGCCTCGCCCCCCTCGCCGAGGTCGGCGCAGAACGCTGCGCGGGCTTCCTGGACGTCTACGGCCTCGGCGTAGGCCTTCGGCACAACGTGGGCGAGCAGGGTCGGGCCGCGCATTTCAGCGGCCGCGTACTGGAGGTCGTAGTAGAACGCCTCCGCCTGGGCGCTGCCGTTGAGATCGTCAGCGATGGCGGCCAGCGGGTCGCCCACCCGCGCGAGGCTTACGACTGCATCGGGGCCTACGAGGGCGGTATCCGCCGCGTGCGGGGCTAGCTCGCAGCCCACGAGGCCCACGGCCAGCAGTGCGACGGCGGCAGCGCGCGAGAAGAAAGACGGACGGATCGACGGCATGGCCTTCACCAGGAGGAGCGATAGAGACGAAAAGAGACCCTGTTTGCCTGGCCTCCACCCCTACTACGCAAAGCGCTCTGGCCGAGGATCACGGCCGCACCATTTACCTCGGAGTGGCGCTCAGTCCTCGTCCCTGCGGCGCGGCCCCGAGTTCGGGCGCGGTCCGCCCCACGTGCGACCGCCCATCAGGTCGTAGCGCTTCAGCATCCGGTAGACGGAAGAGCGGGAGACATCGAGCACCTGCGCGATATCCTCGACGACTCCCTGGCACACATCGTGGGCATGCAGGAAGGCTGCGCGCTGCACCTCCTCCAGCGTGGGCAGATCGTCTTTGGTGTCGCCGTCACGTAGCAACGTGGCCGCCGAGGGACGAGGCTCGGTGGGGACCGTGGCCGTGGCCCGCTGAACGGCGTGCTCGGCGGCCGGGTCAGGCTTGGGTACCGCAGCGGCCACTTGCACCGGCTCGTCTTGCAGCATCAAGTCGGGCGGCTCGATGATGGGGAGATCTGTCAGGAGCGCCGCGCGCTCGACGGTGCTCTTAAGCTCGCGCACATTGCCGGACCAGCGGTAGGTCAACAGCGTGCGGCGCGTGGCCGGCGAGAACGTGCGCCCCGTCACCTCGGGATGCTGCTCGGCGAAGGCCCGCAGGAAGTGCTCGGCGAGCAGCAGGATGTCGGCCTCGCGGTCGCGCAGCGGCGGCAGCAGCACCGGGAACTGGCACAGCCGGTAGAAGAGGTCCTCGCGGAACGCGCCGTCCTTGACCATCTGCTCCAGGTTGCGGTGCGTGGCCGCGATCACGCGCACGTCGACGCGCAGCGTCTGGTAGCCGCCGACGCGCCGCAGCGTGCCATCCTGGAGCACGCGTAGCAGCTTCGCCTGGAGGTCTGGGGCGAGGTCGCCGATCTCATCGAGGAAGAGCGTGCCGCCGTCGGCTAGTTCGAAGACACCGCGACGCCGGGTGAGCGCGCCCGTGAACGAGCCCTTCTCGTGGCCGAAGAACTCGGACTCCATCAGCTCGCGCGGGATGGCCGCGCTGTTGACCACCACGAACGGCGCTGAGGCGCGTGCCGAGTTGTGGTGGATGGCCTCGGCGACGAGTTCCTTGCCGGTGCCGCTCTCGCCGAGGATCGTCACGGCGAGGTCGCCGCGCGTGGCTTTCTCGATGGTGCGGTAGACTTCCACCATCGCCTCGCTCGCGCCGATGAGCTGCGGCCCGTCGGGCGGTAGCGTGACGCGGCGGCGGAGCGCCTCCATGCGCGCGGCCGCGCGGCGGCGGTCCGCTACCTGCTGCACCAGAACCGGGGCTTTGACGAGGTCGTCCTGGGCCTTGGTGAGGTAGTCGTGCGCGCCGAGTTCAATCGCGTCGAGGGCGACGCGGATGGTGGTCTGCGCCGACACCATCACCACGGGCAACGCAGGTCGGGCGAGCTTGAGCCGCCGCAGCACCTCCAGCCCGTCCAGGCCGGGCATCGACACGTCGAGGAAGATGAGCGCTGGGTCTACGCCGGCGTCGACGGCCGCGAGAAGCGCCTCGCCGGAAGGGTAGGCCTCGACCTGGGCTTCCGCGCCCCCGACCGCCTCGACGGCGCTCCGCACTTTCCGAGCAAAGAGGGTGGTGTAGTCAGGGTCGTCGTCGGCGAGGAGAACGCGAAACAACATGGAGGAGACGTGGCTATCGGCACCACCGGGGCAGCGGCGGTGCGTGGTGAACTCCGCGACACGGGAGCGGCAGGGGAAACCGCCCCGATACTCATAGACGCCTCAGGCAGACAGATCTAACCTTGCGGGTGACGCCCTGCTGTTCTGGAGGGCCATCGCCCGTGCACGGGGCAGGCGCGGAGCGGACGCCGTGCACGGACCACGCTGCTCGTCGCGCCAGCTCGCACACCACGTCCTTGGGTGGGGACGAGAAGCTACGACGCGTTCCTCACTTTTTTAACCACTCGTCTAAAATGCAACGAGACCCCCCCTCATTCAGGGACACATTCGGGGCTTCCCGACTCTACGTTCGAGTTCATCCCTGACACTTTTGCCGTTTGACTTAATAAAATTAGACCCTCATCGTTTCACCGGGCGCTGCCAGACGCACCTCGAAGCGCGCGCCCCCGCTCGGCGCATCGAAGACGGCTACCTCGCCGCCCCACGCCTGCACGGCGATGCGGCAGAAGTAGAGCCCAAGCCCCGCCTTTCCCGGACGACCGCCAGCCTGGCTGAACGCCTGAAAGAGGAAGGGGCGGACGCTCTCCGGCACCCCCGGCCCCGCGTCGTCCACGGTCAGCACGACCGCCTCGGCGTCGCGGTGCAGCGTCACGGTCACGGCTTCCTCGGCGGGCGTGTAGCGCAGCGCGTTGTCAAGGAGATTGAAGACGACGCGCTCCAACCGGTTTTCCTCGGCCACGGCCGGGCAGGCGTCGGCAGCCCCCACCAACGTGAGCGTCTGCTGCTGCGTGCGCACGCGCGGCCCGAGCGCCTCCACGACGCGGCGCACCACCGCGGCGGCATCGCACACAAGGCCGGCGCGGTCGGCGCCAGGGCTGAAGGCGTCCACCTCGGCCCGGAAGACATCGAGGATGGAGCGGATCATCTCGCGCATCCGGTCGGCCTGCCGTAGCGCGATGGTGAGCAGCTGCTGCGTCTCGTCGCGCTCGGTGACGCCCGCCTTGAGGTCATCGTCGAGGAGTTGGAGCGCGCCGCGCACGCTGCCGAGCGGGTTGCCGAGGTCGTGCACGATGCAGTGCAGAAGCACCTCGCGGCGCTCGATCTCGCGCTGGATCCGCTGGCGGTCGAGGGCCTCCTGCCGCGCCGACTGGAACACCTGCTGCATCCCGTCGAAGTCGAGCGCGGGCGGGCCGATCAAGAGGAGCGCGCGGTCGTCGAGCGTGAGCGCGATGGCCTCGAGGGGCCGCTCACGACCGTCCGGGGCCGTCTCGGTCCACGGCCCCGAGCGCAGGAGCTCCGCCGTGCCGGTCACCCAGTGTGCCTCGGCATCCAGGAGGAAGTTCTCCAGGAAGAACGAGCGTGCGGCGAGGTCCACGCCGGCATAGGGGTGGCCGGGGTCGCCGAAGAAGGCGTCGAACCAGGCGGGCGGCGCGCCGAGGCGCACGAACTGCCCGCCCAGCCG
>JBCCLD010000255.1:0-6944 GCA_039027055.1 Bacteroidota bacterium
CCGGGTCGTTTAACGTGCCGAGCTTGCATTCGAGGATATACCCAGACTTACCGATTGAGTGCACCCACAAATCATTGGAGCCATTCAGCACCACTGTCCGCGCCCCGACACCTTCACACGCGCCCAGGCATCCCGACAGGGATGTAGCCCAAAGAAGGACGGCTACACAACTTATCACGGATGCAACCGACCCATGAGGCGCGGGAACGGGATGGCTTCGCGGAGGTGGTGGATGCCGCAGATCCACGTCACGGTGCGCTCCAGGCCGAGGCCGAAGCCCGCGTGCGGGACGGAGCCGTAACGTCGGAGGTCTAGATACCACTCGAACACCTCCTGCGGCAACTCGTGCGCGGCGATCTGCGCCTTGAGGAAGTCGAGGTCGGTGGCTCGCTCGCCGCCGCCGACGATCTCGCCGTAGCCCTCGGGCGCGAGCACGTCCACGCCAAGCGCGAGGCGGTCGTCCTCGGGGTCGCGCTTCATGTAGAACGCCTTCACGGCGGCCGGGTAGCGGTGGACGAGGATCGGGCGGTCGAAGTGCCGCGTGAGGACCGTCTCGTCGGAGCCGCCGAAGTCGGCCCCCCACTCGAAGGCGCGGGCGGACTCCTTCCACTGCGGCAGGTTGCGCAGCGCCTCCTCGATCTCGTCGAGGCGCTGGTTGATCGCGACCTCGCGGGCGTCGATCTGCCGCTTGCGCCACTTCTTGGCCTGGCCGTACGCCTTGCGGTTCGCCGCGGCCTCCTCCTTCAGCGCGTCCTGCTCGTCGTTGAGCCCGGCGATCTCGGCGTCGAGCAGCTCCTGCGTGGCGTCGCTCGTGAGCAACTCGACGGCTTCGGTGTAGGTCAAGCGCGGGTAGGCGCCCTGGGCGGACGCTTCGAGCGGCGCGAGGTCGCGCTCCAAGACGTCGAGTTCTTCGCGGCAGTGGTCGAGGCACTCGCGGACGATGCGGACGAGGAGGCCCTCGGCGCAGTCCATGTTCATGGCGAGGTCGTAGAACGCCATCTCGGGCTCGATCATCCAGAACTCGGTGAGGTGGCGGCGGGTCTTCGACTTCTCGGCGCGGAACGTCGGGCCGAAGGTGTAGATCTTGCCGAACGCCATCGCCATCGCCTCGCCGTAGAGCTGGCCCGACTGCGTGAGGTAGGCGGGCTCGCCGAAGTAGTCCAACTCAAAGAGCGTCGACGTGCCCTCGACGGCGTTGCCCGTGAGGATGGGCGCGTCCATCTGGAGGAAGCCGTCCTCCTGGAAGTAGGCGTGGATCGCCTGGATGATGCGGTTGCGGACGCGCAGGATGGCCCACGTGCGGCGGCTGCGCAGCCACAGGTGGCGGTGGTTCATCAGGAACTCGACGCCGTGCTCCTTCGGCGTGATCGGGTAGTCCTCGCTCGGCCCGAGCAGTTCGACCGCCGTGGCCTGCACCTCGTAGCCGCCGATCTGTTTTTCGTCCTTGACGACCGTGCCCGTGATCGCCAGCGACGCCTCCTGGCTCGCGTCGGCGGCCGCCTGGAAGCTGGCGTCGTCCACCTCCTCGGCATTCACGACGCATTGGCAAAGGCCGGAGCCGTCGCGAAGGATCAAGAAGTACAGGCCTTTGGAGCCACGCTTGTTGTAGAGCCAGCCGTGGAGCGTGACGGGCTGGCCTTCGTGCTGCGCGAGGTCCTGGATGGTGGGCATTAGGGGAAGTGCGAAGTGAGAAGGATGAAGTGAGAAGGTAAGTCGGCGCGGACGGGCGGATCGGCGCGAGGGGTGGGCGCTGGCGCACAGTCTGAGGCTGCGTGTGGCGCGCAGCTACGCAATTCGCGGGGTGGAATGCGGCTTGTTTAGCGTCCAACGTCTTCCTCATCCATCCTGGCCTCGCATGCGCTTTTTCCTCCTGTTCCTCCTCGCTCTGCCTCTCTCGCTCACCGCTCAACCGGCCGTGCCTGCCGCCGACAAGGGGTGGTGCGACGACGGCGACACCATGCGACGGGGCGTCCGCGAGGCCTGCGAGCTCCGCACCTTTACGCTCGACGCCCGCGACGAACTGAAGGTCGACGGCGGGTCCAACGGCGGCATCCGCATCCAGGGCTGGGACCGCGACGAAATCCTCGTTGTGGCGCGCGTCCGGGCGTTCAGCGAGGAGCGCGCCACGGCCCAGAAGCTCATGCAGGAGGTGACCATCTCCACGGGCGGCACCATCGAGGCCGACCTCCCGCGCACCCACCGGGACGATTGGATCGGCTCCAGCTTCAGGATCTACGTCCCGCGAGACACCGACCTCGATCTGGAGTCGCTCAACGGCGGCATCCGCATCAGCAGCGTCTACAGCACGATCCGCTTCGACACCGCCAACGGCGGCGTACGGCTGTCCAACCTCGGCGGCGACGTGCGGGGGCGCACGGGCAACGGCGCGCTCAAGATCGAACTGGGCGGCCAGGCGTGGGACGGCGCAGGCCTCGACGTCACCTCGGGCAACGGCTCGGTGAAGCTCTACATCCCTGACGACTACTCGGGCCGGTTCGCGTCAGGCACCGGTAACGGACGCCTCGAAGTCCATTTCCCCATTACCGTCGAAGGCCGCATCGACCGCAACGTCGAATTCACGCTTGGCGAGGGCGGCCCGCTGCTGCGCGCACGGACGGGCAACGGCAGCGTCCACATCGAGCGGAGCTAGCTCGCCAACACCTCGCGCAAGGTCGCCTTCAGGACCGCTCCCTCGCGGATGATCACGAGGCCGTCGCCTTCAACCTTCACGACGGTAGAAGGCGTGCCTCCTAGCGGGTGCCTCGCGTCAAAGGCGTAGTCTGCCGCCTCGACAATATGGGGGTCCAAGTCGGCGAAGGTCGAGGCAGGGGCCTGGCCCGCCTGGTTGGCGCTCGTCGAGAGCAGCGCGGTGCCGCATGCGGCCACGAGCGCCTGGCCGAGCGGGTCTGGCGTCCGGCGTATACCAATCAGCCCGAGTGCGCTCACGAGCGCGGTCGGAGCGCCCGGACCGGCCTCGAAGAGCATCGTCACTGCGAGCGGCCGCCCGGCGGCGTCGGTGGCGGCCATCAGTGCACGGTGCACGCCCGTCACGTTCGTCATCCAGTCGGCGACGCGGGCCCAGCGGTCGGTGAGGGCCAGCATTGGCTTGTGCGCGTCGCGGCCTTTGATCGTGCGCACCCGGTCCACCATCGCCGCATCGAACGGGTCCCCGCCGATGCCGTAGACCGTCTCTGTCGGGTAGACGAGGACGCCGCCTCGCTGGACGGTCGCGGCTGCTTGAGCAAGCGCCAGGGCGTGGGTCGCTGCCGCGGCCTCCTGAGCCTCCTCCACCGCTAGCGCCTGAGCAGCTGTTGCCAGTTTAGCTGCGACTCTTCACCGGTCACATCAGAATGGATCAGTTCGAACGTGCCGAACCCATCGAGGTCAGCGAAGACAAAGAGCGAGCGCCCCTCTCCGGGGAGGTTTTCGTACTCCCAGACCTCATGCGGCAACGTGTCACCGCTCGCGCGTCGGGGGTCGATGACGGACGGGATGCCATACTTCAGCATCACGCGCCCCTGGTCGGACTCGTAGGCCTCGCCGAAGTTGGTCGCATAGCGCTCCTCGACCTGGAGGAGCCGGTCGTAGAAATCGCGGCGTGCCTCGTTGATCGCGGTAGCCGAGTTGGGATCACGGATGCGCCAGAACTCTGCGAGGTACTCGCGCTTGGCCGCCTCGGTGGCTAGATCGTTGAGCCGGCGGCGCTCCCGTGCCGTCGCGATCACCTTAGCGTGCTCGACGTTGGCATCCAGTTCCTCCTGGGGCATCGACGCGTAGAGCGTGGTCATGTAGTCGTCGCCCAACAGGTCCTCGAAGGTGTCTTGGCGGACGACGTCGGGGTTGAAGACGAAGAACTTCTGCGCCTGCTCGGCCTGCGCCTCGTTGTCCGCGTCGAGCACCACAAACCTGAGGAAGTACGACCCGCTCGGGAGCTCACTCACGTCGAAGACGCCCACGAGCACATCGGGGGAGCGCACGGCGCGCGTGGTGCGACGCTCCAGCCCCTCGACCGGCTGCGTCACGTTCGCCTCGGTAACTCGGATGAGCAACGTGTACTCCCCGTCGGTGATCAGGCCGTCAAGGCCGTAGGCCTCGGTGTAGTAGAACAACCGCTCGGCACCGACGCCGAAGAGGCGGCTCGGGCTGGGGCGGATATCCAGTCCGTTCTTGATGAACGTCGGATCGGCGTTGTCGGCCGCCCGCGCGATGGACGACGCCAAGGTCACGTCGGCGAGGCGTGCACGGCCCTCGGTCTGGTAGTCGGGGACGACCAAGTCGCGGCGGAGCGTCAGGTCTCCCTGGCTCTCCATGGAGGACGATGGCACCTCCACCTCCAGGACGTATTCACCTGGGGCTATCGCAGCTCGGACCTGCTGCAGGAAGTACTGCCCTTGCGCCAGCCCTGTCGTGTCGGCCACCTGGAAGGTGAGGTTTAGCGTGTCGGCGAAGACCGGCGTCGTGCTCGCCTCGTCCGGGGCTGCCGTGGCCGCGGGCCGCAGGGCGAGTTGGATGGCAACCTGGTCTTCGAACCCTCGCTCCGTGGCCTCGTACGATAGCGAGGCCGCCCCAATAGCGAGGTAGACTTCGAGGAGGGCTCGGTCGGCGTCGTAGAAAAACGTCGCCGTGTCGAAGTTGAGGTCGAGCGGGAGCGCATCCACCTGAGCCTGGGCGGGAACGCCCGCCACAAGCACGACGAGCAGCAAGCACTTGCTCCGGAGGAGCACCGAGGCGGGAGCGAAAGCGAGACGGCGGAACGGGCGGCGACCGCGAGAGAAGACGCGGGGCGAAGGGGAGCAAGAAGCCATGAGCGCAGCAAGAGGTGAGCAGAGGCACAACGAACCAGAGAGCGGGGTGACAGCGCGCGCGAAATATACCGGTCACGCCGGTGCGCCAAGAGGCTGCCCGGCCCAACCGCACTCTGACCTGCGGAACCGTGCTTCGTCCCCGCTGAACGGTCGCCCAGCACTCTGTTTTCCAGCCCCGCGATCATACCAGCTCCTGGCTCGGAGAGGCTTCGATTAAGGTAACCGCTTACACATGCGCCCCGGGTTGACGTGAACTTCGGATCGCTGTTTGTTGTAGGCACGATCTCTTCTCCATCCGACCCAGCGCTCTCATGAACGCTCCGGCGCCCGTCCTCCAGCACCTCACGCGCCTCGGTCTCGACCGTACGCAGACGCTCTTCTACAACATCTCCCCGGCGCGGCTCTACGAGATCGCAATCCGGCGCGGCGAGGCCCGCGTGGCCGACGGCGGCCCGCTCGTGACGCGCACCGACCCGCACACGGGCCGCAGCCCCAACGACCGCTTCATCGTCGAGGAAGCCACCACCGGCGACTTCGTCGGCTGGGGCGACGTGAACAAAGCCATCTCGGAAACAACGTTCGATGGGCTGCTCACCAAGATGGGCAACTACGTCACTGGACGCGACCTCTTCGTGCGCGACGTCTACTCCGGCGCCGACCCGCGCTACCGCCTCAAGGTGCGCATCGTCACGGAGCTGGCCTGGCACTCGTTCTTCGCCCACAACATGTTCATCCGCCCGCCGGTGGAGGACCTGCGCCCCGACGACCCCACGGCCGACTTTGCTCCGGACTTCACCGTCATCGACCTCCCCGGTTTCAAAGGCGACCGCTTCGGCGACGAGGGGCTGCACTCGGACACGTTCATCTTGCTCAACCTGGAGCGCGGGCTGGTGCTCATCGGCGGGACGAACTACGCGGGCGAGATCAAGAAGTCGATCTTCTCCGCGCTCAACTTCCTGCTCCCGCAGAAGGACGTGCTGCCGCTGCACTGCTCGGCCATCCACGCGCTCGGCAACGAGAACGACGCCGCTGTCTTCTTCGGCCTCTCCGGCACGGGCAAGACCACGCTCTCGGCCGACCAGAGTAAGACGCTCATCGGCGACGACGAGCACGGCTGGTCGGACGACGGGGTGTTCAACTTCGAGGGCGGCTGCTACGCCAAGGCTATCAAGCTCTCGGAGGAAGGCGAGCCTGAGATCTTCGCCACGACGAAGCTCTTCGGCACCATCGCCGAGAACGTCGTCCTCGACGCCCACCGCTGCATCGACTTCGATGACGTGACGATCACGGAGAACACGCGCCTCTCCTACCCCATCGTCCACATCCCGAACGCGTCGCCGACGGGCATGGGCGGGCACCCGAAGACCATCGTCATGCTCACCGCCGACGCGTTCGGCGTGATGCCGCCGATTGCCCGGCTGACGCCCGCGCAGGCGATGTACCACTTCCTGAGTGGCTACACGGCCAAGGTCGCGGGCACGGAGCGTGGCGTCACGGAGCCCAAGGCGACGTTCTCGGCTTGCTTCGGCGAGCCGTTCATGGTGCTCCCGCCTACGGCCTACGCGACGCTGCTCGGCGACAAGATCGAGCGGCACGGGGCGCGGGTCTTCCTCGTGAACACGGGCTGGACGGGCGGGGCCTACGGTGTGGGCACGCGCATGAAGCTCCCCTACACCCGCGCCATGGTCAACGCCGCGCTCCGCGGCCAGCTCGACTACACGGGCACGTTCACCGATCCGTTCTTCGGCCTCCACGTGCCCCGCGAGGTGCCAGGCGTGCCCCACGGCGTGCTCAACCCCCGCGACACCTGGGCCGACCCCATCGCCTACGACGAGAAGGCGCAGCAGCTCGCCGACATGTTCGCCTCGAACTTTGAGAAGTACGCCGACGCCGTCCCCGCTGAGGTGCTCGCCGCCGGGCCGTCGCGGAGTGTGGAGGTGTGAACGTGTCGGAGTATGGGGGCGTGAGGGTTGAGATTACCCCGCTTTGACGGACACCCCCTTGTGGAAGGATTGAGCTTCGTAGTCGCACGGGCTCAGATAGCCCAGCGTGGAGTGCCGACGCTGCCGGTTGTAGAACACCTCGATGTACTCGAACACCGACGACTGCGCAGCTCGACGCGTAGCGAACCGTTCACGG
>JBCCLD010000256.1:0-6908 GCA_039027055.1 Bacteroidota bacterium
CATTAGCAGCTTCCATACATGGCTTCAGATAACGCAAAAGACCGGTTGTCCATGCACTAGGCTCACGTAGAGCACGGGCAGCATCAACACCGTCAGCAGCAGACGCACGACTCGTTTCATGACAGTACGTGACGCTCTCATTCACACGTCCAGATATTCGCACCTGAAGCCAACAGCGAACACGGGCTCGCGCGGCATCGGCACGGCAGGTGTTGGACTCGACCGACCGAATCAGCCCGCCTTCCGGCGATTGAGCGAAGAACGTACACAGGAGTGCCCTCGCGCAGCGGTCGGCCACGTTCGGCGTTGGCATCCAGCAGCGCGCCCAAAGGACTGCCGAGATCGCCCCACAGGAACCTACTTACCACATGGTAAGTAGACTTTCCATGTCCGATACCGCTGACCGTCTCCTCGATCACGCGCAGGCCCTCGTGCAGACGCGGGGGTTCAACGCGTTCAGCTTCCGCGACCTCGCGCGAGCCCTCGACCTCACCAACGCGGGCGTCCACTACCACTTCCCCTCGAAGGCCGACCTCGGCCGCGCCCTCGTCGCGCGATACCGCCGGACGTTCGCGACCACGCTTGCCACCGTTGAGCGGTCTTCCGACGACCCACGCGACCGCCTCGCCGGGTTCGTCGACGTCTACACCGACGTGCTCCGCCAGGGACGGCTGTGCCTCTGCGGGATCCTCGCCTCTGACGCCGCGACCCTTCCGCCTGAGGTCCGCGGTGAGGTCCGCGCGTTCTTCGACGAGACGGAGCGCTGGCTCGCCCGCGTGCTGGCGGAGGGCCGTGCTTCGGGACTATTCCAGTTCGACGGCGAGGCCGACGCGGAGGCTGCGCTCACGCTAGCCGCCGTCGAGGGTGCCATGATCACCGCGTGGCCGCTGCGCTCCGGCAAGGATGGCTCAGCCCGAGCCACGGAGCGGTTCGAGACCGTCACCGGGCGGCTCCTCCAGGGTCTGACGGGCCCCTGATCCCCCTTCCGATTTCTTCCGGGTCATGACCTACACCTAAGAAGTTACCAACCAGTAAGTAGGTTCTCATTGCCAACGGGCTCAACCCCATTCAACACCATGACGAACACCAAGCCTCTCGCTCTCATCATCGGCGGCTCCTCCGGGATCGGCCTCGCCTCCGCCCGCCGTCTCCTCGACCGCGGCTCCGCCGTGTGGCTCGTCGGGCGCGACGCCGCCAAGCTCGACGCGGCCCGCAACGACCTCGGAGCTTCCGAGTCCATCCGCATCACCGCGGCCGACCTGCGGAACGACGCGGACGTGGACGCGCTCGCTCGCGAGGTGCGCGAGACCGACCGCCCTATCCGGTCGCTCGTGAACGCCGCGGGGACGTTCTTCCCGAAGCCGTTCCTCGACCACGGCCGCGCCGACTACGACGCCTACCACAGCCTCAACCGGGCCACGTTCTTCCTCACGCAGGCCGTCGCTGAGCACATGCGCCAGCACGAGGGCGGGGCTGTCGTCAACGTCGGGTCGATGTGGGCGCAGCAGGCCGTCAAGGCAACGCCGTCGAGCGCGTACTCGATGGCGAAGGCGGGTCTCCATGCGATGACGCAGCACCTCGCGATGGAGCTTGCCAACGAGGGCATCCGGGTCAACGCGGTCAGCCCGGCCGTGGTCGTGACGCCGATCTACGGGGCGTTCATCGAGCCGACGCAGATCGAGGAGACGCTCACCGGCGGGTTCGACACCTTCCACCCCATCGGGCGCGTCGGCCGAGCCGACGACGTCGCCTCGGTCGTGGACTTCCTCCTGTCGGACGAGTCAGGATGGGTGACGGGTGCCGTCTGGGACGTCGACGGCGGCGTGATGGCCGGGCGTAACTAACGGCTGCCTGTCTTTGCGCGACCAGACCAGAGGCCCCACTGCCGTGCTACTCCAACGAGATACGCACGGCGGTGGGGTCTTCTGCACGTCGGGTTGCTTCGTACGCGTCCAGCACGTTCGCCGAGACCCGACGCCCCACATTGCCCTGGCGTCCTACACCGACCGCATCAGCCCGCCGTCCACGAGGAGGCTCTGCCCCGTGACGTAGCTCGCGTCGGCGGAGAGCAGGAACGACACCGCCCCAGCGATCTCCTCGACGCGTGCCGGGCGTCCCGTGGGGATGCGTTGCCGTGTGGCCTCGTCCACATCGTAGGTCTCCACATAGCCCGGCAGCACGCTGTTCATCCGCACGCCCTCGGGGCCGTAGCGCTTGGCAAACAGCTTGACGAACGCGGCCAAGCCTGTCCGTATCACCGACGAGACCGGAAACGACAGCGACGGCTCGACCGCGCCGAACGTCGAGATGGTGACGAAGGCCCCGCCGCCCTGCTCTGTCATCGTGGGCGTGACGAGCCGCGCCATGCGGACGACGTTGAGCAGCGCGAGGTCGAGGCCCGCGTGCCAGTCGGCGTCGGTCACGTCGAGCAGGTCGGCCTTGGGCGGGTGGCCCGTGTTGCACACGACGGCGTCGATCCGCCCGTAGGCCTCGAGCGCGGCGTTGACGAACCGCGCCAGATCGTCCGGGTCGGCGACGGAGCCGGTGATGCCGAGACCGCCGAGTTCGTCGGCCAACGCAAGCACGCCGTCGGAGCGGCTGAGGAGGGCGAGGCGGTAGCCGTCGGCAGCGAGGCGGCGGGCGATGGCTGCGCCCATACCGCGGCTGGCGGCCGTGACGAGGGCGACGCGTTGGTCAGACATCGTAGCTGGAAGCACAGGAGAACGGTCACGCGAGCATGTCCCGTGCTCAACGGAAGCAGGCCCTCGCTGGGTTCACCTCAAATCGGATAGCCCCGCGTCACGCTTTTGGAGCAGGCTCCGCCTGGCGCTGCTTCTTCTCCTTGAAGTACGCCTTCGTCGCCACGTAGATCGTCTTGTCGACCTCGCAGAAGACCCGCGAGCCGTCCCGGTTGGTGAGGCGCGCCGTCTTGACGATCTCGGTCTCGCCCTCCGCCTCGACGGTGGCGATCAGCTGCTCGAGTTCAGACGGGGTGTACTCGAACACCGCGTAGAGGTCCTCGCGGGCGGGAGCTTTGAAGCGGACCACCGCTCCCTTGTCCCAGACGATGTAGGCGTTGTCGAGGAGGTTGATCAGCTGGACCATCGGGATCGGATCGACGGAGGCGAAGAGGCTTCCGCCGAAGATGGAGCCGACGTAGTTCCGGTTCTTGTAGGTGAGCGGCAGCTTGATCTCGACGCGCATCAGGTCGTCCGACACGGTGGTGATCCGCGCCGTGGTGCGCCGGTACATCGGCGAGAGGTTGAACCCGTACTTGAAGAGCGTGGCGTCGCTGAAAAACGTGGAGCCCACCTTCGCGATTTGCTGGTAGATCGACATGCGTGGAGTCTCGTGGTGGATCGTTGCGTGGCGTGCAGGGGCGTGCAGGGGCGTGCAAGGGGCGTGCAGGGCCAGCGCTGGAAAACGTACGAAGCATTCTCGCGACCAGCGCACCGACGGGCGCCCCGTGCCCGCTAACCTTGACGAGATCGAAGGAGCCTCGACGGGCCATCCGAGGCGTGATTTCCCAGGAAGTGACAAGCTGGATGAGGATCTCCCCGACGTACCGTCACCGCCGAAGATCCGCCCGTTCTGGGCCCCTCCGCACGGATATATTCCGCAGACATCGCCCACTCCTTCCATGCGCTTGCTCTTGCTTCTGCCTATGCGCCTGCTCTCGCTTCTGCTCTCGCTTCTGCTCGTCCTGCCTGCCTTCGCTCAGGACGACGACTCCTCCGATGAACCGCCCACGGTGGCGACCCTGAACTACAATGCCCTGTCGTGGCGAGGCATCGGGCCAGCCTTCACGTCGGGACGCATCGCCGACATCGCGATCCACCCCGACGACCCGCACACGTGGTACGTCGCGGTTGGCAGCGGCGGCGTCTGGATGACCTCGAACAGCGGTACGACCTGGACCTCGCTCTTCGACGGCCAGTCCGCCTATTCGACGGGGTCCATCGCCATTGACGCGCGCAACCCGAACACGATCTGGGTCGGCACCGGCGAGAACGTCGGCGGGCGCCACACGGCCTACGGCGACGGCATCTACCGCTCCACCGACGGCGGCCAGACCTGGGAGAACCGCGGCCTCACGGAGAGCGAGCGCCTCTCGACGATCTGGATTCACCCCGACGATTCGGACGTGGTGCTCGTCGCAGCGCAGGGCCCACTGTGGAGCCCCGGTGGCGAACGCGGCCTCTACCGTACCGAGGACGGCGGCGAGACGTGGACGCAGGTCCTCGGCGGCGGCGACTGGACGGGCGCGACCGACCTCGTCGTCGATCCGCGCGACCCCGACGTGATGTACGCCGCCACGTGGGACCGCCACCGGACGGTCGCAGCCTACATGGGCGGCGGGCCAGGCACGGGCCTCCACACCAGCACCGACGGCGGCCGGACGTGGACCGAACTCACGGCGGGGCTTCCGACGAGCAACATGGGCAAGATCGGCCTCGCGATCTCGCCCCAGAACCCGGACGTCGTCTACGCGGCCATCGAGACGGACCAGCGCACGGGCGGCGTGTGGATGAGCGCCGACCGCGGCACAAGCTGGCGCAAGATGTCCGACGCCGTCGCGGGCGGGACCGGCCCGCACTACTACCAGGAGCTCTACGCCTCGCCGCACCACGAGGGCCGCCTCTACCTGATGGACGTGCGCGTGCAGCAGTCGAACGACCACGGCGCCACGTTCTTTATCCAGAACACCCGGGGCAAGCACGTCGACAACCACGCGTTGGCCTTCCACCCGACCGACCCCGACTACCTCCTCGCCGGGACCGACGGCGGCCTGTACGAGTCCTTCGACGGCGCCGAGACGTGGCGCTACGTCGACAACCTGCCCGTGACGCAGTACTACAAGGTGGCCGTGGACGACGCGGTGCCCTTTTACAATGTCTACGGCGGCACGCAGGACACCGGCTCGCACGGCGGCCCCTCGGCCACCGGCACGCGCGAGGGCGCGGGCAACGGCGACTGGTTCCTCACGCTCGGCGGCGACGGCCACCAGTCGGCGACGGAGCCCGGCAACCCGAGCATCACCTACGCGCAGTCGCAGCAGGGCAACCTGCACCGCATCGACCGCATCACGGGCGACCGGACGTTTATCCAGCCCCAGCCAGGCCCTGGCGAGGGGCCGGAGCGCTACAACTGGGACGCGCCGATCCTCGTCAGCCCCCACGACCCGGCCACGCTCTACTTCGCCTCGCAGCGCGTCTGGACATCGACCAACCGCGGCGATAGCTGGACGGCCCTCTCGGGCGACCTGACGCGCAACCAGGAGCGCTTCGCCCTGCCGATCATGGGCCGCACGCAGTCGATTGACAACGCATGGGACATCTATGCGATGTCGGTCTACAACACCATCACGTCGGTCGACGTGTCGGCGCAAGACGCCGACCTGATCTACGCGGGCACGGACGACGGCCTGCTGCAGATCACTGAGGACGGCGGCGGCGCGTGGCGTACCGTCGACGTGGGCTCGATCGATGGCGTGCCGGAGACGGCGTTCGTCAACCACGTCTACGCCGACCTGCACGACGCGAATACGGTCTACGCCGCCCTCGACAATCACAAATATGGCGACTTCGCGCCGTACCTCGTCAAGAGCACGGACCGCGGCCGCTCGTGGGCCATGGCGACCGAGGGCATCCCGGAGCGCACGCTCGTGTGGCGCCTCGTCCAGGACCACGTGCAGCCGAACCTGCTCTTCGCAGCGACGGAGTTTGGCGTCTACTTCTCGCCCGACCGCGGCGGCCAGTGGATCGAGCTTGGCGGCGACATACCGACCATTGGTGTGCGCGACCTCGTCATCCAGCGCCGCGAGAGCGACCTCGTCGCAGCCACCTTCGGGCGCGGCTTCCTCGTGCTCGACGACTACGGCCCGCTGCGCGAGATGAGCGACGCCATCGTCGCGAGCGAGGGGCACCTCTTCGGCCTGCGCGACGCCAAGCGCTTCAACTATCGCCGGGCCACCAACGGGTCGGTCGGCAACGACGAGTACCGCGCGCCCAATCCCGAGTATGGGGCCGTCTTCACGTACTACCTGCGCGACGGCACCCAGAGCCTCGAAGCCCAGCGCCGGGAGGCCGAGGGCGAGATCGAGGAGGGCGACAACGTGCCCTTCCCCGGCTGGGACGCCCTCGACGCCGAGCGCGACGAGGAGGCCGACCGCGTCGAGTTGCACGTCCGCGACGCCCTCGGCGACATCATCGCCCGCGTGGAAGGCAAACCCTCCGCGGGGCTGCACCGTGTCGCGTGGGACCTCGAACGCGACGCCCTCGAACCCCTCATGCCGGGCGAGGACAGCGACGCAGGCGGCTTTGAGGCGGAGCCCGGCACCTACTCGGCCACGCTCGTACGCATCGGCGACGGCCAGGCGCGTACGCTCTCGGGGCCGGTCTCATTCGACGTGGTGCCGCTGCGCGACGGCGCGCTCCCCTCGGCGGCGCCTGCTGCGCTGGCGGCGTTCCGCAGCCGCATGGAGCAGCTCATGACCGACATGACGCTGTTCTCGAACGCCATGGAGCGCGCTGAGGACCGCATTGGGACACTCGCAGCGGCCCACGACCGCGCGCGCCGCCCCAGCGACGGCCTCGCGGCGCGCATCGACGCGGTGCAGGCGCAGCTCTACGACCTCGACGTCGCGCTCTACGGCTCGCCCACCAAGCGGTCGCTCCGCGAGCGCACGGCACCGTCGATGCAGTCCCGCATGTTCGTCGGGTACCGCGGCCTGCTCACCCCGTACGGCCCGACGCCGCTGCACCTGGAGTCGGTGGACATCGCCGAGCGCGAGCTGCAGCAGGCCCGCGCGCAGCTCGACGCCATCACGGCCGAGATCACCCAGATCGCCGACGGGCTGCCCTCCACCGGCGCGCCGGTCGTGGATATGGGCGACTAACACCCCGAAA
>JBCCLD010000257.1:0-6875 GCA_039027055.1 Bacteroidota bacterium
CTGAAACAGGAGGTGCGTCGGGCTGAGGTCGACCAGGCGGCCACCCAACTCGACGCCGTCCGAGCCCGCCTCGACGAGCGCGACACGCGCCGTGCCGCCATCGTGCAGGAGCGTCTGCGCAGCCTCCTCGGCGATCTCGCCGACTGACCACCTTCTCGTCCCCCTGAGCCGACGTGGCACGCGGGCCGGGCGGTCCCGCCGCGCCGCCTGCTTTTGCTCCGCCCGCATTTGCAACGTGTCATGACGCTACCTGCTATGCACCCTGGTCCGAAGACGGGCCTGCTCCGCTTCGGCGTGCTCCCCCTGCTGCTGTTCAGCCTCGCAGTGGCCCCGTCCATCGCGCTCGCCCAGAGCGACGACGACGAGATCGAACGCCGCCGCATCACCATCCGAGTCGATGGCGACAGCATCTACGTCGAGCGCAACGGCGAGACGACGGTCGTGCCCAACACCCCTGAGGGACGCGCCGAACTCGACGGACTCGGCCTCGACCTAGACCGCAACCGGGTCCGGATCGAAATCGACGAGGAGGACTTCGACCTGGGAGGGGACGACATGCGCGTCTTCCGCATGCGCCGCGGCGGTCTTGACGGGCTGGAGATCGAGCGTGAGTTTGAGTTCGGTAGTCCCGGGATGGCACTGCGTCGATTTGGGCCCAGTGGCCTCGCCACGTTCCGCTTCGACGACGACCTGGAGTGGGTGGGTGCTGACGCCGAGGCCCAGGCCGAGATCATGACGAAGGAGATGGAGGCCCGCAACCTCGCCCGGCAGCTACGCAGCGCCGAGAGCGGCGAGCGCGCTGACCTCGAAGCGCAGTTGGATGCCCTGCTCGCCGAACTGTTCGAGATGAAGCTGATCCAGCGCCGTGCCAGCGTGGAGCGTTTGGAGGAAAAGCTCGCCGAGGAGCGGGCCGCTCTCAGCCAGCGCGAGGCTGCCCGCGCGGACATCATCGAGCGCCGCAAGCAGCAACTCCTCGGCGAGGACACGCTGGAGTGGTGAGCGAGAAGGCAGTAGGTGGAAGGGAGAAGTTCGAAGGACGTCTCCCAACTCCTACGGCATGCGCTGCTGTTGGTCGCATTGCTAAACAGCCGCCATCATCGATGAGCTATTCGGGGGCACAGAGCACCGCGTGGGAAACGCTCGGTGCTCCGTGCCCCTCGGTCATTCTGCGAGATAGCGGTCTTCGAGGGCGCGCATTGCGGCGCTTAGCTCCGGCGTCGCGTCGTCGTAGCCGACGAGGTGCAGCACGCCGTGGATGACGTAGCGCAGCGCCTCGGCCTCGAACGTGGTGCCGAACTCCGGCGCGCGCTCCGCCGCGGTGTCGAGATCGACGTAGACCTCGCCCTCCACACCCCCCTCGGCGAGCGCATCCTCGTCGAGGTTGAACGAGAGCACGTCCGTCGTGTAGTCGTGGTCGAGCCAGGCGCGGTTGAGGTCCAGCACCGTCGCGTGATCAGCGAGCACGACGCTCACGTCGCGCGCCGTGAAGCCCTCCCCGTCGAGTACGCGCTTGACGGTCGCGATGACGGTGTCGCCATCGAGGGCGCGGGACGAGTGGGCACCCGTGATGAGAATCGCTTGCTCAGAGGTCGGCATGCAGCGAGATGCGCATCGAGTAGACCTTGTCGTCGATCAACTCGAAGGAGATGGGAGAAGGATCGTGCCTCTAGAATACCTCGCTGACGGCCGCCGCTTCTCGGGTCGCCGTGGGCGTGCCCAGCACGCGGAGGATCGCGCTAGCTGCGTTGCCAAGCCGGATCGAGGAGAGGTCGTAGTCCTGCGGCACGTCGGTACATAGCGCAAGCCTCAATCTCCGTGTACCTAGCCCTTCCCGAAGCCGCTCTCCTCGTCGAACAGCGTCTCGCTAAGGGAGAGGGCGACCGCGCTCATCATCACCTCCGGCGGGAGCTGCGTAAAGTCGGCGGAGAGCAGCCGGTCAGCAACGTTGGCGTAGAGTGAACTGCCCGCCTCGCGCTCGACGACGAGGCCGCTGGTTGCGCCGTTGGGGGCACCCGTCTTGGCAAAGAAAATGACCTCGCCGAGTTCCTCCGAGGCGACGAAGCCGGTGCAGCCCTGAAGTTGGAGGAACGAGTTGGTCGCATAAACCGAGACGAGCGCCATCGTGGTCATGCTGCCGTTGTGCCCGTCGGGCACGGCGACGTCCGGGGTGATCTCCAGCGCCAGCGTGCGCCCGCTTGCCGCGTGCGTCAACTCGTAGCGCACGAGGGCCCCGTCGCGCTGAGCCGGGACGCCGAGCGCCTCAGCGATGCGGTCGAAGTCGGTGGCGGAGAAGGCGAAGGCCATGACGGGAGCGGCGGGGGAGAAAGGGCAACGCCCAAATCTACGAACGGAACCGGGCGTAGGTCCCCAGCGCACCAGTGCCCGGCAACACCGACCAAGGCGTGTGGACAATCACCGGGTCAGGTCTTCGCGCTGCGCTGAGTGTGTCTCCAGGAGGCGTATGAGGCGCGCGATCCCCCGCCGCTACTTGACGGAACCGGATCGAGTGACGACTGCATCCCCGATATGACAAGAGGGGTAGAGGCCGAAGGGAGACCGTGAGGACCGATCAGGCCGAAGGTCCACACGCCTCAGCCCGCGTCGGACGGCAGCGCCGCGGCTGCCTCACCGGAGGCCGGGGCCGCGTCTGAGGCTGCGGGGGGGCGGTCTTGCTCGAAAGCACGGCGCAGCGTGTCGGCGTCCAGCCGGAAGCTGTCGTCGCCGATCGTGTCGGCAATGCGGCCGGAGAAGGTCGCCACCTCATCGAAGGCCTCGTTGGCGATGTAGGTCTGCTGGATGAACTGCGCGTACTGCAGGCCCGTCTGCATCTCGCTGTTCGACGGGCTCTGGAGGAAGTGCAGGGCCAGGTCTTCCCCCCGTGCCATGATCTCGACGACGCGGTCGCTGTCGCCGAGTGCCTCGTAGGCGGTCGAGAGCGTGTAGAGCGAGTAGAAGTCGGGCGGGATCACCCCCGAGGCCACCTCCGCTTCGACGCGGTCGAGCAGCGCCCGTGCATCGGTGGTGCGGCCCTGGCTGGCGAGCGCCTCCGCAATGGTGGCGAAGACGGCCCGGTAGTTGTCGGCCATCTGCCGGATGTTCTCGTCGTAGTAGACGTCCGGGTCGGCAAGGTTGGTGAACTGGAAGCTGTTCAGCCGCTCCATTGCCACCTCGGGCACTACGCGTCCGCCTGGCGTGTCGCTGGCGATGGGCACCAGGCGGCGGGCGAGCCCTTCGTTCTGGAAGTAGGGCTGCAAGCCTAGCTCCGAGGCCCGCGCGATGGTCGAGGCGAAGTAGATCGGTCGCTCCCAGCCGTTGCGCGCGTTCTCCTGGATGATGTGCAGCGTCATGCGGTCGGACACCTGCAGGAGTTCGGCCTCGTCGGTGTAGGGGTGGGGGCGCCCTTCGACCCGCCACGCCACCGGGGCGAGCGAGTCGCCGGCCAGCCCCGCGCCATCGATCATCTCCGAAGACAGCCGCGCGGCATCGACGGGGAGAGTCATGGTCACGCCGGTCGGAATCTCTTGGAAGCCGAGGCGTTCCACCTCCTGGTCGGTGAGCGTGATCGGGAGCGGCTCCGAGGTGTGGCTCCACTGATCACGGAGCTGCTTGATGTACCACGGCGTGTTCAGGAGCGACAGGTTCACCACGCGCACGTCCTGCCGGATGCCCTCGACCTCCTGGGCGTACCAGAGTGGGAAGGTGTCGTTGTCGCCGTTGGTGAAGATGAGCGCGTTCGGAGCGGTGCTGTTGAGCATGTTGGCCGCGAACTCGGGGGCGATGTACCGGCCCGAGCGGTCGTGGTCGTCGTAGTTGGCTGCGATCATGAGCGCGGGCACAGCGAGGAACAGTAGCCCGGCCACCAACCCTGCGATGCGCAGGCGGCTCCCCTCTGCGGCAGGTGATTCGTCCAACGCCGGTGCTTCTTCGTCGGAGTGCGCGGTGCCATGTCGTCCGAGCGCTAGCTCAATCAGGCCCATCGCGCCGATGCCGCACCAGAGGCTGAAGGCGAAAAACGACGCCACGTACGAGTAGTCGCGTTCGCGGGGCTGGAACGGCGTCTGGTTGAGATAGAGGATGATCCCGATGCCCGTCATGAAGAAGAGGGCGAGCACCGAGAGCGCTCGTCGCCAATCTCGACTGAAGTGGAACGCAAGCCCGAGCAGCCCGAGCAGGAGCGGGAGGCCGTAGTAGGCGTTGCGGCTCGACCGTTGGGACGGGCTCTGGTAGAGCACGTCCGCCGTCTCGCCGGGTACGAGGCCAGAGATCCAGCGCGCTCCCTGCTCGTCGGACGCCTTGCCGACGAAGTTCCAGAGGAAGTAGCGGACGTACATCTGGTTGACCTGGTAGCCCCAGAAGTAGTCCGAGTCGGAGTCGAACTGGCCGTAGTAGCGCTGGTGGTTGGGGTCGGGCGACCAGCGGCGGGGGAAGAGCACCTCCTCCCGTGTGAGCGTGCCCGTCCGGTCGTCGAAGGTCGCGCCGGTGAGGAGCGGCGTGTTGCCGTACTGCTCGCGCTTGAGGTAGCTCACGATGGCCTCGGCGGTCTCCGGGTCGTTCTCGTCGATAGGCGGGTCGGCGGCGGAGCGGATGAAGATGAGCGCGTAGGACGAGTAGCCGATCAGGATCATCGCGAAGGACAGCGCGAGCAGGTTTGCGACGGGCATCTGGCGTCGCTGCGTGATCCAGACGGCCGCCGTCATGAGCAGGATGAGGAGGATCGTGAACGCAAGCGGGAAGCCGGAGCGCTCGGCAAAGTCGGGCAGCATCTGCACGACGCCTGGATAGATCATCCCGAAGAGCACCGTCGCCACCACGCCTGCGGTCATCACACCGAGCGCACGTCGCCCCGGCGTCCAGTCGGCGCGGTCGAACTTGACGAAGTAGACGATCAGCGCGATGAAGAACAGGGTGAGCACGTTGAGCAGGTGCACGCCGATGGCAAGGCCAAAGAGGTAGGCGATGAGCACGAGGATGCGGTCCGAGCGCAGCCCGAACGGGTGCTCGCCGCGCGCGCGCAGCTCCGCCTCCTCGGCGATGGTGTCGTCGCGCCACTTGAGCGTCAGCCACACCACGATGGCCGTGAAGAACATCGAGAGCGCGTAGACCTCGGCCTCGACAGCGTTGAACCAGAACGAGTCCGTCGCCGCGAACGTGAGCGCGCCGATGACGCCGCCTGCGAGTGCGCCGAGGCGCTGCCCCGGCGTCCACGAGTCTGGGTGCCCCTTCCAGATACGCGCCAGCCGGACGATCACGAGGTGCGTCAGCAGGATCGTGAGCGCGCTAGCCACGACGCTCACCAGGTTCACGGCCAGTGCGATGTGCCGCGTGTCCATGAACAGGTCGAGGATTGGCGCGAACACCATCGAGAAGAACCGCCCCACGAGCATGTAGAACGGCGCGCCCGGCGGGTGGGATACCTGCAGGCCGTGTGCGATGGCGATGAACTCGCCCGAGTCCCAGAACGATGCCGTCGGGGCTACGGTGAGCAGGTAGAGTACGAGCGCGACGAGGAAGACGCCTACGGCGACGAGCCGGTCGATGAGCTTGCCAGACATAGCGGGGGCGAGGGGTTCGGGCGTGGCGACGAGCGCGCCTCCAGAGTGGGCAGACCTAAACGGTACAGCGCGTCGAAGATAACCGACGCCTACGCCCTCGAAACGCAATTCCGCGTGGAGGTCGTGCCCGCCCTGTGCGAACGAAGCGTGAAGGAGAAGGCGGAAGTGCGACGGCAGAAGAGAGGACGTGGGGCCGCTCTACTGTCGGAGGAGGCCTATCGTTCACGCAGCTAACTCGTTCACGCAGCTAACTCGTTCACGCAGCTAACTCGTTCACGCAGCTAACTCGTTCACGCAGCTAACTCGTTCACGCAGCCAACGCGTTCACCCAGGCAGCGAGCACCACACGCGATGGCCCAGCGCACGGGCGGTCTCGGCGGTAGCACGGGCAGCCACGTCGTCCGCGAACGCGCCGAAGACGGCGGCCCCCGAGCCCGTCATGGCGGCATAGCCCGCGCCTGCGTCGAGGAGGGCCTGTTTGGCCGCAGCAATGGCGGGTGTACGGGCTAGGATCGGGGCCTCGAAGTCGTTGGTGAGACGCTGCCGCCAGCGGTTGAGGTCGTTGGACTGCACGGCGTCGGCGAGGTCGGGCCGGTCGGCATCGGAGGGCGTGACGAGGCCATAGGCGTGCGCCGTCGCCACCTGCACGTCGGGCATGGCGACGACGAGCGCATACGGGCAGCTGTAGGGCGCTCCGTCGTCGCTGAGCGGTGCGAGCGTGGTGCCGGTCGCCGTGGCACGCATCGGCGCGTCGTAGAGAAAAAACGGCACGTCCGCGCCAAGCTTCGCAGCTAGCGGGTGGAGATCGGCTGTCGTCGCGCCCAAGTCCCAGAGGTCGTTGAGCATCCGCAGTGCGTGGGCCGCATCGGAGGAGCCTCCGCCAAGGCCTGCGCCGAACGGGATCGCCTTGGTGAGATGCAGGCGTGCCCCGAGCGTCCAGGGGTCGAACGCGTGGTCAGCCGCCCACGCTTGCAAGGCGTGCGCCGCCCGGACAACGAGGTTGCGTCCGTCGGTCGGCAGCGCAGGCGTGGAGCAGGTTAACGAGATCGTGCCGCCATCAGCGCGTTTCGCTGTGAGCGTGTCGCACCAGCCGATCGGCAGCAGCACCGTCTCGATGTCGTGGTAGCCGTCGGGGCGGCGCCGTAGCACATGCAGCCCGAGGTTGAGCTTGGCAGGGGGGTGGGAGGTGAGCACGGGGGCGAGGTGGCGCAGGTGGGGTGTCTGAAGATCGGGAAACGAGGGCGACGAGCAGTTTGGCGATTGTGATCACGTCACTTTCTGGTAGCTTTCAAAACTCAGGTAACCCATGCGCCAGTTTTGAAA
>JBCCLD010000258.1:0-6834 GCA_039027055.1 Bacteroidota bacterium
AGGCCCGTGTGCGCCGCGTGCGGTGGAACCAGCCGCTGCTGCCGGACGCGCAGACGCATGCGTTGCTTGGCGGGGCGGTTCAGCGTTATCGTGAGTCGTAGGCCGTCGCGTGCAGCGCGCCGCAGAGCGGCCACATCGTTACATGGGCTCAGAGTCCGCTTCGCGACCCGTCGGCTAGAACTCCTCGCGTTGCCCGCCCTAGCTAAGTCACTGCGATGCAAACGGACGTAGCCATTGTCGGTGGGGGCCTCGCGGGTCTCTGTGCCGCCCGACGGTTGCACAGAGCGGGCGTCGGGTTCGTACTCCTGGAGGCCCGTGACCGCCTCGGGGGCCGGGTCCTCACCGTGGACGACGCTGGACAGCCCTCGGCGGACGGGTTCGACCTGGGCCCGTCGTGGTACTGGCCCCGCGTCCAGCCGGACATCGCCGCTCTGATCGCCGAACTCGGCCTCCCCGCCTTTGGACAGCGCACCGACGGCGACGTGATCTTCGAGCGGATGTCGCGGGAGGGGCCGCAGCGCTACCCTGGCGTCGCGCAGGATCAGGGCATCGCGCAGGAGCAGCAGACCGCCCGCTTGGTCGGCGGCACGGGCGCGCTCGTCCGCGCGCTGGCGAGTGAACTCCCACCTGAACGCGTCCTGCTGAGCGCGAAGGTGACCGCGTTAGCGCTCACCAGCGACGGCGTCGAACTGGCGGTGAGGCGCGGAGGCGAGCGGGCTGAGACGCTCCGAGCCGCGCAGGTGGTCGCGGCGCTACCGCCCCGGCTCCTCAACGCCACGGTGTCGTTCACGCCCGCGCAGCCGGTGGCGACGGCGCAACGCTGGCGGGACACGCCGACGTGGATGGCCCCGCACGCCAAGTTCTTCGCCCTGTACGACCGGCCTTTCTGGCGCGAGGCAGGCCTGTCCGGAACGGCACAGAGTCTCGTCGGGCCGCTGGCCGAGATCCACGATGCGACCACGTCGTCGGGAGCCGCGGCCCTCTTCGGCTTCCTCGGCACCAGCGCCGAGCAACGGGCGACCCTCGGGGAGGCGGCCGTGGTCCAGGCCTGCCTCGACCAACTCGGGCGGATGTTTGGTGCCGAGGCGCGGAGCCCCCGCGCGACGTTGTTGAAGGACTGGGCGGCGGACCCGTTGACGGCGACGGAGGCCGACCAGACGAGAGGCGGCCACCCCGTTCCGGGTTCGGGCGGCTGGGTGGCGGGGCCGTGGCGCGAACGACTCGAACTAGGTGGCAGTGAGACGAGTCCTGTCGAGCCCGGCTACCTCTCCGGTGCGGTGGTGGCGGCCGAGCGGGCCGTCTCCGCGGTCCTACAAAAGCTGGGTGCCGGTAGTGAGCAGGCCCGGTAGCGAGGAGGCGGGGCCGCCGGTGGCAGGGTGGTAGAGCCCGCCGCGGCATGCCGACGCTGATCTTCCCTCTGGCAGGGTTGCAGGCCGAACCCAGTGAGCACTGGGACACCGCCGAGCCTGTGCTGAGCCCGAGGTCACCGCGAACAGCGGGACGTTCGAGAGCGGCGAGACGTATCATCCGGCCTATGTACAAAACCGCCTTCCTTCTCGCGGCCTGTCTCCTCTCCGCGTATGCTGCGGGGCACCCCCACGAACACGCCCGCTCGCCAGCGAGCGCGGTCTACATCCCGATGGTGGCCGTACCCGGCGGCACGTTCGTGATGGGCAACACCGGCGCGGCGGAGGGCGAGGCGCACGAACGGCCTGCCCACGAGGTGGAGGTCGCCCCCTTCACCATCGGCGTGTTTGAGGTGACGCAGGCGCAATTCGAGGCGGTTATGGGCTACAACCCGAGCTTCGACCCGGCCTCGGAGCGGCCTGTCGAGCAGGTCTCGTGGTACGACGCCGTCCGGTTCTGCAATGCGCTCTCGCGAATGGACGGCCTCACACCTGCCTACGCCATCGATCCATTCGAGGGATACACCCTCGACCCAGAGGCGAACGGCTATCGGCTCCCCACGGAGGCGGAGTGGGAGTATGCCGCCAAGGCGGGGACGACCACGGACACCTACGCGGGCGACGTGGAGGTAGAAGAAGGGGCGTCGCCCACCCTCGATCCCATCGCCTGGTATCTCGGTGAAGACCGTGGAGGCCGGACGCAGCCGGTCGGGCAGAAGCAGCCGAACCCGTTCGGGCTCTACGACGCCATCGGCAACGTCTTCGAATGGACAGGCGCCTCCTTCGCAGTCTACCCCGGTGGTCGCCTCGACCCGAGCCTGCCGGGGAGCACTCAGGGTGTGCCGCTGAAAGTGCTCCGCGGCGGGGCCATGGATACGGCACCGCTCTACAGCCGCGCCTCCTATCGCTACCGCCTCCACCCCAGCTACACGAGCTACAACATCGGGTTCAGGGTGGCGCGCACGACCGAGCCGTGAGAAGAAATCCTCCGCTGAGCCGCAGAACGTCATGGACACCGATTGGATCGCACAGGTGGACGACCCGTGGGTGCAGACGGAGGTGGCTGTCGTCGAGGCGTGCCACGCGGGTCCCGACTACGTGTGGGATGCGCAGAGCTTGGCAGGGGTGCTCTCCTTCGCCGAACTCTACACGGCGTTGCGCGCAGACCGGAGCCTTGCGGCCCCTGAACTGGACGTGGCGTTCTTGGACGACGAACTCCTGAGGGAGAAGCTGGTCCACGCGCTCACGAGCATGTTGAACGACGAAGACAGCCGGGAGCAACTGAGACACGCCTACAACGACGTGCGCCGTGAGATCGAGGCCGGCCTCGCTGCACTGAATGCCACACCGACCAGCTAGGTTGGCGAGGCGACACGAGGCTCATGCCAGACCACACCATCGACGTTCGAGCCCTCCGACGTTCGAGCCCTCCGACGTTCGAGCCCTCCGACGTTCGAGCCCTCGCCCCCCTCATCGATCTCGGCAGCAGGCAGCATCGCGTGCCGCAGCATCGCGTGCCGATGGGATTCACCCGGAGGCTGCGCGTCCGGGCACGCGGAAGATGAGGTATCGTTCGCCGTGCCCTCCTGATCGTTTACCTGCTACCGCCCCTACTCCCCATGCGCATCTGGTTCCCCTGCCTCCTGGTCGCCTTCGCCGTCACCGCCCACGCCCAGCCAGTCCCTGGGGCGAGCGCGACCGTGAAGTACGTCTACAACCTCAGCGCCCCCGTTGAGGACAGCGACACTCCCGTTGGCGCGTTGCAGCGGACCGAGTACGAGACCTACGGGCCCGACGGGCGGCGGCTCCGCGTCGAGTGGCGCGCGCCCGACGGCTCCGTCTCGCTCGCGTTCATGGAGCTCTACGGTGCCTCTGACCAGCCCTATGGCGCAGTCTACTTCACCGGAGCCGACCTCGACCCCACGCTGGAGCGCTTTGAGTACCGCTCCGCAGAGGGAGGGCGTGTGGTGAAGCGGGTGACGTACATCAACGCTGCCGGGGAGGTCACGGGCCTCAACGAGTTCGTCGCCGATGCGGACGGCCGCGAGGTCGAGCGGCGCTACGGGGTCTCCGAAGACGGAGTGCGCGCGACGGACACGGTTGCCTACGAGGGGGCAAACGCGGCCGGGTACGTGTACGAGCGCGCGGATGGCTCGCGGCGGATTGAGAACGTATTCCGCAACGAGACGATCGACGAGCGGGGCAACTGGACAAGCCGGACGCTGGTGCGCGACGGCTCGCCGCGACTCTTCGAGACACGGGAGATCACCTACCGTGCGCCGTAGCCCGTGTCGGCAGCGACCGCCGCTGCGCAGCGCTGCGGTATGGGTCGATTGGGCGGCGCCTGCAACACACCGAGAGCGCTGTCGTCAACGCGACGGCTCACCCTCGCCATCGCTCTTCGCTTGTCTGCCTATGTGGTGCCTCAATCCGCGCGCGCTCTGTTCATCCGTTGCGTCCCGATACGTGCCCTGGGTGGCAGCTCTTCTGATGCTATGGATCGTGCCGGTCCAGGCGCAGCCGTCGCCCGAGAGCCCGAGCGCTGACGCTGCCACGTCTGGGCCGCTCTACGACGAGTTGGCACGGTTGGACAGCCTCATCTTCGCGGCGTCGTTCGTGGCCTGCGACTACGAAGCGGCCGACGCGCTTTTCACCGACGATGTCGAGTTCTATCACGACCTCACGGGCGCATCCTACGGAGACGAGGTCCGCGAGGACTTCCGCCGACTCACGACGTCGTGCCCGCGCGAAAACGGGGTCACGCGCGAGCTCATCGCGGGCAGTCTGGAGGTCTATCCGATGCAGGACTACGGCGCGATCCAGATGGGCGTGCACCGCTTCACCGAACGCGGCGCGGCGACGTACACGGTCGCGAAGTTTGTCCACCTGTGGCAGCGGCAGCCCGACGGCACGTGGAAGATCAGCCGGGTGCTAAGTTTCGACCATCGTCCCGAGCCAGTGCCCCCGCCCGACAGCGACGGGTGATCCAACGCCACGATCCCGGTCACGCGTAGCTTCCCTCAAGGGCGCGTCAATGCCTGACGAATACAGAACGTTCTGCGTGATGCAACCCTCCCCTATCTACGGCATCGGTGGCGTCCTGAGCGCCGATATCGCCGTGCCGGAGCACGAGCGCGAACAGGCGTTCTACGCCGCCATCCTCACGACGGGCGACGCCCCGCTCTGGCGCGAGGACCTGACGAACAACCTGGGGACCCCGGTCATCGGTCTTGGGAAGCGCACACCCGACCTCGACGCGCTGCCGCTGCAATGGATGCCGCACATCCAGGTGGCGGACGTGGCCGCGAGCGTGGCTCACGCGGTGGACCTAGGCGGCACCGAGGTGATGCACGGCAAGACCGAGGAGGGGCAGAGCCAGTGGGCGGTGCTCACCGACCCCGGTGGAGCCACTTTCGGAGTGATTCCCGTCGTCCCAGACGACGCGGACGCCGCCGCGCAGCAGGAACGCCAGGGCTGCATCGCCGGCCTCACCTTGACCGTACCCGACGCGGAGGCCAGCCGGGACTTCTACCAGCAGGTGGTCGGGTGGGCGGCTACGTCTCTGGGCTCAGAGGACGGGAGTGCTCATGCCGCACGGTACGGGATGCAGACGGGCAGCGGGGCGGCCGTCGCAGAGATCCGGCAGCGGCATGATGGCGGCCGCGGCGTCCCGTCGGTGTGGCTACTTCACTTCCCCGTTGGGGACCTCGCCGAGAGCCTGCGGCGCGTCATCGCAGGCGGTGGCGTGGTCATGGAGCAGGCCGCTCACCACGCGGTGGTTCGTGACCCCGTGGGCGTCGTCCTGGCGCTGCAGGCCGCCTGAGGAGAATCGGTCACGTTCCTTCAGGGTCGTTGTTGTCCAGGGTCGTTGTTGGAAAGCGCACTGGTCCGTTCGTTCCATCGCGCGTGGGCAGAACGATCCCATTTCCCAAACACGGGCGAACAGGGGCACACGTTCGGAACGCTGCGTGCGACCGTGCGTGCCCGCGACTGGCACAGAAAACATGCTCTGCTTGGAAGCTGGCCCCGTGTGTTGACCTCTACGTTGATTGCTGACCTCCCATGATCCGAACGCCTCGCTTCGCCTCGATCACGCTTCTCGCCGTTGCGCTGACCCTGTGGGCGGCGTGCGACTCGACCACGCCGACCGTCATCACTTCGGTGCAGCCGGACCCCGAACCGGAGCCGGATGTCGCGGCGATGGTGGCGCAGATCGACACGACCACGGACGCCCGGTTCATCTACGCCGTCGAGCAGACGAAATTCGTCCCGCCGCCGGGGCAGACGCTCCTCATCATGGGACAGACGCTCCAGCAGGCCGACGCCTTCACGGCGAGCTTCCCCGACGCGCCGCCGCCGGCCGGGTGGGCGGCCTACTGGGGCATCCCGAGCGCGGAGGGCCTCGCTACCCAGGCCGTCAACGAGCACGGCGACATCCACCACCACCAGGGCCTCGCCGACCGTTTCCCGAACACGGTACTCCAGAGCGCGCTCTGGATGGTGGGCACGTGGGACGTCGCTGCCCGGACCGCGCAGGGCGAGTTCGACGGCGTGATCCGCGAGTTCAGCGCGTGGGCGAAGGCGGTGGAGCGCCCGATCTACCTCCGCATCGGCTACGAGTTCGATGGTATCCACAACGAACTCGACCCCGACGACTACGTCGCGGCCTACCGCCGGTTTGTCGACATCACACGCGTCGAGGGCGTCGAGAACGTCGCGTTCGTGTGGCACTCCTACGCGTCGCCGACCTACAACGGCAACCCGCTCTCGGCGTGGTACCCCGGCGACGACTATGTGGACTGGGTGGGCATCTCGCTCTTCGGCCACCTCTACGCGAGTGGATTGAACCCCGAGGCCAATGCGGTCTTCGAGTTCGCGCGGACCCACAAGAAGCCCGTCATGATCGCCGAGACCAGCCCTGTGGGAGGGATCACGCCGAACACCATCGACGCGTGGGACGACTGGTTCGTGCATTTCTTCTCGCTTGTCCACCAGAAGAACGTCAAGGCGATCAGCTTCATCAACGCGAACTGGTCCAGCTACCCGATCGCCGTCGATCTCGGGTGGAAGGACGCGCGGCTACAGAACAATCGCCTCGTGTCCGAGGCGTGGTTCACGGAGACGGACAGGGATCGCTACCTGAAGGCCTCGCCTGCGCTGTTCCCGACGCTCGGCTACACGCCGTAGCGCGAAGCGGGCACGTCGAAGCAGCGAACGTAGACAACGGCATCAGGCCATGCGGCCTGGCACGGCTGTGGCGGCCCGGGCGAACGCAACGCTCGCACGTCCCACACCGACGGCGGAGGCTGCGTGTGCATCCTAGTGCATGGACAACCGGTCTTTTGCGTTATCTGAAGCCATGTATGGAAGCTGCTAATGCAGTTCCCCTCCTGGATAGGAGGGGACAGGGGTGGTTGACCGAATCAGC
>JBCCLD010000259.1:0-6805 GCA_039027055.1 Bacteroidota bacterium
GGACGATGGTGGCGTCCGGGTGGAAGTGCCCCTTCGTGCCGGTCTCTTCGTCCTCGGTCATCGGGCGGACCTTTTCGAGCGGACCGGTCGGGATGCCGCACTCGTAGGACTGCCGGTGGAGGAAGCCCTCGCGCATCACCTCGACGGTGAGGGGGTCGGAGAGCGCGTTGACGCAGCTCACGCCGACGCCGTGGAGGCCGCCGGAGACCTTGTAGGTGTCCTTGTCGAACTTGCCGCCCGCGTGGAGCACCGTCATCACGACCTCGACGGCAGGCAGGCCCATCTTCGGGTGGATGCCGACGGGGATGCCGCGCCCGTTGTCCGTGACCGAGATCGAGTTGTCGGCGTGGATCACCACGTCGATGTGGTCGCAGTAGCCCGCGAGCGCCTCGTCGATGGAGTTGTCGACGACCTCGTAGACGAGGTGGTGGAGGCCGCGCGTGCCCACGTCGCCGATGTACATGGCGGGGCGCTTGCGGACGGCTTCGAGGCCTTCGAGAATCTGGATGTTGTCCGCGCCGTAGTTGCCGTTGGAAGTCGGTGCGGTGCCATCCTCGGTACCGGTCTCTGTCTCTGGGGCGACCGTAGTCGGCGTCTGGAGGTCGGGCGTGTTCTGCGCCATGCTGAAGCGTGTGAGCGTGGGGGGCGGCGGTGGGACTCGGCCGGATTGCGTGCCGAACGAGCCATCGGGAAAGGTACCAAACAGCCGTGCCTTCTGGAGGTGACGGCCCGCTGTCAATACCCGGCAAATCGTACGCGAAACCTGCTCCGAGGTTCGATTTTGCCCCGTCTGGGGCCTACGGAACGTCCGGGCTCAAGCAGCCGGCGTGATCGCGTCGCCGAGGCCGTCGAGCAAGTCGGCGAGCGCGGCGGTGAACGGGCCAAGGTCACGAGCGAAGGCAGTCGCGTCGTCGCTGGCGAGGCGGGCGGCGTCGGCCTGCACCCGGCGGGCTAGCTCGACGGTGGCTTCGGGTACGCCGGCCTCCGTCGACGGGGCGTAGAGACTCAGCAGCTTCTGGTGGATGACGTGCAGCTCGCGCCCGAGGCGGTTCATGAGCAGCCGGTCCTCGAACGCCTGCACGAGCGCGGCGCGAGCGTCAAGCTCAGCGTCGGCTGCGAGCGCGGCGAGGCGGACGCGTAGGCGCTTCACGTCGTCGGCGAGGTCGCGGGTCAGCCGGGCGAGGTCAGCACGGGCCGTCCGGGCGGCCTCCTGCTCCGATGGGTCGCGCCCGGCGAGGCGGTCGGCAATGGCTTCGCGGACGACGGCCGCCGTACGCAGCGAGGCGATGAGCGCCATCGCGCGGAGCGCGCCGCCGAGGAGGGGCTCGGGTGCGTCATCTGGAGTCGGGTGGAGGGCATCGGGCATCGCGCGCCTCGCACCCGTGGAAGGCCGAGGGCGTTCCGACGGCGCTGCGCCTTCGCCGTGATTCCGTGCAGCCACAGAGGCGGTGCACAGAGGCGGTGCACAGAGGCGGTGGCTCGGAGCCGTAGCTTCCTCGCCCTCGTCACGTCTCGTTTTGGATGCGCCTCACTCACGATGTGCCTCGCCCCTCGTTCTCACGATCACCGCGCCGTGGCCCTCCTCCTCGGCCTCGTGGGCGTTCTCGTCTGGCTCTACGGGGCCATCGACTATGCGACGATATCGGGGACTGACCTGCAATGGTACCGCCCAATGGCGCAGGCGGCGCCGGGGCTCGACCTCACGATGCGGACGCCGTTCGTCTACCGCCCGCTCGGGCCGTGGCTGGCTGGCCTCTGGCCTGGTCCCGACCCCGTGGGCTTCTACGTGGGCACGACCCTCACCGCGCTCGTGCTCGCGGCGCTGCTCTACGCCCTGCTGCGTGGCGATGGGATCCGGCCCCGCTTTGCGCTGCTGGCAGCCCTCGGCTTCTTCACCAGCCCCTACGTGTTCGGCGTGCTGGTCTACAACTTCTTCCACCTCGCCGATCTGCTTGCCTTCGTGTGGATCGTAGCAGGCTTGCTCCTACTCTATCGCCACGAATGGCTTGGCCTGGCCGTGGTGCTTGCGCTCGGGGCGCTCACGCGCGAGGTATGCCTGCTGCTCATCCCTGCGGCGTTCGTCTATCTGTGGGAGCAGAACCGCCTCCGCGCGGAGGGGCGAACACTGGCGCTGGTCGTCCTGCCCGCGCTCGGGCTGGCGTTCGGCTATCGCTGGCTCGCCGATCCGGGGCCGGGCGGGCTAAGCATCGTCGCGTCGCTGCTGGAAGAAGGTCCGAAGGCGGCGCGGCTCGATACGTGGGTCCGGCTCTTCGTGGTCGCGTGGGCCCCGTTGAGCCTATGGCCGCTCGTGTTTCCAAGGCAGACGGTGGCCTACGCGCACGCCTACCCCCACCGCGCGGTGTTCGCGCTGCTGGTGCTGGCAAGCGTGTTCGTGGGCTACGATCAGGAGCGGCTCGTTGCGCCCGCGTTCGTGTTCGTCGTCCCGCTGATGGCGTGGTTGGTGCAGCACGCCCTAGCGTCGCGGCGGGCCTGGCCCTGGCTGTGCGCCCTCGTCGGAACGATGGCGCTCAACGTGCCGAGCCACCTCGCGGCGCGTTTCTCGCTGCCGAGCCGGACGTGGACCATCGTGCTGACGTTGACCGCCGTCGGACTTGCCACGCTCATCGCGCTCGTGCTGCGGTTCTCGGCACCCCAGACCTCACAGAACAGCGCGTCACACGCCAACGCGCCGGACGGTGCTGGGCAGCGCATCGAGGGCGACCCAGCCTGACTCAACGACGCCCCATAGCCCGATCAGGATGGCCTCGGCAGCGTCGTGGCGCAGCGAGGTCGGCCTATTTGCCCCGGACCAGTCGATGACGGCCCGCGCTAGCGTGTCGGCCTGTTCCTTGGCACCCTTGCCGGTGCGCTGCTCGCGGGGATGGAGCAGCAGCCGTCGCCACACGCCCGCGTGGATGCGTTTGAAGTCGAGGGCCCGGCGCTCCGCTTCACGCTCCCAGAGGTCCGCGAGCATCCCGCCGCCCTCCACCACAAGGTGGGTGAGTTGCTTCTCCTCGCGAAGCATCGTGAACGCTGCGCGCTTGAGCCGGGCACGGCTGCCGTAGTTGCGCGAACGGTACCATGCCAGCCGCCCCGCGCGATCGTAGCACGCGAAGCCGGTGCGGAGGCCGAGGTCTACGGCGAGAAGCATGAGCGTGGGCTGTCGGCTTTCGTCTTATACCAACCACGAGAAACGGTAGTGCATTGCCTATGTCTCCCACCTCTGTCATCCCGGACTTGATCCGGGATCTATACGGGGGATCGCGTGGATCCCCGCCTGCGCGAGGCTGACTCTGAAGTGGGTTTGCACTTTCTTTTTCCGTAAATGGTATTAGGGGGAGGACACGGCTTGGGGAGCGCATCAACTGCGACGCTGAGCGTCTGCTCCGGGTTGCTGGAAAGGAAACGCCGTTGTTCTAACGCCGATCGCCTCTTACTTCTTCCGCTGCGGGATCAGGCTGGCGAGCGCCTGGATGGGGTTGCGATGGGCTGGGTCGCGCGTCTCGCGCCAGAACAGCGCTAGCCCGCCCGCGCCGACGAGCACGTTGGCGACCCACATGCCGAGCCATGGCTCCAGCAGGCCTCGGTCGGCGAGCTTCTCGCCCTGGTTGAGGGTCACCCAGTAGAACAAAAACAAAAAGACGGCGAGCGCCCCCACCACGCCGATCCCCACGCGTGGGATCGCCAGCCCGAGCGGGATGCCGACAAGCACGAACACCACGCACGCCATCGCGATGGAAAACTTCTTGTAGATCTCCACCCGGTAGCGGTCGGCGCGCTGCGCTTCCCACGAGACGGCGTTCATCGTCTGGTCCGACTCCGAGCGCAGCATCCGGACGCGCTGCATGGCGGCGTCGTAGACCTGCGTCGCATCGTCGCGGCTGAGGCCTACTAGGACCGGGTGTGCCACCGTCAGCGTGTCGGCGACGGTCGAGTCCGGGCGAGCCGGGGGCGCGTCGTCTACGTCGGCGAGGTCGGTGGCGACGCGCTCGCGCAGGTCGGTGAGACGCTGCGCGACGGCGCGGTCGAGCGAGTCCACCACGGCGATCATCTGCACGGTCTGCATGGTGCGGTCGGAGCGGTCCGAGTTGGAGCGGTCGCGGCGCTCGAAGGAGAGGTCCGTTAGGTCGAGCGTCATGCGGTGGCGGTCGAACTGGAGGCGCTCGTAGCGCTCGACGGTCTGCGCGAGGCCCCGCCCGGCGGCCTCGCGCTGGGTGCGCATCTGGTGGATCTCGCCGTCGAAGAGCGTCAGTTCGAGGCGGTCGCCGAGGCTGGCGAGCGTCGCCGAGGCCGCGGCGATGGTGCGGCGCTCCGACGAGCCGCCGCTGTGGTCGAACACGCGTACGCCGAGCAGTTCGTTGGAATCGGCGGGGGCGTCCTCCACGAAGATGCTGTAGCCCTTCAACTCCGTGAAGAAGGTGCCCGCTTCGAGTTGGAAGCCGGGCTTCTTGTCGCGGATGTCACGCCAGAGGCCGCCCATGCGGAAGTTGGCCTCCGGTAGCATCACGTTGTTGAAGTACGACATCCCCGTCGTCATCACGAAGCCGAAGATGAGCACCGGCCACGCCACCTGCAGCAGCGAGATGCCCGAGCTCTTGACGACGAGGTAGGCGCGCGACTCGGCGAGCTTCCCGAACGCCGCCAGCGTGGCGATGAGCACCGACATCGGCACCGCGAGCGTGACCATGTAGGCGAGGCTGTACGCGACCAGCTCGACGAGCACGCCCAGCGGCAGGCCCCGCCCCACCAGGTCCGGCAGGTGCCGGATCAGGAACTGCATCAGCAGCAAGAACATCAGCGTCGTGAAGCTGCCGATGAGCGGGATCGGCAGGCTACGGAGCAGCGTCCAGTGGAGGGTGCGGAGCACGCGGCGAGGCGGCGGGTGCGTGGGGGAACGGGCGCGGAAGATCCGACGCGAGGAGCGTGAACGCATCAACGCACCACGGGCGTGCCCACGTTTCCTTCGTGATTTAGCGCGGTGGTGAGGTGTGAACGTATGACAGGTATGGACGTGGACCTTCACACGTCCACACTTCGATACGTCCACACCCAAAGCCAGCCCGGAAGTCCAGTCGAACCGAGTCGGTGCGTCCAGCTTTGGGCGTCACACACTGGCGCGGCCTTCGAGGGCGCGGCTGAGCGTGGCTTCGTCGGCGTACTCCAGGTCGCCGCCGATGGGCAGGCCGCGGGCGATGCGCGTCACGCGGGGCCCGAGCGGCTGGATGAGGCCTGAGAGGTAGATCGACGTCGCGTCGCCCTCTACGTTGGGGTTCATGGCGAGGATGACCTCCTGCACGGGCACGGCGGCGTGCTCGGTCATGTAGGTCGCGACGGGCTCGGCGATGTCGGCGGGGAGGCTCGGCGGCACGCCTTCAGGGGTACGGCTGCGGCCGACGCGCGCGATGAGCTCGCGCACCTTCAGCTCGTCCGGGCCGATGCCTTCGAGCGGCGAGATCACACCGCCAAGGACGTGGTAGAGGCCGCGAAACTCGCCCGTGCGTTCGAGCGCGAGCACGTCGTTGGGCTCCTCGACGACGCAGACCACGCTGCGGTCGCGCTTCGGCGAGGCGCAGATGGGGCAGGGGTCCACGTCGGTGATGTTGCAGCAGATGCCGCACGTCTTCACGCGGTCCTTCACCGCCACGAGCGCCTTGGCGAGCTCCACCACGTCCTCGCGCGGCATCTTGAGCACGTAGGCCGCGAGCCGCTGCGCCGTCTTGCGCCCGACGGTGGGCAGCTTGGCGAACTGCTCCACGAGCGCTTCGACCGACTCCGAGGTGAGGTGCATCTGGTTCGTTTGTCCTTAGTCCTTGGTCCTTTGTGGAAGGGACAAGGTCACACCGCGCGCTGACACACGTGCGTCAGTGACGTGCACCGATGGGATGCGGCGTTGGGCACCTACCAGGGACCAGGGACAAATGACGAGGGACAAGAGACCAGGGACTAAAAGCCCATTTGGTCCAGGCCCATGCCGGGCGGGAGGAACGCGCCCGCCGCGCCGCGCATCTCGCGCTCGCGCAGCGCCGCCGCCTCGTCGAGCGCCTTGTTGATCCCGGCGATGAGGAGGTCTTCGAGCAGTTCGGCGTCGTCGGGGTTGATGACGGCCGGTTCGAGCTTGATGGCGCGGATGGCCCCGGCCCCGTCGGCGGTCACGGTGACCATGCCGCCGCCCGCCTCGGCGGTGACGGTCTTCTCCTTGAGGGCCGCCTGGCTGTCGGCCATCTTCTGCTGCATCTCCTGCATCTTGCCAAACAGGTCGGCCATGTTGAGGTTGCCGTTCATAAATCTGAGTGTTGCAGTGGTTCAGTGTGGCCGTTTTGCCGTGTCTCCAGGATGGCAGACCACGGCAAAACGGGTCTACGGCAACACGGCAACACGTCCTAGTAGACGATCTCTGCGCCGAAGCGCTCGAAGAGGAGACGCACGACGGGGTGCGTCTGGCGCAGGTGCTTGAACGCCTCGAACGGGTCGGCGGGGGCAGCGGTTTCGGGCAGCGCCTCAGGCGCGGCGACTACGAACCGGAGCGCAGGCGTGTCGTCGGCCTCGGTACCGAGTTCAGCGGCGAGGTGGGAGGCGAGCCGGTCCGTCTCGCTCGTGAGGAGGGTCCGCGTGAAGTCGTCCGCGACGACCACCTCGACGGCACCGCGGTGCACACGCTGCGGCTGCGCATTGGAGAGCAGCGCGGCGATGTGGACCCGGTCGGCCTTGACGCGGGCGTGCAGTCCGGCCCACGCCGTTTGCACGCGTCCGAGCGAGACGCCGAAGTCATCGGCACCGGGCAGGTCGGCGGGTACCGCGATGGAGA
>JBCCLD010000260.1:0-6727 GCA_039027055.1 Bacteroidota bacterium
GACGTGACGGGGTTGCCAGGTTGGTCAACCACCCCTGTCCCCTCCTATCCAGGAGGGGAACTGCGTTTGCGGCTTCCATGCCCGAGCAGCGATAGCGCAAAAGACCGGTTGTTCATGCACTAGGTCGTATCTCCGAGTCAAGAAGGGGCCTGGATGCTGGCCCGGAGATTCTTCGACTCGCTGCGCTCGCTCAGAATGACAGCATCTTTGTGAAAGCCTACCCTCATAAGCGCGTGCGCGGGGATGACTACAAGAAGCACCGTCGTTTTGCGCAAACGGTATTATGCTGACCCGGTGTACAAGTTTATAAGGTGCCTATGTGGGCTAGAATCGCCGATTGGGGGGTATCCCCGACCTGATCGGGGATCTATACCATGGCTGGAGAGCATGCAGAGGGGCCAGCCTTGCGCCTTCTCATACAGCCAACGCCTCAACCAGGCTGAATTCGCCGATGGAAACCCGCACATCGGGTATGCTGACCTTGGTGTAGCATCTCAGCGATGCCCCGCTACATCGGAGTCGTGAGCGATCCTGAATCAGGTTCAGGATGACAAAAACGGGGCTCGTGGAGGGGATGCAGCCGTTTTAGGCACCGTCGAGAACACGTGTACGGTGGTGAGACCGCGCACACCGAGCGTGGCGTCCGAGTCTGGCGGGTCAGGTAGAACCTGATCGCGGCCATCCCCAGAGCGATGCTAGCAATCCCGTGCCGGGCGTACACTGAGGACCGTTCACGATTCCTGCCAGGTATGCCTCGTTCCCAGCGCCTGCCGCTTCCCGCCTTGCTATCCCACGTCACACCAGTCGGCTTGACGCTGCCCCCTTTCATGACAGTCGGCTTCACGCTGCCTGGCTTCACGCTGCTGTGCTTCTTGCTGGGCGTCCTTCCCGTCGGGGTTGCCCACGGCCAGACCCCCGCCGCTGCGCCAAACCCGTTCGCTGTGCGCGCGGAGCCTGGGGCCACGGTGACCTACCGCAACCCCGTCCTCCCCGGGTTCTACTCCGACCCGAGCGTCGTTCGTGTGGGGGAGGACTACTACCTGGTCACGAGCACGTTTGAGTACTTCCCCGGCGTGCCCGTCTTCCACAGCCGCGACCTCGTCCACTGGACGCAGATCGGCCACGCCATCGAGCGGCCCACGCAGCTACCCGAGGGGCTCAACATCTTCGCCTGCACGCTGCGGCACCACGACGGGACCTTCTACATGGTCACGACCAACGTGGGCCGCGGCGGCAACTTCTTCGTGACGGCCTCGGACCCCGCTGGGCCGTGGTCGGACCCGGTCTGGCTCGACGTCGAGGGCATCGACCCGGACCTGTTCTTCGACGACGACGGCAAGGTCTACACCATCGGGTCCTCGTTCACCCTGCAGGAGATCGACCCGCAGACCGGAGCGGTCGTGTCGGAGCGGCGGCAGGTCTGGGCCACCACCGGCGGGCGCTATGCCGAGGGGCCGCACCTCTACAAGAAAGACGGGTGGTACTACCTGCTCGCCGCCGAGGGGGGCACCGAGGAGGCCCACTCCCAGACCATCGCGCGGAGCCACTCGATCTGGGGCCCCTACTACAGCTACCCCGCCAACCCGGTCCTCGCCCACGCCAACGCCGCCGGGCAAGGCAACCCCATCCAGGGCGTCGGCCACGCCGACCTCGTCGAGGCGCACGACGGCTCGTGGTGGCTGCTGTTCCACGGCTACCGCACCGTCACCACGGGCGTCCACCACACGCTGGGCCGCGAGACGATGCTGGCCCCGGTGTCGTGGCCGAAGAATGGCTGGCCCCAAGTCAACGGCAACGGCACCGTCACCGTCGAGATGACCGCGCCGACGCTGCCGCTCGTCCCGGCGTCCGCCCCATCGTCCCGCACCCGCTTCGACGGGGACGCGCTGGGGCTGGAGTGGAACTACGTGCAGTACCCCGACCTCGACCGCTTCTCACTCGCGGCGCGTCCCGGCTACCTGCGCCTCCTCGGCTCCGCGCTCACGATCGACGACACGGAGACCATGGACGACGCGGCGGCAGTGGACGGGCTCGGCTCGCCCGTCTTCACCGGGCGGCGGCTCCAACACCTCGGCTTCACCGCCACCACCCTGCTCGACTTCGAGCCAGCAGGCGGTAACGAGGAGGCCGGGCTGACCCTGCTCAACCACGGCACGCACTTCGACCTGCTGGTCAAGCGCTCGGGCGAGCGCCGCGTGCTGGTCGTGCGCCTGGAGTTTGGGACCGTCGCCTACGAGTCCGAGCCGGTCGTCTTAGCCCCTGGGCCGGTCGCTCTCCGTGTAGAGAGCACGGGGCCGACCTTCACGTTCTCGTACGCGCAAGGCTCAGAGTCATCTGCCCAAGATCGGGGACCCTTCACGCCCATCGAGACGGTGGAGGCGCGCTACCTGAGTTCCGAGACGGTTGGCGGGTTCACGGGCACGTACGTCGGGCTCTACGCCACGGGCAACGGCACGCCCAGCGTTGCCCCGGCTGACTTCGACTGGTTCGAGTACACGCCCGCATCGATACCGTAGAACGACCAACTCGGGGCTCTGGGTCAGTCGGGTCGGAGCACCACGGTGCTGAACGAGTCGGGAGGCAAGGTCGGGGCCACGACCCGGTCGCCCACGCTCACCCGGACGGGGAGCGGCTCGCAGAGATCGTTCTGAAGCACGACCACGATGCTGCCGTCGGGATTGGCGAAGGCGAGGAGGTTCTCGTGGCCGGTCCAGCTCGTCGTGGCCAGCCGCCGTGCGCCGGGGCGCACGTAGTGGCTCAGGTGCTTGAGCAGGTAGTACTCCGCGTTGTAGGAGAACGTCTTCGCGTCGGGGTCCACGGTGACGAGGGAGTTCTGCGCCCAGCCCCACCGGCTCACGCCGCCCTTCCGGAGCGCCATGTTCCAGTAGAGGTAGACGTTGGTGCCGTTGGTGAGGTAGTGCTTCATCATCGTCCAGGCGTAGCGGCAGTAGCGCCAGTCGTTGCGCCCGTCGCCGTACTCCTGCTCCGTCTGGTAGAGCTTGAGGTCGGGGTAGCGCCGATGGATGCCCGGCACCGAGCCTTTGCCCGCCCACTGGAAGCCAACCCCTTCGATGAACGGGGCGACCGCTGGGTCCTGCAGGCTGACGTCCACCAGGTGCTCGTTTGGCCGCTCCATCGTCCCGAAGAAGACGGCGACGTCGCGCGCGGCCATCTCCGGGCCGAGATAGCCGATGAAGCGGGCCAGCCCCTCGGGGGTCCACGTGCAGCTTGGGAAGACCTGCGCCGAGTTGAACTCGTTCTGCGGCATCACCATGCCGATGGGGATGCCCTGCTCTCGGTAGGCGTCGATGAAGCGCCCGAAGTAGGAGGCGTAGGTGCGGAAGTAGCGCTCGTCCTGAATGAACATGTCGGTGCCTTCGCGGCCGACTTGGTCCGGGCGCAGGCCATTCTCGACGTTGGAGCCCGGCCAGGGCATCGCGGCAGCGTAGTGGCCGTTGGTCTTCATCCACGTCGGCGGGCTCCACGGCGAGGCCCAGAGCCGCAGGTCGGGCTGATGCTGGAGGGCGCTGCGGATGTAGGGGATGAGCGTCTCGTGGTCGTTCTCGATGGTGAAGTGGTCGAGGGCGAAGTCGCCGGGGACCTCGTCGTAGGAGTACCAGTCGCGCGAGAAGTCGTTGGACCCGAGCGGCATCCGGCAGACCGTGAAGTTGGCCCCGACGCCCGGCGCGAAGAGCTCGCGGAAGACCCCGTCGCGGTCCTCGTCGCCCAGAGCGCGCAGCGCCGTCCAGCCGAGCTCGTTGAAGCACGCCCCGAAGCCGTCGATGACCTGCCTCGGCTGGTCCAGCTGCACGATGGCGTTGATGGGGCCGGGCTCGGTGGAGACGGGGAGCCGACTGCGCTGCTGCCAGGGGGCCGACGCCGTCGAGGCCACCCACTCGGCGTCCGCGGCGAGCGCGCGGGAGGGCCTGGCGGCGAAAGAGACCCGGGGAAGCACGACGAGGCCCAGCGACCCCTGGCCGACTCGGGTGAGGAACGTCCGGCGCGAGGTGGGCATGGCGAGTTTGGATGGGGGACAGAGATGCAGCGCGGCAGAGAAGCGGCGCGGCACCGTCAGAGGAGCCGAGGCGGCGTTGTGCGCCAGCCTCAGCCCGATGCGCGGCGATGCAATCTAGCGAGGCCGAGGCACACGTCCGCGCCTCATCGAAAGGCGCCGCAGAGCGCTTGACTGTTGAGCGCTCTGCGAGGAAGAGTCCTTCAGGGACCCGCCGGGCTCAGGTGCTCGGCAAAGAAGGTCCGCGTGCGCTCGGCGACCTGGGGGTCCGTGAACCGGCCGTGGCCGCCGCCCTCGACGGTGTGGAACGTGACCGGCACGCCCGCCGCTTCCAGCGCCTCGACGAGTAGCACGCTTTGCCCGTAGGGGACGAGCGGGTCCTGGTCGCCGTGGACGATCAGAAACGGAGGATCGTCGCCCGACACATAGGCGATGGGGTTGGCCCGAGCCGCCAGCGCTTTGTTTTCTTGCAGGGGACCGCCGATCAGCCGCGACTCGGGCGAGTCGGGGTCGTCGTGGACCTGGCCGTCGGGGAGGCGCTGGGCGTCCATCTGGAGGAAGTCGGTGGGGCCGAAGTGGTCGGCCACGGCCTGCACGCGGCTCGACTGGTCGAGGTGCGCGCCCACGTCGAACGCGCCCACGTCGCCCGCCGTGCCGAGCATGGCGACGAGGTGCCCCCCGGCGGACGTGCCCCACGCCCCGAAGCGATCCGGGTCGAGGCGATACGTCGCCGCGTTGGCGCGCAGCCAGCGCACGGCCGCCTTCACGTCCTCGATCTGCGCCGGGAAGACGGCGTGCTGGCTGAGGCGGTAGTTGAGGCTGGCGATGGCGTAGCCGTCGGCGAGGTACGCCAGGGGGACGTCGTCCTCCTTGCTGCCGAAGCGGAAGCCGCCAGCGTGCACCCAGACGATCAGCGGTAGGCGTTCGCCCGCGTCCGGGACATAGAGGTCGAGGGTCTGCCGCTCATGGCCGTCGGTGACGTAGGCGAGGTCGCGGTGCGCCGTCGTCCCCTCGGGCGCGGAGGGCGGACCGCACGCCGACCCGGTCACGAGCAGCGCGAACACGAGCGAGAAGGCCAGAGCGCGGGGGGCCATAGCGGCGTCTTGGGCAAGCTGATCGAGGTCGTCCGGGTGCCATGCGCTGGGCCTGGCCGACGCAGCAGAGGGCGCGAGGAGACGAGCACAACGTAGACGCTGGCCCCCGCAAGAGCAAGACGCGCCCTCGCCAGGCTATCCTTCCAGACGGGCCTGACCTACGGCGTCTGGGAGTAGACCTCCTGGGAATCCACCTCGTCGGCCCCGCGCGTCTTCGAGCCGGAGGCGACGTAGACCTTCTGCTCGTAGACGACGGCCTGCATGCCGTGCCGCCCGACGCGCATCGGGGCGAGCGCAGTCCACGTGCCCGTCTCGGGATCGAAGGCCTCCACCTCAGCGTGGGCGGGCACTTGGCTGCCGCTCTCGCCGCCGAGCACGAGCAGGCGCCCGTCGAGCACGGCGACGGTGGTGCCTGCCCGCTCCGTCGGCAGGTCGCCCGAGGGCGGCAGCGGCGTCCAGGTGTCGGTGGCGAAGTCGTACACATCGACCTCCGGGATCGTGAGTTCGAAGCCTTGCCCCGTGGCGTGGGAGCTGCGCCGCCCGCCGGCTGCGTAGAGCTTGCCGTCGAGTACGGCGGCGTGGAAGTGGTCGCGGGTGCGCGGCGCGTCGGCGAGCCGCCGCCAGCCGCCCGTGGCAGGGTCGTAGGCGTCGAGCCAGCGCACGTGGCCGTCGGTGTGCCCGTTGCGGATGCCCGCCACCACGAAGATCTCGCCGTCGTGCACGACGGCCCCAGCGGCCCCGCGTCGGCGGTCCTCGGGAACCGCAGGCCCCTGCGTCCAGGCATCGGCGACGGGGTCGTAGATGTAGACATGCGCCACAGGGTCCTCGGTCGGCCACCCGCCGGTGAGCGCGCCGATCACGTAGATCTTGCCTTCGTGCGCGACCGCCTGGAAGTGATGCAACTCGATGGGCGGCATCGCGTGCGTGGACCACGCCCCCGAGACCGGATCGAAGGACTGGACGGGGCGCTCGCCGCGCCCGCCCACGAGATAGAAGCGCTCGCCGACGCGCACGTAGGCATGCTCGTGGCGTGCCACGGGCGGCGCGTCCGACGCTACGGTGCGCCACGCGCCGTCCGCGCCGGCGGGGTGCTGGGCCTGAGCGGCTGGCAGGCACGAGAGCACGACCGCAGCGGCCACCAGCAGGGCACTCGCCTGCAAATAAAGGCGACGGGAACGCATAGGGTGGGGTGAGGCCAAATCCGGAAGGGCTGTCAGGGTTCGCCTCGGACTTCGAGGCCAGCTCGGGTGTGAACGTATGCGGGGGTGGGCGTGTGGACGAGAACGTTCACACATTCAAGCGTCCGCACGTTCATACCCGGATTCCGCAAGCGGATCTGGTACCGAGGGACGGAGCGCCGCGCCGCGGGGACGAGCGGCAGCAGGATCCGTCAAGGTTGGAGAGTACCCCGCGTGGACCGAGGCCCCGTGCGGAAGGTAGCAACCTGGAAGCCCGCCAGCGCGTGTGGACAATCAGGGGATCATACGGATTCAAGGTCCTGATGTCAGGATAGTGCCCGTCACCGACACCCACCACGAGTACCCTACCAGCTTCGCCAGCCGCCGGGGGGCCTCCCACCATTCGCCCAGCGCTTCGGTCACCGCCTCGGCCAACACCCCCA
>JBCCLD010000261.1:0-6725 GCA_039027055.1 Bacteroidota bacterium
CGCGGGGCCGCTGGGTTTGCCCCCCGCTGTTATGCTTGCGTAAACCGCGTGTGCCCGCGCCGTCGTACCCCCGCCAGGACTCGAACCTGGATCTACGGCTTAGGAGGCCGTAGCTCTATCCTGTTGAGCTACAGGGGCTTGCTCTTCTCCATGCATAGCAGGAGCACCGCAAAAAGATACGCACGGACACCGCACTACGGGGCCGGTTTAGCCTCTTGCAGACTGCCGCCCTCCAGCGTGAGGACACGGTCGGCGAGCGCGGCCAGGGCCGGGTTGTGCGTGACGATGACGAAGGCCTGGCCCTGGTCACGGCTCAGTGCGCGGAGCTCGTCGTGCAGCGCATCGGCTGTCTTCGTGTCGAGGTTGCCCGTTGGCTCATCGGCGAGGACGAGACCCGGCTCATTCATCAACGCTCGCGCGATGGCGACGCGCTGGCGCTCTCCGCCCGAGAGCTGCGAGGGCCGGTGGTCGGTTCGGTCGGCGAGCCCCATCGACTCGAGCAACGAGGCCGCCCGGCCGTGTGCCTGTGCTACAGAGGTGCGCTGGATGAGCGCGGGCATCGCCACGTTTTCGAGCGCGGAGAATTCGGGCAGCAGGTGGTGAAACTGGAAGACGAACCCGATTTCGCGGCCGCGGAAGGCCGCTAGCGCCTCATCGTCGTAGGCGAACACGTCGGTGTCGCTTCCATCGGAGTCCGTGTACCGCACGGTGCCCGCCGTGGGCCGATCGAGCGCCCCGAGGAGGTGCAGTAGCGTGCTCTTGCCCGTCCCGCTCTCGCCCACAATCGCCACAAACTCGCCTCGCCGGACGTCGAGGTCCACGCCGTCGAGCACGGTCAGCGGGCCCTTGGCGGTCGGATACGACTTCGTGAGGCCGCGCGCGGTGAGGAGGGTCGCAGGTCGTGGGCCGTGGGGCGCAGGTCCTTCGACGTCCGCTCCCTTGATCTCCGCGTTGTCGCCTGGCTGGGCTGCGTCATCTACGTTCATACGTTCACACCATCACGCCTGCACACCGCCGCTACCCGTCCTGCCGCTCGATGTTGTACTTCGAGAGCTTGTTGTAGAGGTGCGAGCGTTGGATGCCGATGCTCTCGGCCGTGCGCGAGATGTTCCAGCCGAACTGCTCCAGCTTGCGCTCGATGAAGAGCTTCTCGGCCATGTCGCGGAACTCCGAGAACTGGTCGTACTGGTCGAGCAACCCTGCCATCGGGTCGCCGCCGGAGCCGCCCGGGTTCACGAACCGGTCCACGTCGGCCACGCCGATCTCGTGGCCCTCGGACAGGATGAGGAGGCGCTCCACGACGTTGCGGAGTTCGCGGACGTTGCCACGCCAGTCGAGCGTGCGGAGGCGGTCGAGGGCGTCGCGGCTGAAGGAGCGGCCGGTCATGCCGTTTTCGAGCGCGACGCGGCGGAGGATGTGCTCGGCGATAGCCGGGATGTCGCCCCGGCGCTCGCGCAGCGGCGGCACGTGGATCAGGATGACGGAGAGGCGATGGTAGAGGTCCTCCCGAAACTGCTGCCCGTCGATGGCTTCGAGCAGGTTCTTGTTCGTCGCCGCCACCACGCGCACGTTGACCGGAATCATGCGGTCGCCGCCGACGCGGGTGATGCGGCTCTCCTGGAGCGCGCGCAGCACCTTCGCCTGCGCGTCGAGGCTCATGTCGCCGATCTCGTCGAGGAACAGGGTGCCGCCGTCGGCCTGCTCAAACTTGCCGACGCGCTGCTTGGTCGCGCCCGTGAACGCGCCCTTCTCGTGGCCGAAGAGCTCGCTCTCGATGAGTTCGCTCGGGATCGCGGCGCAGTTGACCTCCACGAGCGGCCCGTCCTTGCGCGCCGACTGATGGTGGATCCAGCGGGCGACGAGTTCCTTGCCGGTCCCTGCCTCGCCCGTGATGAGCACGCGCGCCTCGGTGGGAGCGACCCGCTCGATCGTGCCCGTGATGTGCTGGATCGCCTGGCTGTCGCCGATGATCGGTGTGAGTTCGTCCTGCCCGGCGTCGGCGACGGCCTGGCGCAGCCGCTTGTTTTCGGTTTCGAGCTGGCTTTTCTCGAGCGCGCTGCGGACCGTGACCAGGAGCCGGTTGAGGTCCGGCGGCTTCTCGATGAAGTCAACCGCGCCGAGCCGCGTCGCCTCGACGGCCGTCTCGACGGTGCCGTGGCCCGAGATCATCACAACCGGGAGGTCGAGGTTGGTCGCGCTGAGCGTTTCGAGCACCTCCATGCCGTCGCGCTTCGGCATCTTGATGTCGAGGAGCATGAGGTCGTGCCCCCCCGATTTGGCCATGGCGAGGGCCTGGGTGCCATCGGCCGCCTCCTCGATCTCGTAGCCCTCGTATTCGAGGATGTCACGGAGCGTGCGACGGATCGGCGCTTCGTCGTCAGCGATGAGAATCTTGGCCATGAGACGGGGAAACGAGGAGGCGAAGGAACGGCAGAGGGACGAGCGCACCGGTTCGCCGTGGCTCCGGCTCCCCGGCTCGGTGGGCTAGCGCATCGCGTCCAGGCGGGCGCGGTAGAAGCCGAGGTTGGCGGCCGCAGACGATTCGTCGTACTGGGCTTCGATCGCGTCGTAGACGCGGGCGGCCGCGTCGAAGTCGCCGAGGGCCTCGTAGTTGCGAGCAGCGGCGAGGAGGTAGTCGGGGGCCGAGACGCCCTCGTACATGTCGGCGGCGCGGCGGTAGAGGCGGGCGGCTTGGCCGGCGTCGCCCTGTTGCTCGTAGATGGCTGCCTCGCCTGCGAGGGCGCTGGCGCCGATGATGTCGTCCTCGGCGTCGTAGCGGTCGAAGTAGGTAAGCGCCTCGTCGTAGCGCTCCAGCTGCATCAGGGCGTCGGCGGCGTAAAACGCGGCCAGGTTGCCCGTCGGCGTCGCCCCGTAGTCGTCGGCGATGGCAAGCAGGCCTGGCTCGTCAACGGTGCCCTCAAGCGCCACGGCGAAGTCGCCGGCCTCATAGGCGGTGAGCGCGCCCCCGAGCAGCTTGGCGGCCTCCTCGTCCTTGCCGGTGCTCCAGTTGATGTAGGCGAACGTAGCCAGTCCGATCACCACCACGGCCACGCCGATGCCGATGATGAGGGTTCTGTATTGGTCCCAGAGACTCCACGACGTCGCGTACGCCGACGTCAGCGCGTCGGCTTGGACGTCCGGACGGTTGGTGGTCGCCGACTTCGGCGGCTTGAGCATGCTCATGGCAAGGGGGGACTGCAGGTCGGAGACGGGGCCGCCGTGTGGGTGGGGCACACAGGTGGGCCGGGGGCGCCTCGTCGATGAAAAGCGGATAGCTGACAAAGGTACGTCGCCGTTTCGGTGCCCACCATCGTAGACAATTGAAATGCGCGTGGATCGTCGCCCCGCGGGGTCGATTCGCCATGTCTTCACGGCTCTGGAAGCGCTTTGCTGCCCGCTTCGCCCGCAATTCATGCCCGAATTCCAATGCCACCGGATAGGTTAGATTCAAACACCGTCACCTTCTTTTTCTTCCCTACATCGACTGCCTTTTCCTATGGCTATCCGACTCGGCATTAACGGCTTCGGGCGCATCGGGCGCCTCGTCTTCCGCAGCATCCTGGAGCGTCAGGACGACGCCTTCGACATCGTCGCGGTGAACGACCTCACCGACGCGAAGACGCTCGCGCACCTCTTCAAGTATGACTCCGTCCACGGCCGCTACCCGGGCCAGGTCAGTACGTGGGGCGACGACCACCTCCAGATCGACGGCGACCGCTTCAAGGTCTTCTCCGAGCGCAACCCGGCCGACCTCCCCTGGGGCGACCTCGGCTGCGATGTCGTGATCGAGTCCACCGGCATCTTCCGCACCCGCGACAAGGCCGCGCTGCACCTCGAAGCGGGCGCCAAGAAGGTCGTCATCTCGGCCCCGGCGTCGGGCCCGATCGACGCGACCGTCGTGCTCGGCGTCAACGACGACGTGCTCACCCCCGACATGGAGGTGATCTCGAACGCCTCGTGCACCACCAACTGCCTCGCGCCAATGGCGAAGGTGCTCGACGACACGTTTGGCCTGGAGCAGGGCTTCATGACGACCGTGCACGCCTATACGTCCGATCAGCGCATCCAGGACGCCCCGCACAAGGACCTCCGCCGTGCTCGCGCCGCCGCCCTCTCGATCATCCCCACGACGACCGGCGCCGCCAAGGCCGTCGGCCTCGTGCTCCCCCATCTTCAGGGCAAGCTCAACGGCTTCGCGCTCCGCGTCCCGACGCCCGACGGCTCGCTCACGGACCTCACCGCCGTCCTCAAGACGGAAGCCAGTGTCGAAGACGTCAACGCCGCCCTGAAAGCCGCTGCTGCTGGCCCCCTCAATGGCGTCATGGAATACAGCGAGGAGCCGCTTGTCTCCATCGACATCGTCCACAACCCCCACTCGTGCATCGTCGACAGCCAAATGACGCAGGCCGACGGGACCCTCGTGAAGGTGGTCGGCTGGTACGACAACGAGTGGGGCTACTCCAACCGCACGGTGGATGTCGCCAAGATGTTCGCCGAGCTCAGCGGCCTCGCGTAGCTCGCTCTGCTCGTGTAGCGGGTTGGGGGTAGAGCGTAGGGAGTCCTACTTCTACCCCTCTACTCCCTCCCCCCTACTCTCCACCCCCTCTCTCCAATGAAACTCGCTCTCTCCGACCTCGACCTCGCGGGCAAGCGCGTGCTCGTCCGCGTGGACTTCAACGTCCCGCTGAACGACCACAGACAGGTGGCCGACGACACCCGTGTGCGTGCAGCCATCCCGACACTGCGCGCGCTGCTCGACGCTGGGGCCACGCCGGTGCTGATGAGCCACCTTGGGCGCCCGAAGGGCGAGCCCGACCCGGCCTACAGCCTCCAGGCCGTCGGCGCGCATCTCGACGAGCTGCTGATGGGCATCCGCGTGGTGTTCTGCGCCAGCACGGTCGGACCAGAGGCCGAGGCGTGCGTGGCGGGCGCGCCAGCCGGCAGCATCGTGCTGCTCGAAAACACGCGCTTCCTCGCGGGTGAGAAGAAGAACGACGCCGACCTCGCCACCCAACTCGCCAAGCACGGCGACGAGTTCGTCAACGACGCCTTCGGCTCGGCCCACCGGGCGCACGCGTCCACGACGGCCGTCGCCGAGGCAATGGAAGCCAAGGGCGGCCATGCCGCGATGGGGCTGCTCCTCGCGAAGGAAGTCGAGTTCCTTTCTGACGCGCTCGCCGAGCCGGGTCGCCCCTTCGTGGGCATCATCGGCGGCGCGAAGGTGTCGGACAAGATTGGCGTGATCGAGGCGCTCGTGGACAAGGTCGACACGCTGCTCATCGGCGGCGCGATGGCCTACACGTTCCTCCGCGCACAGGGCCACACGACGGGCACCTCGCTCGTGGAAGAGGACTGGGTAGACCGCGCCAAAGCGCTCCTCGACGCGCACAGCGACACGCTCCTCATCCCAACCGACCACGTCATCGCCGACGGGTTCTCGAACGACGCCGCGCACGAGACGGTCGCGGGCGACATCCCCGACGGCTGGATGGGCCTCGACATTGGTCCTAGGACGGTACAGCGCTACGAAGGGGCCCTCGCCGACGCCAAGACGGTCATCTGGAACGGCCCCATGGGCGTCTTCGAGATGCCCAACTTCGCCACGGGCACGCTCGCGGTCGCCAAGGCGCTCGCCCAGGCCACAGCCAAGCGCCACGCGCTCACAGTCGTTGGCGGTGGCGACTCGGTAGCCGCCCTCTCGCAGGCCAACCTCGACGACGACGTGAGTCACGTCTCCACTGGCGGCGGCGCGATGCTCGAACTGCTCGAAGGCCAGACGCTCCCCGGCATCGCTGCGCTGACGGAGAAGGCGTAGTCACGTCAATTCCGGCGGTACCCGTTCGACCTCGTCATGCTGAACGTGATTCAGCGTCCCAGCGATGCTCCCAGCGATCGCAATCGCTAGAGATCCTGAAAGCGACGCTTCACGCAGTAAACGAGTTCAGGATGACAGACACCGTCCGTGCTTTTGGAGTGGACTCGTTTGCAGGCCGTTGCGTCCACCTGCTTTGTCCCGCACTGAATGTTCACCGCGTGGGATCCCGCTGCGCGTTGACAGCCCCGTCTGCGGCTTCGTATGTTGGGTGCCTTTCGCGGGAATAGCTCAGTTGGTAGAGCATCTGCTTGCCATGCAGAAGGTCGCCGGTTCGAGTCCGGTTTCCCGCTCACAGCAACGCCCCGACTCAATTGCGAGTCGGGGCGTTTTGCGTTGGTTTGATGTCGGTTGCTACCGTGTGCCACCCTTCGCCATGTCGGTGGGCGCGGCGAGGTGCTCTGCGATGTAGTCGGTCATCAGCGTGAAGTAGTGGACGGCCTGGCCGTAGAGGGCGCCGTGCGCCTGGCCGGGGTAGAGCATGAAGTCGAACTGCTTGCCCGCGTCTTGGAGCGCCTCCACCATCACGATGGTGTTCTGGAGGTGCACGTTGTCGTCGTAGTCACCGTGGACGATGAGGAGGTCCTGGCGGTCGTCGTCGAGGTTGGCGGCGTAGGTGACGGGCGAGCCTTCGGTATAGCCCGCGTCGTTCTTCTGCGGCGTGGACATGTAGCGCTCGGTGTAGATCGTGTCGTAGTAGCGCCAGTCGGTCACAGGCGCGCCCGCGATGCCAACCTCGAAGGTCTGCGGGCCGTCGCCCATCAGCATCGCGTTGAGCGCGAGGAAGCCGCCGTAGCTCCAGCCCCAGATGCCCGTCCGCTCGGCGTCGATGTAGGGCAGCGCGGAGAGGTGC
>JBCCLD010000262.1:0-6720 GCA_039027055.1 Bacteroidota bacterium
AGTTCACGCCCGCCACCGAAAACGTCGGCGGCACGCCGGGCTTCGTCTTCCGCCTCCACAACCGCGGCGACACCGACGCCCACGTCGCCCTCCTCGAACTCTACCCCGACGGCCGCGTCGAGCAGATCGCACCGACCGTGGAGGGCGGCGAGTACCGCCTCACGGCCGGGCAGACGAAGCTGCTCTCCGTCGAGGAGGCGCTCGGCCACGCGCGCATCCCCGAAGCGCCGTTCGGCACCTACGTCTTCAAGCTCTTCGCCACGGAGCAGCCTGTCGACTTCACGCCCGTGCTCACCGACCTCGCCCGGACGCGCTCCGCGAGCGCCCCCGGCGGCGGCCCGCTCGACGCGCTCATGGCGGGCGTGCACTACGGCACCCGCTCCGGTGGCCTCGCCCCGCCCCCACAGACGGGGGCGACGGCCACGCTCGTGATGGAGGTGGTGGAGAAGTGAGGCCGTGTTGTGGTGCGGCCGTGTTGCCGTGCGGCCGTGCGGCCGTGTTGCCGTGCAGAATCGCCCCCGCGATCTCTTGACGCCCTACTCTCCACCCTTAACTCTTTACACTTTACTCCTAACTTTTTACTCTCCGCAACCAACCAGTCAGACCCATGACCCGACTGCTCTCCCTCGCGTTCGTACTGCTGCTCGCCGCGCCGGCGCTTGCCCAGGAAACAGACTCCACGATGGTGGACCGCAAGGGCGTCAACGGCAAGGCCGAGACCACGGCCACGATGACCAGCCCGCAGGCGCTCGCCGCGCAGCTCGCACAGTACGGCCGCGCCAACGGCGACGCGCAGGCGCTCGCCACGGCCGCCCGGCTCCTCCTCGACCATCCCGCCGACCCGCTCGAAGGCGAGACCGACACCGAAGCCATGGACGACGCTGGCGCGGTGGGCGAGAAGGGCGACGAGAGTGATGCGTTCACTGTCGAGGCGCTCCTCGCTGACGCGGCTGACCTCGCCGAGGCCGACTCGCCGCTCGCGGGCGTAATCGCCGGCCTGCAGAGCCGCGCCGCGCTGGGCGAGAAGGGGCGCGTCGGCGGCTCGCTGCTCGGCGTCTACCGCGTCCCGGCCTACAGCACCAACACGCACTACCTCTCCTTCCGCGGCGGCCAGCGCGCCACCATCTCCATCACTGGCGACCACGACACCGACCTCGACTTCTATCTCTACGACGAGAACGGCAACCTCGTCGCCTCGGACACGGACTACACCGACGTGGGCTACTTCTCCTTCCGACCGCTCTGGACCGGCCCCTTCCGGCTCCGCATCCGCAACCTCGGCCGCGTCTACAACGAGTACGTCCTCTCGACGAACTAAGCCAGCGCTCTGCATGGTCTATCCGGCAGGATTTCGCACGCGCTCCGTCCGACTAGACGGGGCGCGTGCTACGTTTGGTACGTCTCACCGACTACGCTCCACCGACCGCTACCGCCATGCGCTTCGCTGTTTCGCTTGTGCTCGCCGCTGCTCTCGTCGTCCTCGCCGCGTGCGGAGGCACCGGAAGCGACCCGCTCACGCCGCCTGAGGGCTGGACCTCCAACGGTGCCGACGCCACGCTCACCGCGTGGTGGCACGCCGACGTAGACACCGCCGTCGCCTTCCGCGATCTCTCCACCCTGGGGACGATGGGCATCGCTGAGGGTGAGGGCCTCGTCGCCCAGGTCAAGCGCGGCCGCCTCGACGGTGCGGAGGAGGCCGACCCGGACGGCGGCCTGATCGGGCTGTTCCGTAACAACCCGGAGGTGATGGACTCGGTCTTCAACGCCGTCGGCGTGCCGCTCATCCGCCAAGCCGGCGACGGCGGCGACGTGCGGAGCCTCCGCACCGACGTCTACCGCCGCGTGGCGCAGGACTACCGCAAGTCGGGGCCCCTCGGACAGATCGACCCGAGCCTGGTGATCTACCCGGACAGCCTGCGCCAAAACCGCGTAGAGGGCAGCGTGACGATGCAGGTGCACGTTAACCGCCAGGGCGAGGCCGTGGCCGCGAAGGTGCTGGAGTCGGCGCACCCGACGCTGGACCGCCTTGCGCTCAACGTGGCCGCCAACCGGCGCTATAAAGGGGCCACCGTAGGCCAGGACTCGGTGGCCTCGTGGCTGCGCATCTCGATCCCCTATTACGTGCCAGGCGGCTGATGCGCAGTCCGGAAGCGCCACTGGGGTCCAGCTCGGCGTTCGAGGCCGTCTTTGGGGTGTGAACGTGTGGACGAGGCCAGGCACCTTCACACGTCCATACGTCCACACCTGCCTACCTCCTTGCACGCTGGCGCGAGCTTTGCAGGACACCGGCCGCTTCGTTCACGAATCGGTGCCCCGGTGTCCTCGCTCGCCCTGTCCCATGACGCCGCCGACCGCCTCCGCCTCTGGGGGCCGACAGCGGTCCTCGCCCTCGCGGCGGTCTACGTCCTCGCCACCTGGGGCTCGTACATCCGCGTCGTGGACGACCTCAACCTGATCGTCCACGAGGCCGGGCACTGGTTCTTCGGCTTCTTCGGCGACTTCGTGACCGCGCTCGGCGGTACGCTGATGCAGCTGATCCTTCCGGCGGTGTTCGTCTGGTCAGCGTTTCGCTATGACAACCGGCTCGGCACGCAGGTGTCGCTGCTGTGGTTCGGGCAGAGCGCCGTCAACGTCTCGGTCTACGCAGCAGATGCCCAGGAGCGCGCGTTGCCGCTCATCGGTGGCCTCGGCGAGACGGCGCACGACTGGTGGTGGATTCTGCTCAGGCTCGGCTGGCTCCAGCACGACGACCTCGTCGCCGCGGGCTTCGTCGCCTTGGCTGTGAGCGCGTTTGTGTTGATGGTGCTCACACCGCGCTGGATGCCCCAGTGACTGTATGAAAAGTGAGCACGCCCTCGCCGTGCGAGGGGAGGGCGCACGAGAGGCATGATTCTCGCCACACACCCCCTGGTCGCCTTCAGGCTTGTGTGAGAGACCCGGGATGCCTGGGACGACCGCCCAGCCTCCACCTGCGTGTCAAAACGAATCACCCTGCTTACCCTCTGTACCGTCTTCGCCTGGCTTGGCGGAGGAGTGGGAGCGGCGCAATCGCCCGAGCCAGGGCGGTCTACGGAGGGGATGCGCACGGCCTCGCCGTCGATGGAGGACATGCGCACGGTCGGGCGGTTCCCGCTTCGCTACTACGCCCCGGCAGAGCACGGCCTCGCCCGCAACAATACCCACGTTGCCCAGACACCCGACGGGCTGATCTACGTGGCCAACGCGAAAGGTATCCTGGTCTACGACGGTCACACGTGGACCCCCGTCGTCGACCCCCTGCTCACAGGCGTCCAGGCTCTCTCCTATGGGTTCGACGGGCGGCTCTACGTCGCCGCAGAGGGCCACCCTGGCTACCTGGCTCCCGATGAGCGTGGGCACCTGCGCTTCCACTCGCTCGCAGAGCACCTACCCGCCCACTACCAGGCCCTCTCGACGCTCTGGGAGGTGTCGGCCACCTTGCACGGGGTCTACTTCACCGCGCACGAGGGCGCGCTCCTACGCTGGGATGGACAGACGCTCCATGTCATCGAGGCCGAGAGTCCGTTCTTCTACCACAACGTCATCGACGGCGAGGTGTACACCTCGGACGTGCAGGGGCGCGTCCTTCGCGTGGCGCCGACGGGGAAGATCGAGGTGCTGCACCGCCTCGACGGCACCATCGGACGCATCCTGCCTGACGGCCCCGACGGCCTGCTGTTGTTCATCAGCGGCCGGCCGCTCCTGCGATGCAGCCGAGAGGCCGACCGGCCGTGCGAAGCCTGGTCCACCGAGGCCGATGACCTCATCTTGATGGGCAAGCTCTATGCGGGCGCACGGCTTGCAGACGGTACCCTCGCCCTGGGCTTCGATGGCGAGGGCGTGGCGCTGCTGGACGACGGCGGGCGCGTCTTGCGCCACCTTGGCGTGGAGGCCGGCCTCCACAACACGGAGGTCATGGAGCTCAACCAGACCACCGATGGCGCGCTCTGGGCATCGCTCTTCGGCGGCATGGCCCGCATCGACGCGTCCCGCCAGCGCACCGAGTTTGCCCGGGCCGAGGGCGTCGAGTCGGCCGTGAGCCAGGTGCTGCGCCATGACGGACGGCTCTACGCAGCTACCGAGGTCGGCTTCGTCGTGCTGGACGAGACCGTACGCCCTGCTCGCTTCGTTCCTGTTCAGACTGTCGATCGGCACGTAGAATGCAAGCAACTCACGGAGGTTGGCACGGCCTTGATCGGGCTGTGCAACTCCGGCCTGCTGCGCATCGAGGACGAGGCGGCCACCGTCGTCTGGGAGCCGTCCGGCGGCGTGCGTCTCGGCACCGGCTTCGTGCGCTCCGAGCACGACCCCGGCCAGCTCTTCGTGCCGAGCGAGTCCACGCTCTACGCGTTTGAGGTGGACGAGCGTGGCGAGGTCTCCGTCGTCGACTCGCTCGTCACGGACCACGTGCTGTTCAACCTCGGCCAAGCCCCGCGCAGCCCCGGCGCGACGGAGACGGTGCTCTGGAGCACAACCACCAACCAGCGTGCGGTGGTCGTCTCCATCCCCGATGGGAGTGCGCTGCGCGACGCCCACGTGTGGCCTACGCTCCAGCACAGCGAGCTGAGCATCTACAGCCGCCTCGTGCACGTCGACGGCGTGCTGCACATGGTGGGGCGCACAGCCACCTACGAGGCCTCGCTCACCACGGAGGGGCCGCGCCTCGAACCGGCCCGTACGGCCTGGGCGGGAGAGGTAGGCGTGCCGGCCTTTCTGAGAGAACGCCCCGGCACAACCCGGTGGTTCACCGGGGCAGACAACGCACTCTACGTCGCCTCCTCGCACGGTACGTCGGGGTACGGGGAGCCGCAGCGCATACTCGCCCCGGAGGCGGCACGCACCATTGCCGCCCTCACCTTCGACCAAGATGGCACCGGGTGGCTGGCTACCGAGACGGGCGTCGTACGGCTCGACGCGGCGCTGACGCGTCCGCCTGCCCCGGCCCTCCGGCTGCGGCGCGTGATGGCGCTTGCCCCCGACTCGCTCGTCGCCGACGGGTTTAGCGACGCGCTGCGCCATAGCCACACGCTCGCGCCAGACCGCAACGCGCTCCGCTTCAGCTTCGCCGCGCTCGCCTACGAGCAGCCCTCCGGCTCCACCTACCGGGTCCGTCTCGACGGCCTCGCACCGCGCTGGTCCGAGTGGACGTCCGAGACGCAGAAGGACTACACCAACCTCGACCCAGGCTCCTACACGTTCCGCGTTCAGGCCCGGGACGGCTACGGCCAGGTCACCGAGGAAGCCACGTTCAGCTTCCGCCTCTTACCAACCTGGTACCAGACCTGGTGGGCCTCGCTGCTATGGGCTTGCTCGGGGATCGCCGGCTTCGTCGTCATCGTCGTCGGCTACAACCGCCACCGCTCCCGGCGGCTGCATGCGCGCACTGCCCTCCTGGAGGCCGCCGTAGCCGAGCGGACCGCCGAGATCCGCCAGCAGAAGCAGGAAGTCGAGCGGCAGCGGACGGCACTGGAGGAGGCCAACCTCGAACTGCACGACCTCAACCACACACTCGAAGGCCGCACCGTCGAGCTGCGCCAGGCGCTGGAGCAGAACAAGGAGTTCCTGGGCGTCGCCGCGCACGACCTCAAGAATCCGCTCGGTGGCATCGCCGGGCTGGCCGACCTCCTGATCGACGAGCGGGACACGATGAGCGAGGCCGAGCAGGTCGAGAGCCTCAAGACCATCCGGGCCGAGGCCATCCGCGCCGCCGCCCTCATCACCGACCTGCTCGACGACGCCCAGCGCGAAACCCAGGACGGCCTGCGGCTTCGCGTCCGGCAGGCCGACCTCGCCGGGGTCGCCCGGAGCGTGGCCCGCTGGAACCGCGTCCAGGCCTTGCAGAAGCACATCAGCCTAGAGCTAGCCGTACCGGAGCAGCTCCCAGCGCGTGTCGACGTGTCGGCTCTGCAGCGGGCGATGGACAACCTAGTCTCGAACGCGGTCAAGTACAGCCCACTCGGGAGCTGCGTGTGGGTGTCGCTCCTCGTCGAGTCGGTCCCCTCGGAGGGCGACGGGCAGCGTATGTCCTGGGCGCGGTTCGCCGTGTCTGACCAGGGACCTGGCCTGACAGAGGCCGACAAGGCGAAGGTGTTCGGCAAGCTGGAGCGGCTCAGCGCGCAGCCGACCGGGGGCGAGCACTCGACGGGGCTTGGCCTCTACATCGCCAAGACGCTGGTGGAGGCGCATGGCGGCACGATAGGCGTGGAGAGCGAGGCTGGAGCCGGCGCCACGTTCTGGTTCCGCCTCCCGCTGGAGCCGCAGACCCAGGGGGACGTGGAACTGTCGACCGCGACCCTCCCCAGTCCCGCCTGAGAAGAGCATCGCGTGGAGCGCCGGACGTAGGTTGGATGCCCCTCGTCCTATGCCCTACCTCCATGCCGCGCCCTTCGACCACTCCCACGACGCCGGACGAACGCCTACGCGCTGAACTCGTCGCCGTGCTGCGAGGTGGGCATGCACACGTCGCCACCGCCCAGGCCCTCGCGGGGGTGCCACTCGACCGCATCAACGACCGGATCGACAGCGGGGCGCACTCGCTGTGGGACCTGCTGGAGCACCTCCGCCTAGGGCGTGTGGACATTGATCGGGTCAGGTGCTCACGAGACGCCGTTTGCGTCTCCGAAAGGCGCACGAGGAGCGCGATCCCGTAGGATCGAGTGACGAGTGGAACGCAGCGGAGGCCGAACGGAGGCCGTGAGCACC
>JBCCLD010000263.1:0-6717 GCA_039027055.1 Bacteroidota bacterium
AAAGCGAGGATGCCAAAGCCGGTCAGCACGCCCAGGCCGCCCACCATCGGCCACAGCGTGCCGGGCACGATCGCTTTGAACGCACCTACAGGGTTGCGCCGCGTGTGTCGACCGACGGCCAACTCTGCCAGGAGAACTGGGAGCCCGATGCCTATCACAAAGACGAGGTAAATCACCACGAAGACCCCCCCGCCGCCTTCACCGGCCGTATAAGGGAAGCGCCAAATGTTGCCGAGCCCGATGGCGGAGCCAGAGGCGGCGAGGATGAAGCCGAGGCGAGAGCCCCAGAACCCGCGCGAGGAGGTGGTCGGTGCTGCCACAGTGGTACTGGTCGGAGAATAGGATCGGACGAAGAAGCCGCGAAGCTACGCACCGCACCCTAGACTGCCCAAGCATGCCCAGGTGGATTCCCTACCCCCTTCCTCGGTCGGTCTCCATCGCTTCGGCCTCGGCTACGGCCGGCACGCCACGCCGCACGAGCACCTGTCGAATCCGGTTTTGCTCGACGGCTTCGACTTCGATCTTCAAGTCCTCGAAACGCACCATGTCGCCCTCGTTGGGGACCTCGCCGGCGAGGTGGTAAACCAGTCCGCCCAGCGACTCGAAGTCGAACGCCTCAGCGTCGAGTTCCGTCTCCAGGCACTCGGCAAGTTCTTCGAGGTGGATGCGCGCGTCCACGCGGAACAGGTTGTCAGCGATTTGCTGGCAGGGCTGCGGCTCCGGGGCGTCGTGCTCGTCGCGGATGTCGCCGACGATTTCTTCCAGGATGTCTTCGAGCGTGACTAAGCCCGCGGTGCCACCGTATTCGTCCACAACGATGGCGATGTGGGTGCCCGTCGAGCGGAAGAGGGCAAGCATCTCGTCGAGGCGCTTGTCCTCCGGCACAAAGAGCGGGCGGCGGGCGATGTCGACCCACCGCTTCGCCGCGGGCGCTTCCGGGCCGAGGAACCGTAGGAGGTCCTTCGCGAAGACGACGCCGAGGACGCGGTCCAGGTGCTCGTCGTAGACCGGGAAGCGCGAGTGGCCCGACTCGCGGACGAGCGCCACGGCTTCTTCCAACGACGCGGACGCGTCGAGTGCCTGCACGTCGAGCCGTGAGATCATGACCTCACGGACGGTCGTGTCGCCGAACTCGATCAGCGAGGTGAGGATCGCGCGTTCGTCGTCGTCGAGGCCATCCTCCGGGGCATCGTCCTCGTCCACAGCCGGGCCGTCGGACTGGTCCGAGTCAGGGCGGTTGCGTAGGAGTTCGGTGAGCAGCTTCGTTATCGGCCAAAACAGCACGTAGGCGGTCGTGACAAACGGCGTCAGCGCGATGCCGAGGTCGATCGGGTGCGCCTTGGCACGGCGCCGCATGAGCCGCTCGGCCCACACGAGGAGCACCACGAACAGCGCCAGGAGGCCCACCGTCGAGGTGACCGTACTGCCCGGGAGGCGCCTCGCCACGTCGACCGTGAGCAGCGACACGCCAACGAGCGGCAGTAGATAGGCAAGCCGTAGCGTGAGCCGGACCTGCAGGCGGCGGTCGAGGAGCCACAGGAGCCGCTTCGCGCGGCTGCCGCCAACCTCGTCCAAGAGGCTGCGGTGGCGGTCGTTCATCGGTAGGAACGCCTTCTCGGCGCCCGAGGCGACCACCATGAGGGCAAAGCCCATCAAAAGAAAAAGCCCGCAGACGGCCAGCGCCGCAAGGGGCGGGAGCAAAGCAGGTAGGGTGAGGAGCGGCCCGAGTGCGGGCCAACTAGAGGCAGGGTCCACGTGGGGGGAGCGTCGTCGCTCCGGCTGGTCAGCAAAGGCACGGGCGTCAGGGTGGGACCTGTGCTGGACGCCCGCGTTGATGGTGCGGCCAACTTACATCGCTAGCATCGTCAGGTTCGCGTTCGCGGTTAATTCCCAGCACGTCTGTCGCTCCTTCCCCGATTGAACGACGCTCGTGCCCTCGACATCGCCTGATCAATCGCGTAGCCCGCCAGCAGCCCTTCGTAGGCGTCGACGCCCATCGTGCCTCGAACCTGATCGCGGAGACTGACAAGGTCACGATAGCGACGAAGCGCGTCGGGGTCACCCGGCTCGCGGTCGGTCTCGGTGCACCAGCCGAGGAAGTCGTCGGTGTCTTCGACGGCCTGCAAACGTCCGGCGGTGAAGTAGAGCACCTGCCCGAGCATCGGCGCGGGGTAGTCGGGCTGCATGGTGATGGGCTCGCTCCACGTGCCCCACACCGAGGTGCGGTCGGCGCTCGTGACCGACACCTGATAGCACTGCCCGCCGAGCGGCTCCACAGCCATGCGCAGCGCGCCCGCCTCGATGGTGTCGTTGATGTAGTCGCTCATGGATTCAGCGCGGCGAGGAGTCCAGCGGCACGGGTCGAGTCGGCATCGCCGGTGGCCTGGAAGACGCGGAGTGACGCCGTGGCGAGGGTGCGTGCCTGAACTGCATCGCCGGTCTCGGCCAGCGTTTCGGCGAGGAGGAGTTGCGCGTAGGCGGTGCGGCCGTCGGTCTCACCGAAGGCGTCGGCGCGGATGGAGAGCGCTTCGCGTTGCAACGCCGCGCCGTCCGCCCCCCGCCCCTGCCCCTTGACAATGTCGGCGAGCAAGAGCAGCGAGAGCGCCATGCGTGGGTGACGCATGCCCAGCGCTTCGCGTCGGATCGCGAGCGCGCGGCGCTGGTGGCGTTCGGCCTCGCCGAGCATGCCGCGTTCCTCGAAGCTGTCGGCCAGCCCTTCGAGCGGCTGCGCAACATCGGCGTGGCGCTGCCCAAGTGCAGCTTCGCGGATGGCGAGCGCTTCGCGATACGGCGCCTCGGCCTGCTCCGGCGTGCCGAGACGTAGGTAGAGGCCGCCCAGGTTGATGAGCATGGAGGCGACCTGCGGGTGGTCAGGACCGTATGCCGCTCGGCTCACGTCGAGCGCCTCGTGGAAGAGCCGCGTGGACTCGTCGGCGGCGCCGCGACCGTAGTGGAGGATGGCGAGTCCGGTAAGCGACTGCGCCACGTCGGGGTGGTCGTCGCCGAGCGCAGCCCTGCGGAGGCGGAGCGCCTCGGACTGCGCCTCAAACGCCTCGTCGGCGCGGCCTTGGCGGCGGAGCAGGATGCTGAGGTTGTTGAGCGTCCGTGCCCGTGCCGCTCGGGTCCCTTCGGTGGGGGACAGCACAGTCAGCGCCTGCCGGTAGAGCCGCTCGCTCTCTTCCTCGTCGCCGAGGTCAGCCCGTAGCGCTCCGTACGACGTTTGCGCCTCGGCAAGTTGGGGCCCGCCGCCTGGTTCGAGAGCGAGGAGGGCCGCTTGGTAGAGCGTGTCGGCCTCCTCGTAGCGCCCCTGCCAGTGCACCGTCTCGGCTACGCGACGGCGGCTCCGCGCGACGCTCGTGTCGGCCTCGCCTACGTTTCGAACGCGAAGCGCGAGAGCTGAGCGGGCTTGCGCCTCGGCGGCGGCATACTGCCCCATGCGCTCGTAGGCCGTGCTCATCACGTCCAGCAGGTCGGCTTGGACTAGCGGCTGGTCGGCTAGGGTGCGTGTGAGACGGGCGGCCCCTCGGTCGAGGAGCGCCTGCGCCGTGAGCGTGTCGCCACGGGTGAGCGCCGGATTGGCCTGCGCGAAGAGGTCGAGGAGGAACGCGCTGACCTCGGCGGCTTTGTCGCGCTCGCGCTCGGCGATGCGCGCCTGCTCGGCCACCTGCCGCGCCTGAAATGCGGTCACGAGGCTGAACGCGACCAGCAAGACCGCAACGAGGGACGCCGCCGCGACGGCTGCGCGGTGCCGCCCGACGAACTTGCGGACGCGGTAGCCGATCTCGTCGGGCCGCGCGCGGACGGGCAGGCCGTCGAGGTGGCGGCGGAGGTCGTCGGCGAACTGCTCGACGGAGGCATAGCGGCGGCTCGGCTCCTTGCGCATCGCCATGCCCACGATCATGTCGAGGTCGCCGCGCAAGCGCTTGGCGAGCGTGCCCGCCTCGATGCCGAGGAGTCCAGGTGCTTCACCCGTCGTCACCTGCTGCGACGGCGGAGCGGGCGTCGTCTCGCAGACGATGCGCTCGATTTCAGCGGGGGCGGCGTGCGTGAGGTCGTAGGGCCGCGCACCCGTCAGCAGTTCAGCAAGGAGCACGCCGAGGCTGTAGAGGTCGCTCGCGGTCGTTATCGGCTGGCCGCGAAGCTGCTCGGGGCTGGCGTAGGCGGGCGTGAGCAGCCGCGCGGCGTGGTGCGTGACGAGGCCCGCGTACTCCGAAAGCCCCGGGTTGAGCAGCTTCGCTACGCCGAAGTCGAGCAGCTTCACGGCAGGCGCGTTGCCTGCATCGGAGGCCACGAGGATGTTGGACGGCTTGAGGTCGCGATGGACGACGAGATGCTGGTGGGCGTGCTGCACAGCGGCGCACACGTCGAGGAAGAGCCGCAGCCGCGCCTCGACGCCGAATCGCTGGCGATCGCAGAACGCCGTAATCGGCTCGCCCTCCACGTACTCCATCGCCAGGAAAGGCCGCGCCGTCCTGCCATCGCTGCCGCTGCCCGTACTGCCGCCGTCGAGGAGGCGCGCGATGTTTTTGTGCGAGAGGCTGGCGAGGATCTGCCGCTCGGCGCGGAAGCGCTGGACGAGATCGTCCGTGTCGAGGCCGCGCCGGATGAGCTTGAGCGCCACGCGCTGCCGGAACGCCCCGTCGGCGCGCTCGGCGGCGTAGACCGTGCCCATGCCGCCGCGCCCGAGGCGCTGCACGAGGCGGTACGACCCGACGGTTGTTCCGATCAGGTCGTCACCGTCCTCGTCCTGCACGAACGCGGCATCGGCCATCTCTTGGAGGTCCAGGTCGCCCAGCCGCGCAACGGGCGCGAGGAAGCCGTCGTCCTCGGCGTCGTGGGCCGCGAGCAGCCGCTCGACCTCCGCGCGGACCGTCGGCTCGGCGTCGGCCAGCAGGGCCGCTCGGTCCTGCTCCGCCACGCCGAGCACGGCGTCGAAGAGGGCTTCCACCTGCTGCCAGCGTTCGGGCGTCATCGCGGTACGGTGTGGACGGTTTGTCGTGGAAACGTATGCACGTGCTGCCCGACCTCCAAGACGCTCACATCTCGTCACGGAGCCAGGCGCGAGCGGCGGCCCAGGCGCGGCGGACGGTCGGCACGGACACGTCGAGCACGGACGCGATCTCCTCGTGCGTCAGCCCCACGAAGTAGCGCATCTCGACGACCTGCGCGCCGCGCGGATTGAACGCAGCCAGCCGGGTGAGCGCCTCGTCGAGGCCGAGGATCTCGGCAGCCTGGTCGTCGGAGAGCCCCACGCCGTCGCGGAGTTCGTCGAGCGGGAGCGGACGCTCGCCGCCGCCGCGCGTCTCGGCGTTGCGGGCGCGGGCGTACTCGGCGAGGACGCGCCGCATGGCCGTCGCGGCGATGGCGAAGAAGTGGGCGCGGCTCTCCCACGCCACGTTCCGCTGGTCGATGAGCTTGAGGTAGGCCTCGTGGACCAGCGCCGTCGTCTGGAGCGTGTGGTCGCGCCGCTCGAAGCGCAGCTTGCCGTGCGCGAGCTGGCGCAGCTCGCCGTAGACGAGCGGTAGGAGGTGATTGACCGCCGTTCGGCTCCCGCCGACCACGTCGTGGAGCAGGGCCGTGAGGTCGTCGCGGTGGGCGTCCTTGGTCATGGGTCCTTTGTCCTTTGTGGAGAGAATACAACGAGACCACGGCCCTCGCCTGCGAGTTTTTTTGAGGGGCGGGATCACTTTCGTGCGACGGGTGCACGGGGATGGGTAGACGCGCCTCCCACCGCTGACCGCAGCGACGCCGGACCGACTGGCTCTGGGAGTCTCCTCCTTCCAACCGTTCGGACTCATGCATACCTCCTCCTTGAACCCGCCCCGCTCCGCCCTCGCCCTGCTTCTCGGCTTCATGCTCCTCCCCGTGCTCACCGGCTGCGACCTCGTCGAACAACTCGAAGAGGAGATCAACGAGATCGAAGTGCCCCCGCTCGCAACGGGCTCCGTCTACATGTGGATCGGCGCCGACATGGACGCCACCGTGTCGTGCGGCCCACTCACGCTCCCGGGCTGCCCCGAGGCCGACAACAATTACGGCACACAGGGCGGCCTCGCCGTCTCCTTCAACAGCGTGGGCATCAAGCGCTCCTACGTGCACTTCGGCTTACCCACGCTCCCGGAAGGCTCCACCGTAGACGAAGCGTACTTCGAGATGTACCACGGCGGTCAGAACGAAGACGGCCAGTCGGACGACATCACCATCCCGGTAACCCTGGCCGGCGCACCGTGGAAGCCGCTGGAGATCACCTATAACAACCAGCCCAACCGCTCGACCAGCGGCAGCAGCGGCTTTGGCCTCACGCTCAACAGCATGGACTGGTCGGGCACCGCCGACATCGCCAACCTCGTCCAGTCGCACTTTGACAGCCCGGCCACCAACTACGGCTACGTGGTCTACTGGGGCTCGAACGCGGGCGGGGGCATCGAGAAGGGCTTCTATTCGATCAACGACTACCGCCGCACGCGCACCGACCTCGGCCTTAGCCCCCGCATGCTCGTGAAAGTGACGCTCCCGCCTGGCTACACGACGGCCGACATCGACCTCGCGCCGACGCTCAACGCGGACAGCGACCTCAACCCACGTGGCTCTGGCCCGATCCTTATGGTCCGCTTCGCCTCCGGGACGAGCGACTGGCCCGACGCCTGGAACGTCACACGCGGTGTTCGACGCTAGCACACCCGCGCTTCCCCTCCAGCGCGCCCCCGCCGTCCCGGC
>JBCCLD010000264.1:0-6670 GCA_039027055.1 Bacteroidota bacterium
GGCGCGGGCGACGAGCAGTTCGACATCGTCTACCAGTACAAGGGCCGCGAGGTCAAGTACGAGCACCGCTTCGGCGGCGTGATCCAGCACATCGAGCACACGCGCGAGAACACGTCGAGCAAGAAGCAGCGCGAGTGGGCGGACGCGTTCATGCGCCAGCAGCCGTGTCCCGAGTGCGGCGGCGGGCGGCTCAACCCCATCGCGCTCAGCTACAAAATCGGCGATCCGGATGGCGAGGAAGCGAATATCGACGACCTCGTCAAGCAGGACCTCCGCAGCCTGCGGGCGTTCTTCGACCGGGTGCAGTTCGCCGAGCGGCAGGCGCTCATCGCCGCGCCCATCGTGAAGGAGATCCGCGAGCGCCTCGATTTTCTCCTCAACGTCGGCCTCGACTACCTCACGCTCGACCGCCCCGCGCGGACGCTCTCCGGCGGCGAGAGCCAGCGCATCCGCCTCGCCACGCAGATCGGCACGCAGCTCACGGGCGTCCTCTATGTCCTCGACGAGCCGAGCATCGGCCTGCACCCGCGCGACAACGACCGGCTCATCGGCTCGCTCGAAAACCTCCGCGACCTCGGCAACTCGGTCCTCGTCGTGGAGCACGACCGCGAGATGATCGAGGCCGCCGACTTCGTGGTCGACATCGGCCCTGGCGCGGGCGAGTATGGCGGGACGATCCTCGCCGCCGCCGAGCCTTCCAAACTTCCTCGGAATGGCGAGGCGAGCCTGACGACGGCCTACCTCCTCGGCGACCGCCGCATCCCGCTCCCCGACGACCGCCGCGCGGGCACGGGCGAGACGCTCCGCCTCACGGGCGCGCGCGGGCACAACCTCCAGGACGTCGACCTCGACCTCCCGCTCGGCACGTTCACGTGCGTCACGGGCGTCTCCGGCTCCGGCAAGTCGAGCCTCATCAACCAGACGCTCTACCCGATCCTCGCCGCGCACTACCACCGCGCGCAGACGGTCCCCCTCCCCTACCGCGACATCGAGGGACTCGACCACATCGACAAGGTCATCGCCATCGACCAGGCCCCCATCGGACGGACGCCGCGCTCGAACCCGGCGACGTACACGGGCCTTTTTTCCCTGATTCGCGACCTCTTCGCGCGGACGCCCGAGGCGCAGCTCCGCGGCTACAAGCCGGGGCGGTTCTCGTTCAACGTGAAGGGCGGGCGCTGCGAGACGTGCGGCGGCGCGGGCGTGGTGAAGCTGGAGATGAACTTCCTGCCGGACGTCTACGTGGAGTGCGAGACGTGCAAGGGCAAGCGCTACAACCCGGAGACGCTCGACGTGCGCTTCAAGGGCAAGAACATCGCCGAGGTGCTGGCGATGCCGGTCTCGGACGCGCTGGTGTTCTTCGAGAACGTACCCTGCATCGCGCGCAAGCTGCGCACGCTCGACGCCGTGGGCCTCGGCTACATCCGCCTCGGGCAGGCCGCGACGACGCTCTCGGGCGGCGAGGCGCAGCGCGTGAAGCTCGCCAAGGAGCTCTCGCGCCCCGGCACCGGCCAGACGCTCTACATCCTCGACGAGCCCACGACGGGCCTTCACTTCGAGGACATCCGCCACCTGCTCGCCGTCCTGAAGGCGCTCGTGGATAAGGGCAACACGGTCCTCGTGATCGAGCACAACATGGACGTGGCGAAGGTGGCCGACCACATCGTGGACCTCGGCCCCGACGGCGGCGCGGGCGGCGGGCGCATCGTGTTCACGGGCACGCCGGAGCAACTGGCGCAGGCCGACACCGCCACGGCGCGCTTCATGCGCGAGGAGCTAGCCCGCCACGCCTCCGGCGACGGTGCCGCCGACGTCTCCATCGAGTTGGATGACCTACTCAGCGAGGACGACTCGGACGTGCCGGACGAGGAGGAATAGCGGCATGGACGTGTGAAGGTGTGGACGTGTGCACGAGTAGACGTTCTCGTTCACCCGGTCAGGCGGTCGTACTCCTCGTGGGAACCGATCCAGAACCAATACAGGTCGCCGTCCTCCTCAATCGCCAGCGCTCGGTAGCCCCGGCCAATCCGAACGGACCACAAAGGCGGGTCGTGGTTTGCAAGCTCCTTGAAGTGGAGCGAGGGATGACGCGGGTCGTCGTCCAGTAGCCGGTAGTTCTTCCGCGCCAGCTTCTGGACCGATTCCGGCTGCACGTCGAATCGTTTCCAGAATCCCGCCGTCGTCCGGTGATTCATGGGAGCGGACGAATCCGACCGGCCGCGATGTCCTCCTGGGCCTCAGCAACGAGCGCATCGAGCCGCCCCGCTTTCGCATCCGCTTCGATCTGCCGGTCCCACTCATCGGAGCGGTACTCGTCGAACCACTCTCCGAGCGCCGCGAGTTGATCGGGCGGGAGCTTCGAGATGGCGACTTCGAGTTCTTGCACACTCATGATCGATTCCAGGCTGCGTTTGAGGGCGGGCGTGAGACGACAACGACGCAGGCCGCATTGTGTTCACGGGCACGCCCGAGCAACTGGCGCAGGCCGACACAGATACCACTTTGTTTATAAGGCAAGAGCTATCTACCCTATCCCTCCATCGGCTTCAGTGATTTTGCCAACGAAACTAATCACCATACCAACCGAGCAGATCTACCTTAAAATTCGGCAAGATTTTCCGGACTCTCGCCAAAAACCCCAATTAGCCCTACAAAAAATCCAATGCAAGCCAAAAGCGTTGTCCACCACCTTGACAGCTCAGACAGAACATCACCACCCCCAAAGTACATATCATACTCCAGCGTTCCACTCAAAAGCTCAACAAAGACAAATACCACAAAGAGCGCTAGAGCTATCCGAGGAATCACTATGACCCATTTTGCCTCACTATTTTTTACCGGAGCGAACTTCATCCCTAGCACAGCAGCACCAAAGGGCAAAAGTGAAGCTCCAAAGAAAACAACTAATCCCGAAGGAATAGTCCGACTTCCGAACAAAAGATCACCAAATGTGATAAAAAACGAGCAAACAAGTGCTCCTCCCAGGAGCGATACAGGGGCAAGAAAAATCCACTTGACGACTCTAACTAGAGAAGACAAGGTAGGAGCTATGTATTTAGTAAGTACACGTTCACCTATATTGCCAGTTATCCACACGATTCCAACAACTGCCACGACCAAACAAAGAAGAGCGAAAAAGATTCGTTCTAACAGTTTCATAGCGCCGTAGCGTTTTACTGAGAAAATGACACCAGCTTAGGATACTAGAAAACCACTATTCACTTTCCTTGATTCTTCGGTACGGTGAGACTCCCTAGTATGTTTCGTCTCTACGCGAACGGGTCTTCGTCGGTGATCTCGCCGGAGGGGAGTTCGAAGTAGAGCCGCCCGTGGTGGCTGTAGGCATTGGGGATGCCGAGGGCGCGGTTGCGGGCCTGCGCCTTCGCCACGGCGCGGTTGCCGATGCGGGTTAGCTCAGCAGCCTCGCGGTGGGCGTCCAGGCTGAGGTGTCCGTTTTCTTTAGGCTGCTCCATCGATATCGCTGAGGAAAAGGGCGAAGCGGTGTTCATCGAGCACATCGACGGCGTCGCGCTCGCCGGTGGCTACGCGCTGGAACTGCTCGCCTGCGTTATAGAACAGGTGCCAGCGGTCTACCTGAAAGCGGTAGGTCGTCCGGAAGTTCGCCTTGCTGCGGGTGTAGCGCCGGACGATGTCGGCGGTCGGTACGTCGTGGCCGCCTGCCCGGACGCGCTGCGCGACGCGGCGGATGCAGAGCACTGGGCTGTCGAGGAAGACGAACGCGATGTACGTCGTGTAGCCTGCGCGGGCGAGCCGGTCGAGGATGCGGCGGAAGCCCTCTCCCGCGAGTGTGGACTCCACGATAAAGTCGCGTCCCTCGACGATCAGGTCGCGTAGCCGCACGAAGAACCGCTTCCCAGCCTCGATGCGGGCCGCGCTCGGCTCGTCGGGACGCAGCCGCACCGCGATCTCGTCCGCGCTCAGGTAGGTGTAGCCGTAGACCTCGACGTACTCGTAGGCCAGCGTGGACTTGCCCGCCCCGTTGGGACCGCCGACGATGAGCGCGTGCGGCATCAGGCTGGCTCCACGCGCGGTGTGACTTCCAACGCACTCGCCAACGCGGCTTCCAGAAACGCAACAGCTTGCTCGCGCGACACGGTTGGGAAACCGTCGAGGAACTCATCGAGCGAGTCGCCGAACTTGAGGTGATCGATCAAGGAGTCCACAGGCACGCGAGTACCAGCAAAGACCGGCGTACCGCCGAGGATGTCGGGGTCGGTGTGGTAGATCTCGTGGCGTTGCATAGGCTTGGGAGGTTGACCTTGCGTCTCAACGCACGGAGGATGCCCACGATCCAAGCCGTCGGGAGCACGCTGCGGCGTCACGCGTGTGAAGGCACGCTAGCCTGCCAAACGCCATGCCCATCTCCTCAACGCTCTCGCCGCCGGTCGAGCCTCGGCTGACGTACGCCGACCTCTGCGCGATGCCCGAGGACGGCAACCGCTACGAACTCATCTACGGTGCGCTCGTCGGGTCACCCTCACCGTCGTTCCGTCACCAGCACCTCACGGGCACGATCTACGCGAGCCTTTTGGTCTACGCCCGCGAGTAGGACCTCGGCACGGCGGTCATCGCACCGATGGACGTGGTGCTGGACGAGGACGCCGCGGTCGTGCAGCCCGATGTGCTCTTCATCGCGCGAGACCGGGCTGACATCATCGCCGAGGTGATTCGCGGCGTTCCGTCGCTCGTGGTGGAAGTCATCTCGCCAGGCTCCCGCCGTCGCGACGTGCGGACGAAGCGGGCGCTCTACGCGCAGTACGGCGTGCCGGAGTACTGGCTCGTCGACCCCGAAGCGGACACGGTGGAGGTCTACCGCCTGCCCGAAGGCGCCACGATCTACGAACGGAGCGCTGAGCTTTCGACGGACGCTGACGACATGCTCATGACACCACTACTGCCAGGTTGGTCGCTCAGTATGCGTGGCCTGTTCCGTTCATAGCAGCCCAGCATCCACCTCTTCCAGCGGGAGCAACCGCGAGTCGGCCAGCGCGGCGGTGCGGTGTCCTGCGCCCGCGAGGTACGCTGGGTCCTGCGCCAAGCCAAGAAATGCGGCCATACTCGGATAGCGGACCACGAGCACGGCATCCCACGCGGGGCCATCCGGCCCGATCAGGAACGCCTCGCCGCGTCTGTGGACGATGACTTCCCCGCCGTACTTGTCGAAAAGGGGCTGCGTGTGGCGGAGGTACACCGCGTAGGCCTCGCGCCCGGAGATCGGAGACGGAGGCGCGAGATCGGGGTGCGCGCCGTAGTCCGCCGTCTCGCGAAAGCGGAGCAGGTTCAGCATCACCACCGGACCCGCGTGGTCGCGCTGGAGAAACGCCGCGATGGCTTCGGGCCGAGGATCGATGTGGGGGCGCATGCAACGTAGCGGGATGTGGGTGAAGGCCGTGCGATCAGTTCGCGCCGCAGCGATCGGGCGTGCCGCCCCCATGACGCGCCCCGCTCTCACGAGGTCCAGCCGCTTGACTATCGTGTCTAACCTTCTTTACTTTGCAATTTAAAGTAATTGAAAATACCTAAATCCGTTTCGATGCCAGCTTGGACCCGGGTGCTTCGCCTACGACGGCGGTATGTCGTGCTCGGCATCGTCGCCCTCCTTCTCGCGGTCGCGTACACGCAGTGGCAGGCCGCGATTACGCGCAACCGGCAGATCCCCGACGCGCCGTTCCGCATCGCGGGCAACCTCTACTACGTCGGCCACACGGGCGTCTCCGCGTTCCTGCTCGCCGGGTCCGAGGGCCACGTCCTCATCGACGGCGGCTACCCCGAGAACGGGCCGATGATCGCCGAGAGTATCGCCACGCTCGGCTTCGACATCGCCGACGTGAAGGTGCTGCTCAACTCGCACGCGCACGCCGATCACGCAGGCGGGCTCTACTTCTTGCAAGACGTCTCGGGCGCCGCACTGTGGGTCAGCGAAGGCGACGCCGAGGTCATGGCGGCGGGCGGGGCTGGAGACCCCACCCTCGGCCCGTTCAGGCATATGGGCGCGGTCGGCCTCGGCCGCTTCCCCGCTCCGCGCGTCGACCGCCGGTTCGCCGATGGCGACACGATCCGCGTCGGCTCCATCGAGCTCACTGCGCACGTCACGGCGGGCCACACGCGCGGCTGCACCTCCTGGTCGTTTCCCGTCGTCGAGGACGACCGCACGCTGCTGGCGGTCAGCATCTGCAGCCTCAAGCTGTTCCCCTTCGTATCGGTGGCCGAGCCCGAGGCCTATCCTGGCATCCGTGCCGACTACGAGCGCAGCTTCGCCACGCTGCGGAGCCTCCCTGCCGACCTCTTCCTCGCCTCGCACCCGATCTGGTTCGACATGCACCGCAAGCGGCGCGCGCAGGCCGACGCGGAGCACCCGGCCAGCCCGTTCATCGACCGTGAGGGCTACCTCCACTTCATCGACCGGTCCGAAGCGCGGTTCTTCGAGATCCTGGCGAGCCAACAGTGACGGTAAGCACCTGTGCAATAGTTGCCAGGCATTTCTCCGGTGCGGCTCCCCCTGTCCTGCGTCGCCTTCGTTCTGTCGAACTCCGCTCCTCGGACTGTCCCCCTCACGGATGAGGGGGACAGCTTGTGCGCCGTCGCAGGCGTACAAGCGGGGGGAGCCGACCGTGCCTCCCCGTGCCGATATACCGCAGAACTTCTGCAC
>JBCCLD010000265.1:0-6623 GCA_039027055.1 Bacteroidota bacterium
AGATCCTGAACCGAGTTCAGGATGACACCATCGCGACTCATCAAGCGGACTTGGTATTACACCGCTTGACTACGACACCTAAACACCGCAGCACGTTTGCGCACCTGCATTCCTCGATTCGTCCGCGCCAAAGAAAACGGCCGCCAAAGAAAACCGCCGCCGAGCTGTGAGCCTGGCGGCGGTGCGCGATGACCGGGTGTTACCCGACTAATTCATCCCGAGCGTCCGGTCAAAACGCTCTTGCTGGTCGGTACCGGGCGGTACGTCGTAGGGGTTGGCTGGCAGGTTTACCATTCGCAGGGTAGGGTAGGACGCCCGGCGGAGGAACGGGTCCGGCTTGCCGCTGATGTCCTCGCCGATCACCAGCACCATCGTGCCCTGGTCGTTGATCGTAGCACCCGCCGACGAGATGTCGGTGCCTCCCGTTTTGTCCCAGGTGTCGGCCCAGTAGAACATCCACTTGGCGTCGGGTTCGAGGAGGCGCACGCAGCCGTGCGAGGCGGGGCCGCCCGTGGGCAGCGCGTACTGGTGCAGGTGGATACCGCGCCGCTCATGGATGTTGAGCACCCAATACATTTCCCACAACTCAGCGTCCGGCGCGTCCGAGCCGAAATCGGGGCTGAGCGTCGAGATGCGATACTCCTGCTTCCAGTTGATGTTGAACCGCCCCGAAGGTGTCACGCTCGACTCGGCCCCCGTGTTGATGATGCCCCAGCGGACGAGGCGCCCAAATTCGTAGGCCCCGTAGGCCTGGATCGACTTGTCGAGGATGACGAGTTGGTCGAGGTCGCGTGCGCCAGGGTAGTAGCGGGGGAAGGGCGAGTAGGCGCGGAAGTCGAGGCCGAAGCGCGTTGGGACGATCAGCGTATCGCCGGGGCGTAGGTCTTCGAGCGTGTTGCGGTTGAGCAACTGCACGAGCGGTTTGTTCTCGCGGCCATACTCCCGGTAGAGGTTCAGGCGCGCTTGCAGCCGAGAGTCGTCCCGGACGACGTGGTAGTTGTAGAACACCGGCGGGACCTCGTCCAGGTCAGGGCTGCGTCGCTCGATAACGTCGACGAGCCAAGACTGGCTGAAGTAGTTGGGACCTTGGTCGGCGTCGCCCTGCTGCGCACGCACTGGGGCAGACGCGAGGACGAGGGCGACGAGGAGGAGAAGCAGGGTGCGCATGGGTCCGGAGGCGAGTCGAGCGGGCGCGAATATACGGGGGCACCCAGCATGGCGCTCCATGCGAGCGAGAAAGCGCTGCGTTACATCGACTGAGACGTGAGTGAAGCGGATCAGCCTGTCCAGGAGACCATGCGCTTTAAGGCTCGCTAGAGTCGGTCGCGCAGCCTTCTCGCCGCAGCGTGTCGATGGCCGTGGGGCTGCCAAGCACGATGAGCACGTCACCGGCGCTCAGCAGCGAGTTGGCTTGGGGGTTGAACTGCCAAGAAAGGGACGGCTCCGGGCTGTCAATGTCCGAGGTGAGGGCCGCCTCCGCCAGTTGGCTCGACACGGCCACCACAATCACGTCGAACCGGCTTCGAAACCGAGAGGAGGCAAGCGTCATCCCATCTAGCATCGCCCCTGGTTCGATTTCGACCTCCTCCATCTCGAGATCGAGTGCAGAGACGTTCATGACTTGTTCCATGAACCGATCCACGTTGGGGCGGAGAATCACCTGCGACATCCGATCTGCGCCGATCTCGTACGGCGAGATGACCTTGTCGACTCCAGCGCGTAGCAGTTTTTGCATGTTTGGATGGTGATCGGTGCGGGCCAGCACGAAGAGGGCCGGCTGTAGTCCCTTGGCCGTTAGGGATGTAAACACATTGGAGGCATCCTCGGGGAGCGTGAGCACCAAGCCTGAAGCACGATGGATGCCGGCTTCCACCAGCGTGTCCTCTTGCTCTGCGTCGCCGTGAACGTAGAGGTAGCCCGCTTCTTGTAGTTCCAGCGTCCGATCCAGGCTCCGGTCGATGACAACGATTTCGAGTCCGGAGCGGCGCAGGTCGTCAGCGATGCGCTGTCCAAGGCGCCCGTATCCGCAGATGACGTAGTGGTCCGATAGGGCGTCGATACGGCGTTGCATCCGTCGTTCGAGGTAGCGTTGGGTGGCGACAAGGTATTGGATGGCACGCGAGGCCATGAAGGCGACCACGCCGATGCCAACCAGCGCAATGGCGACGGTGAAGAGGCGCCCCAGGGGTGATAGTTCACCGACTTCGCTGAACCCGATCGTCGAGAGCGTGATAAACGTCATGTAAAACGCATCCAGCCACGACCAGCCTTCGATGAGCATATAGCCGACGGTCCCGACTACAAACATACTCGCCAGCAGCATTGCCCCGATGACGACCTCTGCATGCCCGTCGTCGAGCCGGGCAATGCGCTTTTCTATGGGGGTCGGGAGGCGAGGGAGCATAGACTCTATGCAGTCTCAGCGAGCCGGAATACACGCCCGTGCCACGTCAATGCAGCGCGCTGCCGAAGGCCCCCGTCCCGCAGTGCACCCACGGTGTCGAGTGTGGTTAAGAACACCGGGGTGGTGCCGTCCACGCTACCGTCGCGAGCGAGCATTCTAAATGCGCGGCGGGGTACGACGTGGATGGTGCTGTCCGACCCCTCGTAGGCGACCTGCAGGCCATCGGACCAAGCAACACCAATCGCTTCGCCAACGCTCTGTACAGCATGCATCATCGCGTCAATGCCGCAGCCTGACACCCCTGCATTCAGTGTGTCGTCCTCGATGTGAGCACCGACGAGGAGAAACCGGTCGTGAAGCACTGCAGCCTGGGCGGGGACGGGGCGTCCGTGAGAGGTCCAGCTTTCCAGGAAAGACGCCAATGCCCCGGGTATGTGGGCAGCTTCGCTAGGTGAGAGAGGCTGCTCTGCTGGAAAGATCCAGAGGCGAGCCGTATCAGGCAGTGTAGCTAGAATCATAGTGTAGCTGGGATCATATGGCCTCGTTGGGCAGGAAAAGTAGAGTCATGCAGGAAACGAGAAGAGCTCTGGGAGGATCCAGCACCTTGTGAGGCATTGGCAGAGTCTGGCTTCTTCGGGACGTCATCACGTCGCGAAAGCGCTCTGCGTTGATTCCGGGAGAAGACGGTCACGCGCATCTGACCACCTCCTATCTTCCGGAGCGAATGACAACTAGACACCGCTCTCTGCTTCTCGATCCTTATGCACGTAGTTGACACATCGCAACCGATCTTTGTAGCAGGTCACCGAGGGTTGGTTGGATCTTCGGTGGTCCGGTCCCTGCGAGCACAAGGCTATACAAACCTTCTCGTGCGGACGCGAGACGAACTCGATCTACGTGACAAGGACGGGACCGTGGATTTCTTCATGCGAGAGCGGCCCACGCATGTCGTAATGGCCGCAGCGAAGGTCGGGGGTATCCTAGCTAATGACACCTACCCGGCCGACTTTATTGGGCAAAACCTGGCCATTCAGCAGAGTGTCATCGAGGCGGCACACGAAGCAAAGGTGGAGCGGTTGGTGTTTCTTGGGTCGTCGTGCATCTATCCGAAGCTCGCGCCCCAGCCGATGCGGGAGGAACACCTGCTTACCGGGCCTCTGGAACCCACCAATGAATGGTACGCGGTTGCCAAGATTGCGGGGATCAAGTTGTGCCAGGCCTACCGCGAGCAATACGGTGACGACTTCGTGAGCCTCATGCCCACGAACCTGTATGGCGTTGGTGACAACTTCGACCTCCAGACTAGCCACGTCCTGCCCGCGCTCGTACGCAAGTTCCACGAGGCCAAAGGGGCCGCGCCCGATGGCTCCGACGCCACTGTCACGCTCTGGGGCACGGGTACTCCGCGTCGAGAGTTTCTCATCGCCGACGACCTTGCTGATGCCGTCGTCACAGTGCTCCAGACTCCGGCCGAGGACCTGTATGGCGTCGCGCCTGATGGCCTCCTGAATGTCGGCGTTGGTGCTGACGTGACCATCGCCGAGTTGGCTGAGACGATCCGTAGCGTCGTGGGCAGCACGAGCGACATCACGTACGACACGACCAAGCCAGACGGGACGCCGCGCAAGCTCCTCGACGTGTCGAAGATGGAGCAACTTGGCTGGACGGCTCAAACCTCGCTCCACGACGGCATCAAGCGCGTCTACGAGTGGTACCAGTCGCAGGCGGTGCCTGCCGTGTAATTCAATCCCTTTCCCTCTACGACCCTCTACGCACACACTCTATGAGAAAGGCCCTCATCACCGGCATCACTGGCCAAGACGGTTCCTACCTCGCTGAATTGCTCCTGGCCAAGGGCTATGAGGTGCACGGTCTCAAGCGCCGTGCTTCGTCCTTCAACACGGATCGCATCGATCATCTCTACCAGGACCCTCATGAACCTGACGTGCGCTTCCGCCTGCACTACGGAGACATGACGGACTCGACGAACCTTATCCGGCTCGTCCAGGAAGTACAACCCGACGAGATCTACAACTTAGCTGCTCAAAGCCACGTGGCGGTGTCGTTCGAGACGCCTGAGTACACGGCCAACGCTGACGGCATCGGGCCGCTTCGCCTGTTGGAAGCCATTCGCATACTCGGCATGTCCGATTCGGTGCGATTCTACCAGGCGTCGACGTCGGAGCTCTACGGCAAAGTGCACGAGACGCCGCAGTCGGAGCTGACGCCATTCTACCCACGCAGCCCGTATGCCGTAGCGAAGCTCTACGCCTACTGGATCACGGTGAATTACCGCGAAGCCTACGGTATGCACGCCTCGAACGGTATCCTCTTCAACCACGAGTCCCCGCGCCGTGGCGAGACGTTCGTGACCCGGAAGATCACCCGGGCGGCGGCGCGCATCTCGCTGGGGCAGCAGGATTGCCTCTACCTCGGCAACCTGGACGCGCAGCGCGACTGGGGCCACGCCCGCGACTACGTGGAGGGCATGTGGCGCATCATCCAGCACGACACGCCTGACGACTGGGTGCTGGCGACTGGGCAGACCACGACGGTTCGCACCTTCTGCGAGTTTGCCTTCCGGGCGCTCGATCTCGAACTCATATGGGACGGTGAAGGAGAAGCCGAGGTAGGACGGCGTGCTGACACCGGTGCCGTGGTCATTCAAATCGACCCGGCATACTACCGTCCGACCGAGGTAGACCTACTGCTGGGTACGGCAGAGAAAGCGCGTCTAGCGCTTGGCTGGGAGCCTCAGGTGACGCTCCGGGAGATGGTCGAAGAAATGGTCGCCTCAGACTTGGCAGATGCCAAGGCTGCCATCTCCATGACGCCCAACTACGCACACTGAAACTGAGACGCCTCGGATGGCTTGCTAGACCCCCTTGAGCAAACGCTCTCCCAGTCGACTCGGCAGGCCTACCTCCTCGATTCGCCTAACGGCTCCGTCCACATCGTAGCCGATTCGATCGAGCCGGTAGGCGAACGTCTCCGTATCGAAGAACGCCACGCAGGCTCGGGTGTCTTGGTCGCGGGGCTGGCCGACGCTCCCGACGTTGACCAGGTACCGCGGTCCTGGTTTGACCGAGAAGACGCCGATTTTGTCACTAACCACGCCAGGTAAGTGCGAGTGGGCAAGGAAGCATATGGTGGTGTCGAAGTGCTCAAACTGCTTCTTGACTTGCCAGAACGATTGGAGCCGAAGCCAATCACCGGGCCGCTCGGGGGAAGCATGGACAAACGTGCAGCCGTGATCGTCGACACGCAGCGGGAGGGTACGGAGGTAGGAAAGGTCCGTCTCCGGGAGGGCAGCGCGATGCAACTGAGCTGCTGCCTGGCCGTCGCGCGGCAGGTGCTCGACAAAGTCGCCGGTGCCGATGGCGAGATCGTGGTTGCCCTGTATGACGATCTGACAGCGCTCACGTATGAGGTCGAGGCAGGGCTTGGCGTCCGCGTTGTAGCCGACGATGTCGCCTAGGCACACAAGCGCATCTGCCCCTTCGCGGTCGATGTGAGATAAGACCGTCTCAAGCGCCTGCAGGTTGGCGTGGACATCGGAGAAGAGGGCAAGGCGCATGAGTAGGCTACCAAGGGGGAAAGCCAAGAGGAGCATGGTAGACGAGTAACTTACCTCTCGACCTCACTCCGTGACGTGTGACCTACCACCTCCGAATTCGCATGGCCGGTGGGTTGGTTGCATCATCGTCTCGCCGCTTCGTTTCCACCGCCTAGATCTCTGTGCTTCCATTGCGAGACCCGGCTCCCATCCTCCTCTTTGGGCATGGCTACTGGGGAAAAAACATCGCCCGCAACCTCTACGCCATGGGCGCGCTAGCGGGGGTATGCGAATCTGACCCGGTACAGCGCGTGGTAGTCCAGGAGCGTTTTCCGAGTGTACCCACCTTCGCGACGGCCGACGACGCGCTCGATCGCTCAGACGCCGTAGCTGTTGCGATCAGTACCCCCGCCGCCACGCATGCGACGCTAGCCCACCGCTGTTTGACTGCGGGCCGCGATGTGTTTGTGGAAAAGCCGCTGGCACTAACCGTCCACGACGGCGAGACTTTAGTAGACACTGCGGAGCGGCATGGTCGCATTCTCATGGTGGGCCATTTGCTCGAATATCATCCCGCGGTGGTGGCCTTGCGTCGCCTCGTGGAAGAGGGGCACCTTGGAACCCTGCAATACCTCTACTCCAATCGCCTCAACTTGGGGAAAT
>JBCCLD010000266.1:0-6601 GCA_039027055.1 Bacteroidota bacterium
CCACAGCCCTATGCACCAAGCGCTTCTGGACGCTACCTTGGGACCGCGTCGCGACGGTCGGTCTCGGCGTTTCGGCACATCGGTTGCGGCGACGACCCCCGTCTACCCGAAGGCCTTTTTTCCGCCCCAACCTCTACCCTCTTCGCATGCGCCCCCGTACGGTATTGCCCGCCCTCGCGCCCGTCCTCCTGCTCACCCTACTTGTTGCCTCCCCGGCGTTTTCGCAGTCAGCGGCTCGCCCTGCCACCTTCGACGCCAGCGCCGCCACCTTCGGCGAGGTCGAACGCCTCGCGCTGCCCTCGTTTGATAACGATGCGCTGCTCGCCCGCGACGAGGCGCGCGTCGCTCAGTTGCGCGCGGCTGGCACGCCGACGGCCCAGCGCTTCGCCGAACCGGTGGCGATGGCGCTGGACGCTCGCACCGCCGGCACCTGGGAAACGCTCTCCGATGGCCGCCAGGTGTGGCGCCTACGCGTGAGCTCGCCCGGCGCGTACTCGCTCAACATCGGCTTCTCGCAGTTTCGCCTCCCCGAAGGCGCAGCGCTCTGGCTCTACCCCACTGGCGAGGCCCCCCTCTTCCGCGCCTTCACCGCCGCCGACAACGAGACGCACGGCGAGCTCTGGACGCCCGTCGTCCCCGGCGACGACCTCACCATCGAGGTCAACTTCCCTCGTTCCAAGCCTGGTCACACACCCGACTTCGCCCTCGAGATCGGCCAGATCGCGCACGCCTACCGCCCCTTCGGGCTGACCACCGAGCAGCGGCACCAGTATGACCTTGAAAACGGGCGCGCGGCGTCCGGCTCGTGCAACGTGGACGTGGTCTGCCCAGAGGGCGACGGCTACCGCGACATCATCCGCTCGTCGGGGGCCTACACCCGCAGCGGCACCGATATCTGCTCGGGCGCGGCCATTAACAACGTACTCGAGGACGGCCGTCCGCTCTTCCTCACGGCCAACCACTGCGGCAACAGCGCAGGCAACGCGTCGAGCATCGTGATCTACTGGAACTACCAGAACTCGACGTGCCGCCCCGTCGGTTCGCCTGCCAGCGGCGGCCCCGGCGACGGCCCGCTCTCGCAGTTCAACAGCGGCACCCGCCTCCTTGGTGCCGCGGCCAACTCGGACTGGGCGCTCCTCGAAATGGACGACCCGTTCGACCCGAGCTACAACGTCTACCTCTCCGGCTGGGACCGCCGCGACATCGCGCCCAGCTCGGTCGTGGCCATCCACCACCCGGCTGTGGAGGAGAAGCGCATCTCGTTCGAGGACGACCCGACGGCCATCACCTTCTACCTTGACGACGCGCCCAACCCGAGCGCGACGCACATCCGCGTCGATGACTGGGACCTCGGCACCACAGAAGGCGGCTCCTCGGGCTCGCCGATCTACAACGCGGACAAGCAGATCGTTGGCCAGTTGCACGGCGGCTTCGCGGCCTGCGGCAACGACGACCCGGACTGGTACGGCCGCATGTTCCGCTCCATGGCCGGCGGCCTCGAAGACTTCCTCGACCCCGCCGGTAGCGGCGCCGAGACGCTCGGTGGGCGCGAGTCAGGCCAGGGCGTGGCCGCGTCCTTCACGGCAAGCACGCCCCGCGCGGCCGCGGGCGAGACCGTGCGCCTCTCGTTGACCGTGAGCAACTTCAACGACGGCGACGCCAACGGCGCGACGTTCGCGACCACGCTGCCAGCAGGCCTCGCGTATGCCGGCAACGCCGACACCTCCGACGGCAACGTCGGCGAAGCGGGCGGCACCATCACCTGGAATTTTGACCTCGCAGGAGGCGGTGCGTCCACGCTCAGCTTCGACGTGGTCCTCACCGACGAGGCGAGCGGCACGCTCAGCATTCTCGGCACAGTCATGCAGGCGTTGCTTGAGAACCCGCTCCAGGTCGTGACCCGGATCGAGGTGTTTGTGGCCCCGGACCGCCTGCTTGGCAACACGACCGCGGTAGCCATTCCTGACAACAGCTGCCCGACGCTCTCCGGCACTAGCCTCGACGTGACCGAGCCGTTCACGTGGGACGAACTCAAGGTGGGCGTCGTGATCGAACACACCTTCCGCGGCGACCTCCGCGTGCAGCTTGAAAGCCCCGCCGGGACCATAGCCAACCTCCTCGACCGTCCCGGCGGAGGGACCTTCGGTACGGGTGCGGAGAACCTCGACGCACTCTTCAGCGACAGCGGCGAAGCGGACCTCTTCGGCTCCTCCGGGGACCACGATCCAGGCACACCGTACTACGACAACGAGGGCCAGCCCGAGCAGGGCAGCCCCGGCACCGCGGGCGTCGACCCGCTCTCGTCGTTCGACGGCGAGGACCCACGCGGCACGTGGACGCTGCGCGTCTGCGACGGCGCGGGCCAGGACACGGGCAGCCTGGAGCGGTGGGCGCTCCTCTTCTACGGTGTCGCCGTGGACGCAGAGGACGACACGCCGCTGCCCGAGGCGTTCGCGCTGAGCGCGGCCTTCCCGAACCCGTTCACGGACGCCGCCACGCTGACGCTTCGCGTCCGGGACGCCCAAGAGGTTCGCGCTGAGGTCTACGACCCGCTAGGCCGTCGCGTGCGCGTCCTCCTCGACGGCCTCGCCCCCGCCAACTCCGTACAGACGCTCTCGCTCAACGCCGACGGGCTTCCGAGCGGGCTCTACGTGGTCCGTGTCATCGGCGAGGCTTTCGTGGCGACTGAGTCCGTATTGCTCGTGCGGTAGGTCGGCTGTGGGCGAAGACGCCTTCTGTCTCCCTGGGCCGTCGCACGCGTATGCGTGTGACGGCCCCTTTTTGGCATCTCACTACCGGACCCTTTTTTCAAGACACCCCTCTCACGCTGCTGAACACGCTGGGTACCTCCCATCGCCAAGGTCTTGTCATGCTGAACTCGATTCAGCATCTCAGCCATGGAACACAGGACCGGAGTCGTCAGAGATCCCGGATCGCCATGTTCACCTACAGGGGCGGGATGAGAGAGACGGGGCCTCTGAGCCAGAAAGAGCCGTTCTCGGCACCGTCAAGAAAAAGGGTACGGTGGTGAGTTTTGGCCTCCCCATGCAGAGACGGGGACCACATACCTAGGCCGAGTTCTCTTGCTCTTCGGCTGACTTCTCGCCGAGCAATGCCGCGTAGAGGGCGACAAGCTTCGTGGCCTCGGTGTCCCACCGGTAGTGCGGGGCGGCCTCGGAGGCGGCGGTCGTGTGGACGGCGTAGGCGGTGCTCGTGAGACGCAGGATCGCAGCGACAAGCGCGACGGGGTCGTCGGGGGGGCTTGTGACCCCGGACCCGGTCACGGTGGCAAACGCGTCCCAGAGCGGCACATCGGAGCAGACGAAGGGGAGCGCGTGCTGAAGGTAGTCGTAGAGCTTGGTCGGCATCGAGCCGACGTAGTTCGGGTGCGGCGCGAGCATGCACAGCCCCACATGCGCCGCGGCCAGATACGGGGCCATCGACTCGGGCGGGACGAAGTCGGTCCAGCCATCCAGCGTGACGTGGTCGTGGAGCGTCTGCGCATGGAGAAACGCCTCGGCGCGGGCCCGCTCGGTAGCGCGCGGTGCGCGTCCGACCAGCGTGAGATGCCAGTCGTGCCCGGCGTCGCGGGCGAGCCGCAGGGCCGTGAGCATCGTCGTGAGGCCGCGCGCTTCGGAGACGGTCCCGGCGTAGACCAGCCGCAGCGGCGTATCAACCGAAGGCGGCGACTTGGGCAGCGGCAGCGTGGCGGGCGGGAGGGCGTGGTTGCGCACGAGCGTGTGCGGTGCGCCAAGGGGCAACGCGGCGGCGTACGACGCCTCGGCGAGGACCGTGTGGTCGAGCCAGCCGAAGGCCCAACGTTCGAGGCGGGCGAGGGCGCGGCCCGCGGCGCCCGGGCGACGGTCGTAGGCTTCGTGGCGGTCGTAGACGACGCGCGCGCCGAGGCGACGCTGGGCGCGCCAACCGAGCGGGAGCAGTTCGGGGTCGTGGAGGTGCACGAGCGCCGGGCGCAGGCGGACGAGGTGGTCCCACACCGCGCCCTGGAGGACCAGGCGTTCCTTCGCCGTCGGGCGCCCCCCTGCGCTCCGGGACACCGGCAGCGCCTCGACGGGCACCTCCGCGATGCCACCGCCTACGCTCACCGGGATCGTTTCCGAGCGTGTATGGCGAGCAATCAGCCGCGCGTCGTATCCGGCTGCGCGCAGGCTCGGCACCGCTTTTGCGGCGATGCGCGGGTCGCGGAGCGGGTGCACCGTCGTGACATGCACGACCGGGCGCAGCGCAGCAGTGTCGGACGGATGGGCGGCCACAGGGTCGGCTATCTTCGCGTGTTGCAGTGTTGCAGTGTTGCAGTGTTGCAGTGTTGCAGTGAAAAGGTGTTCGTCGCCGCGCGCTCCGTCAAACGAATTCGCCGCGCCCACGCTCCGCCCTGCCCCTGACTTCCTCCGCCCCCGCAGATTTCTCCGCCTCCCCTCGCACACAACCCTCCTCCCTCATGTCTCTCTATGCCGTGATCATGGCCGGCGGCGTCGGCAGCCGCTTCTGGCCACGCAGCCGCCAGGCCCAGCCCAAACAGTTCCTCGACGTGTTCGGCGCCTCGTCGATGATCCAGAACACGTTCGCGCGGCTCCAGCCCATGATTCCCGCCGAGCGCGTGTTCGTGGTTACCAACACGAAGTATGTCGAGCAGACGCGCGAGCACCTACCTGCCGTGCCGCCCGAGAACATCCTCGCCGAGCCGATCGCGCGCAACACGGCCCCGTGCATCGCCTTCGCTGCCGCGACGATCCACGCGCTCGACCCCGAGGCGACGATGGTGGTGCTTCCCGCTGACCACCTCATCGACAAGCCCGCGCGCTTCCACGCCGTCCTCGACGCCGCCGTCGCCAAGGCGCAGACGCCGGGCGCGCTCGTCACGATCGGCATCGAACCGACGCACCCGGAGACGGGCTACGGCTACATCCAGTACGACACCGCAGCCGCCACCGGCGGCGATGGTGCCGCCGGGCCGCAGGCCTTCCCTGTCAAGACGTTTGCCGAGAAACCCGACCTCCCCACTGCCGAGCGCTTCCTCGACTCGGGCGACTTCCTCTGGAACTCGGGCATGTTCATCTGGCGCGCCGACTCCATCCTCGCAGCGATGGCCGAACACCTCCCCGAGGTCCACACCTGCTTCGCGGGCCTTGGTGCGCCCGCCGACACCACCGAAGACCAGGTCCGCGACGCCTACGAGCGTAGCCCTAAGATCTCCATCGACTACGGCATCATGGAGCGCGCGGGCGACGTGCACGTGGTGCCTGGCAGCTTCGGCTGGAGCGACGTCGGCGACTGGCGCGCCGTCTACGAGCGCTCGGCCAAGGACGACGCCGGCAACGCCACCGACGGCGACGTGATCGCGCACAACGCCAGCCGCTGCTACGCCCGCTCCGCCGACCGTCTGGTGGTACTCGTGGGTGTGCGTGACCTCGCGGTTGTGGACACCGAAGACGCTATCCTCGTCTGCAACCTCGACGCTACGCAGCAGGTGAAGCATATCGTGGACTACCTCGGCGCGCACCGTATGGACGAGTACGTGTGAGGGTCGAGGGTCGAGGGTCGAGGGTCGAGGGTCGAGGGTCGAGGAAGCAAACGGGCTCCTGGGGCGCACGCAAGCGAATTCGCTCCGCAACACCTACCCTAGTCGCCAGTCCCTATTCGCTCACACCGAAATCACCGCAACCGGGGATGGTGCGCGGAGGGGTTGGACGGCTAGCATGGGAGCATGACCCCGGCGCTGCGCCGAGGTGCTCCCTTCGACTAGCCTCTGCCCCCATGACCTTCCTCCGCTTTCCCACCCTCTTTGCGCTCCTACTCGCCTTCGCCGCCCTGCCCCTCGCTGGCTGCGACTCCTCCTCCGACGATGACAGCGGCAGTGACGCGAGCTGCCCTCCTGCGAACCAAGCCTCGGGCACCTTCACCGCCACTGCTGGGGGCAGCAGCTTCGACGCCGCCTGCATCCAGGTCATCGTTACCGGCAGCACCTTCTCGATCACGGGCATCGAGAACTTCGGTCAGACCGGAACGACCGCACAGGAGCAAATCAACCTCAACGTTTTCGGTGCCAGTGCAGGCCAGTATTCCCTCCCACTCGGCGGCTCTTTTTCCTACGCCATTAACCAATCCGGGTCCGTGACCCCCGATACTTATGGAGGGGTGTCCGGGTCGATTACCCTCACGGAGTTGACCGACACTAGCGCGAAGGGCACGTTTTCCTTCACAGGTGTGAACATGAGTCAGAATCAGATTGAGGTCACCAGCGGCTCGTTCGACGTGACATTCTAGTGCTCTGGCACAGCAATGCTGGCGAGTTCGGCGTCACAGCAGATGGTGCGTATCGCGTGTTGCGTATCAGATCGCTCACTACCGGACCCTTTTTTCAAGACACCCCTCTCACAATGCCGAACACGCTGGGTACCTCCCATCGCCAAGGTCTTGTCATGCTGAACTTGATTCAGCATCTCAGCCATGGAACAGAGGACCGTAGTCGTCAGAGATCCCGGATCGCCATGTTCACCTACAGGGGCGGGATGAGAGAGACGGGGCCTCTGGGCCAGAAAGAGCCGTTCTGGGCCCCGTCAAGAAAAAGGGCATGGTGGTGAGA
>JBCCLD010000267.1:0-6582 GCA_039027055.1 Bacteroidota bacterium
TCTCGGATCAAGTCCGGGATGACAACGGTGAGAGAAATAGGCAATGCACAGGGCTTTCTCGTAGTTGGCCAGCACCTGTGCAATTGTTTTGCGGGACGTTGCTCGGCTTGGCACCCCCTGTCCTGCGTCGCCTCCGCTCCTCGGACTTTATCCCCCGCGCGCGAGGGGACAGCTTGCGCGCCGCCCCTCACGGTCTTCAGGGTGGCGTGCAAGCAGGGAGTGAGAGCCGGGCCTCGCCGAGGGGATGTGCCGCAGAACTTATGAGCACCTGCTTATCCGTCCGTGTAGCCGCACAACTGGCCCAGGTTGCGCTCGCTAGGCCGCAGCGCGAGGGCCATGCCAAGCTCACCAATGCAGCTACCGACGACGGCGATGCTGAGACGCTCCATGGGCACGAGTGCTATGTACGCGTTCAGTTTATCGGAGTCAGGATTGGTACTAGCGCACACGATGACTGACCGGTTTGCTCGACGGTGTCGCGTATTCACCCTCTGCTGGGGCGAACCCGGCTCGCTCGATCCGATACGCATCACGAACCCTCTGCTGTGACGCCGAACAGGCTAGACTTACGGTGTCGTAGCACTAGCCCTATCACCTCGTCGCGGCTGACTCCCTGCAACAGAGAACGCCGCAACAGAGAACGCCCGCGCTGGAACACTCCGGCACGGGCGTCTGCATGTTGGAGGGCACGCTGCCTCTTCGAGGCTGTGCGAGGCGGGGGCTACTCCTCGGCGGGGGCGGGGTCCAGCGGCAGCGCGTCGCTCGGAGTGGTGCCGAGCGGAGCTGGGGCCGTCTCAACGCCCTCGTCGGTAATGACCGTCGTCTGGTTGTCGGTGCCGGTAAACATCGTCGTGATGACGCAGAGCACCATCAGGGTGACACCGAGCGCCCAGGTCAGCTTTTCGAGGGTGTCGGGCGCCTGGCGCGCGCCGAGGATCTGCTGCGTCTGCCCCCCGGCTGCGATGCCCGCGAGGCCGCCGCCCTTACCGCTCTGCAGCAGCACCACGCCCGTGAGCACGATGGCGACGAGCAGGATCACGAAGATCATGAAGTAGAAGAGGAGCATCGCCGAACACGTGCTGGATGGAGACAGTAAAATGAGCCGGGTAAGATAGACGCGTCTTCGCCGAAGGTGCCTCAAGCGGTCGTGAATTTCTCCGAGGCGCTGTGTTCACGCGCTGGCGCATCTTACCGCGAGGGCATGGGCTGCGGTCCAAACGCCCTACCGAGACGTCCTGCCGAGCGTGCCAGTTCTCGTAGGCCGCGGGCGCGGCAGGCTCGCTGTTTGATTTTGGCATCCTGTTCGCCAGTATAGGGGTACGATCTTCCTTACCAACGCGCCCACCACCCTGCGCGCAGCTCCGCCTCCGATCGTACGTGAACGTTTTGCACCATAGCGTATCGTTTTGTCCCAGCCGATCTGGACAGCACGCGCGGCGGCTTCGCGGTGCGGTGTCCTGCTGGGCACGGGTCATGACAGGCTGCGTGGGGCTGGCTCTGCTGTGCATAGCTGGGGGGCGCCCGGCCACCGCGCAGATCGACACCACCGCGCAGATCGACACGGACTGGGGGCGCGTCCCGCTGCGCTACGTCGACCCCGCCGAGCACGGCCTCGCCCGGCAGAACTGGGGCATCACGCAGGACGCCGACGGGCTGATCTACGTGGCCAACCTGCGCGGGGTGCTCATCTACGACGGGGTGTCGTGGACCCCTGTGCGCATCGGGAGTAGCGTCGTCCGCGCCGTCGCCTACGGGTTCGACGGCCGGGTCTACGTAGCAGCCTCCGGACAACCCGGCTACCTGACCTCGTCCGACCGCGGCCTCCCGACGTTTGTCTCGCTAGCGGAGCATCTCCCGGAACGCTACCGCAGCCACACGCTCATCGTGGAGGTCGAGACCACCTCCGAGGGGGTCTACTTCAACACGTTCGAGGGCTGGGTCTTCCGATGGGACGGCGCCCGCATGACGGTCTATGACCCCTTCCCGCCAGGGGTGGAGCCCCAGAGCGAGGGCAACCGGACCCTGAGTGCGGTCGGCGACGACGTCTACACGAGCCTCGACCTCAACCAACTCGTCCGGCTCACACCCGAAGGGGCGCAGATACCCCTCTACCGCTTTGAGAGCCGCGTCCTTGCGGCGCTCTCCGACCAACCTGGGTCTCTGCTCGTGGCGACGTGGAACGATGGGCTGTGGCGCTGCCCGTCGTCCCCGCTCGAACCCACCATCGTGTCTGCAGTGGAGGGGTGCGAGCGCCAGCCGACCGAGCGCGACGACCTCCTCATGAGCGGGTCGCTCTACTCGGCTCGGCGTCTCTCCGATGGCACCCTCGCCCTCGGCTTCGACGGGCCTGGCCTTGCCCTGTTCGACGAGACAGGGCGGCTGCTCCGCCTCTTCGACAACGAAATGGGACTGGAGAACACCGAGGTGATGTCGCTCTTCGAGGACAGCGAGGGGGCGCTGTGGGCGGCGCTCTACGGCGGCCTAGCACGCATTGACCTGGGGGCCCCGGCTACCAGCTATGGACGCGACGAGGGCTTGCTCTCGCTCTCGCTCAGGACGGCGTGGCACGCCGGACGGGTCTACGTCTCGAGCATGATCGGCGTCCACGTCCTCGACGAGACGCAGCAACCTGCGCGCTTCGAGCGGGTGACGGAGGCTGGGACGTTTGTCAACTGCTGGACGATCCACCCCACGGCTGCCTCGTTGCTCGCGCTCTGCAACCAAGACCTGCTGGCCATCGACGAGCAAGGCAGCCGCGTGCTCTGGCGTGCGCCCGAGCGGGTCTACAACCTCGATGTGGACCCCGCGAACCCGACCCGCATCTACGTCAGCGGCTACGGCGGCCTCTACGTCGTCGAGCCGGATGCGGACGGGACCTACCGCACGGTCGCCCAGCATGACTTTGGCCTGCCGATCTACGTCCACGCCGAGCGCAACGCGTCTGATACCGGCACGACAGTCTGGGCCGGCTCTCCTTCGAAGGAGTTCACCCGTATCCGCTTCGACGACGCGGCCGCACCGGCCGACGCCATCCTCACCCCGGTCTCTCAGGCCGACAGCACCGCCCAGCTCGACTACGTCTACTGGCTCGACGGGACGTACCACCTGTCCGGGGACACGCCGCAGCGCCTCGTTCACCACCCGACCGCCCCGTTCTTCACGCCCGACTCGACGACGCGCGCCTGGGCCGGGGACATCCCCATGCCCAACTACCTCGCCGACGGCCCTGAGGGCGGGCGCTGGTTCACCAGCGCCGACCGGGCCCTCTACGTCGCCCGTCAGCAGGGCGACGGCTACGCCCCGCCGGTGCGCGTGCTCCCGCCGTCGCCTAGCGCGATGCTGAACGCGCTGGTCTTCGACGACGAAGGCACGGGCTGGCTGACTACCGAGACCGGCGCCCTGCGCCTGGCACCGTTCTCCATGCCCGTCACGGAGCCCCGGGTGTTCCTACGCCGCGCCTCGTCGCTGGCGACCGACTCGACGTTTGTTCGCGGCGGAGCCTCAGCCGCCCCGCTCGTCCTTCCCTATCGGCACGGCGGCGTCCGTCTGAGCTACGCCAGCCCCATCTTCCGCTACGCCGACCAGGTCACCTACCGCTCCTACCTCGACGGCGTCTCGGACCAGTGGACCGAGTGGTCGACCGAAACCAACCGCGACTTCGTCAACCTGCGCGAGGGTACCTACACCTTCCGCGTGGAGGCCCGCGACGCCTTCGCCCAGACAAGCGAGGAGGCCACCTTCACGTTCAGCGTGCTGCCGCCGTGGTACCGCACCTGGTGGGCCTACCTGGTCTGGACCGTCCTCGTCCTCGCGGTCATCACGGGCGTCGCTCTAGGCTATGGTCGCCACCGCGGCCGCCAACTCGCCCTCCGCAACGCTGCGCTCGAACGGGCCGTCACCGAGCGGACGGCCGAGATCGTCAAGAAGAATGCGACCATCGAACGCGCGAACGTGGAGCTGCACCGGCTCAACCACACGCTCGAAGGCCGCACCGTCGAGCTGCGCGAGGCCCTCGAACAGAACAAGGAGTTCCTCGGCGTAGCCGCCCACGACCTCAAGAACCCCCTCGGCGGCATCGCGGGCATCGCGGAGGTGCTGCTCGATGGCGAGGCGGGCCTCAGCCCCAACGAGCAGCGCGAGAGCCTGTCGATGATCCACGCCTCAGCGCTCCGCGGCGTCGAGTTGATCACGCACTTGCTCGACGACGCGCGCCGCGACGGCCACCGGGGCCCCCGCCTACGCCTGCGCCGGACCGACCTCACCGAGGTCGCCCACAGCGTCATCCGGTGGAACACAGCCCAGGCCGAGCGGAAGCACATCGCCCTCACGTTTAAGCTGCCCGACGCACTCTCAGCCCAGGTGGACGACTCAGCCATGCAACGGGCGATGGACAACCTCGTGTCCAACGCGGTCAAATACAGCCCGCCCCGCACGACCGTCCGGATTCGTCTCACCGAGGACCACCTCGACGGTGTACGCTGGGCACGCTTCGCGGTGCAGGACCAAGGCCCCGGCCTCACCGAGAGCGACCGCGTCAGAGCATACGGCAAGCTCCAGCGGCTCTCGGCCCGGCCCACCGGCGGCGAACATTCGACGGGCCTCGGCCTCTACATCGTCAAGCAGCTCGTGGAGGCCCACGGCGGCGAGGTCGGCGTCGACTCGGTGCCCGGAGACGGAGCCACGTTCTGGCTCCGCGTCCCGCTGACGCCCCCAGACGCCGTGTCCTCTGCCGCCTCACACGCCGACGAGACGACCACCTAAGCTCCGTCATGCATGGGCCCGGCACAGCCTCCCGGTCTGAGGTCGCTGCCGCTGCTCGTCGCTGCCGCTGCTCGTCGCTGCCGCCTCGCCTCCGGCACCCATAGGCTCCGTACTGCAGTTCGTCCGTGACCTGGCATAGCCCTCAGACCTGGCATAGCCCTCATTGGCACACCTTTGGCAGATCCAACCACTCAGGTCGGATTCCGCTCCTATAGCCGGGTAGCCCCGCACCGCCCGACGTTCCTGCTTCCGCCGTGTTCGTTTTCGCACCTCCCATTCCGCTCTTCCCCGGCCGCGCCTATGCCGGCACGCAGTCCACGGCGAACGTCGGGGCCGTCGCGCTCGTTGCTCTCGCGATGCTGGCCGGGACCGGGGTGCTGTCCCCTGCCGTCCGCGCCCAGCCCAACGCTCCCTCACCCATCGCGGCCTCGCCTGAGTCTTACCGTGACCTGGGCCGGCTCCCCCTACGCTACTTCGAGCCCGCCGAGCATGGCCTCGCCCGACAGAACTGGGACGTCACGCAAGATGCAAATGGGGTCATCTACGTGGCGAACCTGAACGGTGTCCTGGTCTACGATGGTGTGACCTGGACCCCGATCGAAGCTGCTGATGGCATCGTCCGTTCGATCGGCTATGGATTCGACGACAAGGTCTATGTCGGGGCGAACAGCGCGCCAGGCTACCTCCAGGCGGACGCTCAAGGTGCCCTCGCCTTCGTCTCGCTGTCGGAGCACCTGCCGGCCGCCTACCGCGCGCACTCTTTGATCTACGATACCGTACCGACGGACCACGGCGTCTACTTCGCTACCTACGAGGGTTGGGTGTTTCGGTGGGATGGAGAGCAGATGCACGTCTTCGATCCAGAGTCTCCTTCAAGCGCCGATGGATACAGCGACCTGACCGCGATCGATGGGGAGGTCTACGCCAGTCTCGACCAGCAGACGCTCGTTCGGCTGCAACCCGACGGCAGCCACGTTCCCCTCTACGACCTGGAAGGCAACTTCCGGGTCGTGGTCGCCGACGGTCCGGCGCACGTGCTGGTCCCCACCCAGCGCAACGGCCTCTGGCGCTGCCCGCGCACCCCTCCGGCTGAGACCGCAGCCGCAGCGCAGACCAACGTCCCGATGCCTCTCGCGGCGGCCACCGCGTGCGACCGCATCGAGACGGACCTCGAAGCGCTCCTGCTGAGCGGTGCCGTCTACACGGCGTACCGGCTCCTCGACGGGACCCTTGCCATCGGCTTCGACGAGCAAGGGCTTGCACTCTTCGACACGGAGGGCCGCCTCCTCCGCTTCTTCGACGAGGCGCATGGCCTGGAGAACACGGAGGTGATGCGCCTCTTTCAGGACCGCGACGGGGCGTTGTGGGCCGCGCTCTATGGCGGGATCGCCCGCATCGACACCGCGTCTCCCGTGACCCGGTTCGGGCGCGCGGAGGGCCTTCTTTCGCTCACGCCTACCATCGCCGAGCACGGCGGCAACCTGTACGCGGGCAGCATGATCGGGGTGCACCTCCTCGACGCCACGCACCAGCCCACCCGGTTCGAGCGCGTGACCCAGCAGGGGGTCCACATCAACTGCTGGGGCCTCGCGTCCACCCAGGAGGCGCTGCTCGCGCTTTGCGGTCGCGATGTCCTGGCCGTCCGTGGACGACGTAGCGAGTTGCTGTGGCAAGCTCCCGAGACCGTCTACGCCTTGGCAGTAGACCCGGCGCGACCTACCCGGCTTTTCGTTGGCGGGTATGGCGGGCTCTACGTCGTCGAGCCTGACGGTACGGGGGCCTACCGGACCACGGCCCAGTACGACACCGGCAACCCCAACA
>JBCCLD010000268.1:0-6575 GCA_039027055.1 Bacteroidota bacterium
CTCCTGGTCGGTGAGCCCCGACGATGCCTCGATGCGGATCGACTGCTCCTTGCCGGTGGCCTTGTCCTTGGCCGAGACGTTGAGGATGCCGTCCGCGTCGATGTCGAAGGTGACCTCGATCTGCGGGAGGCCGCGCGGGGCGGGCGGGATGCCGTCGAGGTGGAACTTGCCGATGGTGCGGTTGTCGACGGCCATCGAGCGGTCGCCCTGGAGCACGTGGATCTCGACGGACGGCTGGTTGTCGCTCGCGGTCGAGAAGACCTCCGACTTCCGGGTCGGGATGGTCGTGTTCGAAGAGATGAGGGCCGTCATCACACCGCCAAGCGTCTCGATGCCGAGGTTGAGCGGCGTCACGTCGAGGAGGAGCACGTCGGTCACGTCGCCCGAGAGGACGCCGCCCTGGATCGCGGCACCGATCGCCACGACTTCGTCGGGGTTCACGGAGCGGTTCGGCTTCTTGCCGAAGAACTGCTCCACGACTTCCTGGATCTTCGGGATGCGCGTCGAGCCGCCCACGAGGATCACCTCGTCGATGTCGGACTTCGAGAGCCCGGCATCCTGGAGCGCCTTCTGCATCGGCGGGATGGTGCGCTGGACGAGGTCGTCCACGAGCTGCTCGAACTTGGCGCGCGTGAGGTCGAGGTTGAGGTGCTTCGGCCCGTCCTGCGTGGCCGTGATGAACGGCAGGTTGACCGTCGTGGACGCGCTCGCCGAGAGCTCGATCTTGGCCTTCTCGGCGGCCTCCTTCAGCCGCTGCAAGGCCATCGGGTCCGTGCGCAGGTCGATGCCCTCGTCGGCCTTGAACGTGTCCGCGAAGAAGTCGATGAGGCGCTGGTCGAAGTCATCGCCGCCGAGGTGCGTGTCGCCGTTGGTCGACTTCACCTCGAAGACGCCGTCGCCGAGCTCGAGGATCGAGATGTCGTAGGTGCCGCCGCCGAGGTCGTAGACGGCCACGGTCTGCTCGGCGTCCTTCTTGTCGAGGCCGTAGGCGAGCGCTGCCGCGGTGGGCTCGTTGAGGATGCGCTTGACCTCGAGCCCGGCGATGGTGCCGGCCTCCTTGGTGGCCTTGCGCTGCGCGTCGTTGAAGTAGGCCGGGACGGTCACGACGGCCTCGGTGACGCGCTCGCCGAGGTAGTCCTCGGCGGTCTGCTTGAGCTTCTGCAGCACCATCGCGGAGATCTCCTGCGGGGTGAACTGCTTGCCGTCGATGTTGACGCGGGCGACGCCGCCGTCGCCGCGCTCGACGGTGTAGGGGACGGTCTTGATCTCGCCCTGGACCTCGTCGAACTGGCGGCCCATGAAGCGCTTGACCGACGCGATGGTCTTGTCGGGGTTGGTGACGGCCTGGCGCTTGGCCGGGGCGCCCACGAGGCGCTCGCCGTCTTTCTTGAACGCGACGACGGACGGCGTGGTGCGCCCGCCCTCGGCGTTGGGGGTGACGACGGGCTCGCCGCCTTCCATCACGGCCACGACGGAGTTGGTCGTGCCGAGGTCAATGCCAATGATCTTGCCCATGGGTGATTGCTAGGGTTCGTGCTGTCAAAAGGGGGGAGGCGCGCACCAGGGGACCTCGGTCGAGGCCCAGGGAGCGAGAGCGCGTCTGCCAAAACGTGCACCTGGCGCTGCAGGCCTCACGAAATCGGGAGCACGAACCGATGTGCCAACCCCGTGCCAGCGACCTCGATGCTGACAGGGTGGCAGATGGGGAGGGCAGAAGTTAGACGTGTAGAGGTGAGGAGTAGGGTCCTAGACTTACTCTAAGCACTGCGACTCGGCCCAACTACGCAGCCCAAGTTGTGTGCTATGGCTCCGCTGCGTTGCGGACGGTTTGTGGGCGGGTAGGGAGTGGCGCGTCTAGCGCCGTTTTCACCCCCTACTCCCCACCCCCTCCACGTCGAGAACAGAGCGGATAGGACACGACTTGAGTCACGCAGCCCCGTCACCGTGTCTTGGCTTGGGGTAGGGAGAGCGCCCTGGCTTGATAATCCCGCGCGAGACGAACACCTTTACACGGCAACACGGCAACACGGCAACACGGCAACACGGCAACACGGCCTCACGCGGCGAGCGCGAGCGTCGCGCTCGGGAGCTGCGCCTCGGCGACGAACACGCGGCCGTCCTCGCTCCGGACGACCTCGCCCGTGAGCAGCCCGCTCTCGATGAGCTGCGCCGCGAACACGTGGCCGAGCTGCGACGCCGACTGCCCCGGGCGCAGCGCCGTGCTGTCGAGGTGGCGCGCCGCGAGGTCGTTGATCGCGCACCAGTCGAGCGCGCCGTGCATGCGGGCGTGGGTGACGAGGCGGCGCAGGAAGGCGGGCGCGTGGTGGTAGGTCAGCATGGCGGTGCAGGCGGAGGGGCGAGCGGAGGCGGTACAGCCCCAACATCGAAACAGGGGATGACAGGATGTGTCATAGGCGGCGGAGAAAGATGTGGATTTCTGTAGGCCTCTCCAGGCGGGCTGTCTCCGAACGGGTTGCCGCCCAGCGAATCGGTCCGGCTCCCTATTTTGTCGCCCCTGCTCCACCTGCCTCTCGCCCCATGACCTCACCCTACCCCCGCGACCCCGCCTTCTCGACCTTCCGCGGCCTCGTCGGCAAGAACGTGCTCGTGACCGGCGGCAGCTCCGGCATCGGCCAGGCCATCGCCATCCGCTTCGGCTACGAGGGGGCCAACGTGGCGATCAACTACCTCCGCGACCGCGACGAGGCCGAGGCCACCGAGGACCGCATCCGCGAGGCGCGCTCGGAGCACGTCGCGGCCTTCAACACGTGCGCCGAGCAGGTCCGCGCCGAGGACGTGCAGGTGAGCCTCCACCAGGCCGACGTCTCCGACGCCCACGAGGTCCGCGCCATGTTCGACGACGCCATCGACCGCCTCGGCGGCATCGACGTGCTGGTCAACAACGCCGGCATCCAGATCCCGAGCGACTCCCACGACACCACCGCCGCCGAGTTCGACAAGGTGCTCGCCGTCAACCTGCGCGGGGCGTTCCTCTGCGCCAAGGAGGCCATCGAGCACTTCCTGGAGGCGAAGAAGCCCGGGTGCATCATCAATGTGTCGAGTGTCCACCAGCTTATCCCGAAGCCGCGCTTCGTGGGCTACTCCGTGAGCAAGGGCGGCATGCAAAACCTCACCCGCACCCTCGCGCTCGAATACGCCGCGAGCGGCATCCGCGTCAACGCCATCGGCCCTGGCGCGACCGTCACGCCCATCAACTCCGCATGGGTCGACGACCCCGAGAAGAAGGCGATGGTGGAGAGCCACATCCCGCTCGGCCGTGCCGGCTCGTCCGAAGAGATGGCCGCCGTGACGGCCTTCCTCGCCTCCGAGGAGGCGACCTACATCACCGGCCAGACGCTCTACATCGACGGCGGCCTGACGCTCTACCCCGACTTCCGCACGGCCTGGTCGAGCGAGTGAGTGGCTGTCCGCTAGCGGCTGTCACCCGTCAGTAAAGGCAGATCCTTCTAGACTTGTCATCCTGGCGGAGGCCGCAGTCCGAAGTCGAAGAGCTTGCCCTCGCGCAGGCGGGGGATCTGCGCGCCAGCTTCCAGGCACGGATCAGAGCATCGAGGTAGACGGAGATCCTTCGGCTCGCGCTGCTCGCTCAGGATGACAAGTTGGACATATCGAATCATAGACACTGATCTTACCCAATCCGATGGCCGACAGCCGACAGCCGACAGCCCGCCCGAAGGCGACAGCCGAACACAACCGCCTCGACGACGCCCACGCCGACTGGCGCCGCTGGGGGCCCTACCTCTCCGACCGCGCCTGGGGGACCGTCCGCGAAGACTACAGCGCCGACGGCGACGCCTGGCGCTACTTTCCCTTCGACTACGCGCACAGCCGCGTCTATCGATGGAACGAGGACGGTCTCGCGGGCTTCTGCGACCGCGACCAGCGTCTCTGTCTCTCCGTCGCGCTCTGGAACGAGCAGGACGCCATCCTGAAAGAGCGCTTCTTCGGGCTCTCCGGCCACGAGGGCAACCACGGCGAGGACGTCAAAGAGCTGTACGCGCACCTCGACGCGACACCGACCTACGCCTACGCCAAGCTCGCCTACCTCTACCCGCACGCCGCGTTTCCGTACCAGCAGCTCTACGACGAGAACGCCCGCCGCAATCGGATGGCACTGGAGTTCGAACTGCTCGACGCGCTGGAGGGTGACCTCGCCGAGGGGCGCTACTTCGACGTGACGGTCGAGTATGCGAAGGGCGGTCCCGAGGACCTCCTCTGCCGCATCCGGGCGACGAACAAGGGGCCGGACGCCGCGCCGGTCCACCTGCTGCCGCACGTGTGGTTTCGGAACACGTGGGCGTGGGACGAGGATAGCACGACGCCGCTCCTCGAACCGGAAGATGCGCCGAGGAACGTCGCCGCGCTACACATCCGTCCCGACCCCAGCGGCCCGACGATGATGGGCCCGGGGCTGGAGGAGCGCTGGTGGTACGCCCGCGCGCTGGGCCCCGACGGCAAGGCGACAGCGGAAGCCCCGGCGCTCCTCGTCACGGAGAACGAGACCAATACGGAGCGGCTCTACGGCGTGCCGAACCAGACGCCCTACGTGAAGGACGGCATCCACCGCGCGGTGGTGAACGGCGACGAGCAGGCCGTCAACCCCGACCGCATCGGGACGAAGGCCGCGGCGCACGTCCGCGCGACCCTCGGCCCGGGCGAGACGCTCGAAGTGCAAGTCCGCCTCGCCGACACCGCGCAGACACGGCCGTTCCGAGGCTTCGCCAAGCGCTTCGACGAGCGCATCGCCGAGGCGGACGCGTTCTACGACGACGTGCACGCGCGCTGCCAGTCGGGGCCGCCGGGCCTCACCGACGACGCGAAGCTCGTGCAGCGCCAGGCGCTCGCGGGGCTCCTCTGGACGCAGCAGTTCTACCACTACGACGTCGCGCGCTGGATCTCGGGCGACCCGGCCACACTGCCGCCGCCGGAGGCGCGCAGCCCGCGCAACCGCCACTGGTCGCACCTTCTCAACCACCACGTCATCTCGATGCCGGACAAGTGGGAGTACCCGTGGTACGCCGCCTGGGACCTCGCCTTCCACATGCTCCCGATGGCGCTCATCGACCCCGAGGAGGCGAAGCGGCAACTGCTGCTCTTCACGAGCGAGGGCTACCTCCACCCGAACGGCCAGATCCCCGCCTACGAGTGGGCCTTCTCCGACGTCAACCCGCCCGTGCACGCCTGGGGCGCGCTGCGCGTCTACCAGCACGACCGCGACCGCACCGGCACGCCGGACGTGGCGTTCCTGAAGACGGTCTTCAACAAGCTGCTGCTCAACTTCACCTGGTGGGTCAACCGCAAGGACGAGGACGGCAACAACGTCTTCGAGGGCGGCTTCCTCGGGCTCGACAACATCGGCGTCTTCGACCGGAGCGCGCCGCTGCCCCTCGGCGGCCGCCTGGAGCAGGCCGACGGCACCGCGTGGATGGGGATGTACTGCCTCAACATGCTCACCATCGCCATCGAGCTCGCGGAGCACGACCCCGTCTACGAGGACCTCGCAGCGAAATTCTTCGAGCACTTCGTCTACATCGCCCGCGCGATCAACAAGGCGTGCGCGGGCACCGGGCTCTGGAACGAGGCCGACGGGTTCTACTACGACGTGCTTCACCTCGAAGGCGAGAACTACGGTCCCGACCGCCACATTCCGCTCCAGGTGCAGTCGTTCGTAGGGCTGACGCCGCTCTTCGCCACGGAGACGCTCAGCGCCGACACGCTCGCGCGGCTGCCCAAGCTGGCCGCGCGCGTGGCGTGGTTCCAGGAGCACCGCACCGACGCGATGCACGATCTCGGCCTGCACCTAGAGCCGGGCGCGAAGGGCGACATCCTGCTCTCGATCGTCAACCGCACCAAGCTCGAACGCCTCCTCGACCGGATGCTCGACCCGGCGCAGTTCCTCAGCCCGCACGGCCTGCGCTCACTCTCGAAGCGCCACGAGCACGAGCCCTACCACTTCAACCTCGCCGGGCAGACCTACGAGGTGCGCTACGTCCCCGGCGCGTCGCCTGTGCCGCTCTTCGGCGGCAACTCAAACTGGCGCGGCCCCGTGTGGATGCCCGTCAACCACCTGATGGTCGAGTCGCTGCAACGTTTCGGCGACTACTTCGGCGACACGCTCACGGTATCGCTGCCGGACAGCGATGGCAGCGTCACGACCGGCCACACGCTCTGCGATGTCGCCGAGCACCTCGCCCGCCGCCTCGGCTCGCTCTTCCTACTGCAGGACGACGTGCGGGTCTACCGCAAGGAGAAGCCGTTCTTGCAACAGACCGAATGGCGGCAGCGGCTGCTCTTCCACGAGTACTTCCACGGCGACACCGGCCGCGGCCTCGGCGCGAGCCACCAGACCGGCTGGACCGCCGTCGTGGCGTGGCTGCTGCACGGCTACGGGAGCGCGGCGTCCTGAAACAGCCGAACCGAGCGCTCGTTTACGAATGCAATGCTGCATCGACTTGCTCTGTACACTCCTGCTATGGCAGAATGCATAGACCTTGATAGCTCCCCTCCTGGACAGGAGGGGCTGGGGGTGGTCGATCATCGAGCTTCGGCCGGCA
>JBCCLD010000269.1:0-6567 GCA_039027055.1 Bacteroidota bacterium
GGGAAGCCATCGAGAAAGCGATCCAGGGTCTCACCCGACCTGAGGTAATCGATGAGCGTCTGGACCGGCACGCGCGTGCCTTTAAAAACGAGTGCACCGCTGACAACATCAGGGTCACGGGAGACGATTTGATCAAGCCTCATCGCGCTGCATCAGTTGTTTGCTGTTCTCGTCGGCAATCTGAAACCGCCGATTCTGTGAATCGCAGAATGAACGTCGGTCCATCCGCGCTTGGGTCCCAACCATACCCGAGACCTACACGGATAAATTCGACGACATCCGCAGGTGTCACGGAGACTTCGCTGGAGTTGACCCAGGCATCTGGTCGGTTCGCATCGAGTTTGACGACCATCGTAGCACCAGGATGCTCAAGCTCCACCGCTACGCTCAGTCCAGAGTCGCCAACCGCCTGACCATATGTAGGCTTACGACGGACTAGCCATCGATAGCGTACACCATCGACCTCAAGCGTTCGCGTTCCTTTGCGAGGGAGCGACATCGGACCCTGTGGCTATGGCTCCTCGCGAAACCGTAGGGCTTCCTCGATCAACTCCTCCGTACTCACCCCTTCGAATAGAGCTTCTCGCTCTTTCGTGTAGTCCCCATGACCGAGGCCGAATTGGCTCAGGAACCGGGCTGTCTCCACGACGCCGAGTTCGCGCGCGAGGAGGTGGATCGCGTCGTGCGTCAGTTCGGAGAGGGAGCGGGTTTGGACGGTCATAGCTGGTCCAGGACAGTAGCAAGGTCGAGCGGTGATACGATAGCAACGGGACTGGTGTTCACCCGCGCACTCCGGCGAAGCAGCTTGTCGTCCGTTGTGCAGAAGTAGTCGGCGTTGGCTTCAATAGCCGCTGCGAGGTGAAGTGCATCGGGGCCGGTGATGTTTGCGCTAGCGAAGCCCCGTGCCCGTTCGGCAGCCGCCTGTGTGAACGCCAAAATCTCCGGAGCCAAGGCGAGGACTTCGAGTGCAAACGTGCGACGCTTCGGATGCGGATTACGGCGGACTTCGAGGAGGTGCACGTCCGACGCGACGAGCGTCACAGCTCCAGAACCACACGCCTTCAGCGCACCAAGAACCGCCTCCGCTTCGAGACGCACCCGCAGCTGCGAGGCGTCGTCAAGGGGGCGCTGTATCGCGCAGATATCGAGGTAGAGGCGCATGGCTTCAAGCTACGCTCTGGAACCGTATGCCTCAGCCACCTCTGTTCCCCCGAACCGCCCGCCCCCTGTGCGCATCCGCACACTTGAACGAAGCTCACCGTGCGAATCGAGTCACAGAAGCCGTTGGAGCGCCGGTTGCGCATGGGGTGGGTCCACAAGCCCCGGCCTGACGTGCTCAAGAACTACGTCCTCATCGCGCTGCGCACCCTGTCCCGGCAGCGCGGCTACGCATTCATCAACATCCTCGGGCTCGCGCTCGGGCTGGCGTGTTGCCTCCTGCTGCTGCTCTACGTCCGCCACGAGCTATCCTACGACCGCTACCACGAGGACGCCGACGCCATCCACCGCGTCGCGCTATTGGCTCCAGACGACGGGGCTGACATCGCCGTCACGCCCAACATCATCGCGCCGCTCCTCACCCGCGAAATGCCGGAGGTTGTTGCCGCGACGCGCGTGTCGGCCTCGGGTGGCGTGATCCGCGTTGACGAGACGGTGGCCGACGAGCGCGGCTTCTTCTACGTCGACTCGACCTTCTTCGACGTGTTCACGCACCCGCTGCTCGTGGGCGACCCCAAGACGGCGCTCAACCGCGCCGAGACGGTCGTGCTCACCGAGTCGATGGTGGCGAAGTATTTCGGCGACGCGGACCCGATGGGGCAGACGATCCTGCTCAACAATGGCCGCGAGTTCGAGGTGACCGGCATCGTGGCCGACGTGCCCGAGGCGTCGCACTACGACTTCAACTTCCTCGCGTCGTTCGCCTCGCGGACCTACTTCGCGGAGAACGAGATCTGGGGTTCGGCCAACTTCTACACGTACGTCCGCTTCACGGACGCCGCCGCGGTCGAGGCCGCCAGCGCCAAGATTCCGGACCTCCTCGCCCGCCGCACGGCCATGGGCGACGACCCGCGCCCGTTTCGCCTCCAGCCACTCTTCGACATTCACCTGCACTCCGACCTCCGCTACGAACAAAACACGACAGGCAGCATCACCTACGTGGTCGGCTTCGGCATCGTGGCGGCGCTGATCTTGCTCATCGCGTGCATCAACTACATGAACCTCGCCACGGCACGCTCGGCGCGGCGCGCCAAGGAAGTGGGCCTGCGGAAGTCGCTCGGCGCGCAGCGGAGGCAGCTACTGGGGCAGTTCTACGGCGAGTCGGCGATCCTCGCGGCGGTAGGCCTCGCCGGGGCCGTCGTGCTCGTGGCGCTTGCCCTCCCGGCTTTCAACACGCTCGCCGAGAAGAGCTTTACCCTGGCCGACCTGGGTGCGCCGCCCGTCGTTGCGCTCATCGGAGGCGTCTTCGCAGTGGTGACGCTCGTCGCGGGCAGCTATCCCGCGCTCTACCTCTCGCGGTCGGAGCCGATGACCGTGCTGCGTGGCCAGGCCACGAGAGGCGGCGGCGCGGCGCGGCTGCGAAAGGGCCTCGTGGTGTTCCAGTTCGCAGCGTCGGCGCTGCTCATCGTGGGGACGCTCGTGGTGCTCGCCCAACTGCACTACATGAGCGACCAGGCGCTCGGCTTCGAGAAGGACCACCTCGTGACGGTGCCGATCAACGACCGCGCGCTCCGCGAGCAGCAGGCGGCGCTCCAGGAGCAGCTCCTCCAGCACCCCGGCATCGAGGCCGCGGCAGCCATCAACCAGGTGCCGGGGCAGCTCGGCTGGACCTCCGGTGTCTGGGGCCCTGGCACGCCCGAGGACGACCCGATGCTCGCCAAGGGCATGCCCGCCGAGCAGGATATCCTCGAAACGCTCGGTCTGACGATGCTCGCGGGCCGCACCCTCGTCGATGCACCCACGCCCGACTCGACGAACTACCAGTTTGCCGTCAACGAGGAGTTCCTGAAGGCCTTCGCGTGGACGCCGGAGGAGGCCCTCGGGCAGCGGCTGACCGTCGACGGACGGCGCGGCGAGATCGTGGGCGTCTTCGCCGACTTCCACTACGCGTCCCTCCACGACGCCGTCGAGCCGATGGTGGCGTGGCACCAGCCCCGTGACCTCTACCATCTTGTGGTGCGCCTCGCCCCGGGCGACCCCAGCGCCGCGCTCGACCACGTCAGCGCCGCATACGCCTCCGTGGCTCCGCACCGCCCGATGAGCCTCCGCTTCCTCGACGACATCTACGAGCGGCAGTATCGCAACGAGGAGCGCCTCGGCAACATCGCCGCCGTATTTGCGGGTCTTGCCATCTTCGTGGCGTGCCTGGGGCTCTTCGGGTTGGCGAGCTTCACCGCCGAGCAGCGCCGCCGCGAGGTTGGCATCCGCAAGGTGCTCGGCGCGTCGGTGCAGAGCCTCGTCGGGCTGCTCACACGCGACTTCGTGGTGCTCGTCGTCGTCGCGTTCGCGCTCGCGGTGCCGCTGGCGTGGTGGCTGCTCTCGGGCTGGCTCGACGGCTTCGCCTACCAGGTCGGCCTCGGCCCCGTCCCGTTCCTCATCGCCGGAGGCCTCCTGCTCGCCATCGCGCTCGCCACGGTGGGCACGCAGGCCCTCCGTACCGCCACCGCCGACCCCATCCAAGCGCTGCGGCACGAGTAGGCCGCGTTGCGACGTCGCAAGTCTTGGGTTCCGGATCAAGGGTCTGGACTGCCTCGACCTGCGACCTTTGACCTACGACCCCATGACCAGACACTACCTCCTCGTTGCCCTTCGGACGCTACGCAAGGAGCGCGGGTATGGGGCGCTCAACGTCGTCGGCCTCGCCATCGGGCTGGCGTGCTGCGTGCTGATCGGCCTCTACATCCAGGACGAGCGCAGCTACGACCGCCACCACGAGCGCGCCGACCGCATCGTGCGCGTCACGCTCCAGACGACGGACGACGGGCGGCATTGGGCGCCGGTTGGCCCACCGGTCGGCCCGGCGCTGGCCGAGGCGATCCCCGAGGTCGAGGCCGTCACGCGGTTCTACCCCGTGGGCGACGCGCAGACGATCATCGTGGGCGGCGAGCGCTTCGAGGCCGGCGGCGGCGTCTATGCCGACTCGACGCTCCTCCAGGTCTTCACGCACCCGCTCCTCCAGGGCGATGCGAGCCGGGCGCTCGCGCAACCGCAGACAGCCGTCCTCACCGCGTCGTTCGCCCGCACCCTCTTTGGCGACGCCGACCCGATGGGCCAGACCCTCGGCTGGCCAGGCGGGGACGACCTCACCGTGACCGGCGTCATCGCCGACCTCCCCACGACCACCCACCTCGCGTTCGACTTCGCCATCTCCATGGCGACGTTCTACGGCGACCGCGGGGCCGAGCTCGACCAGGCGATCACGTGGTCGGCGTTCTTCACCTACCTCCTCCTCGAACCCGGCGTCCAGCCTGAAGCTGTAGCCGTCAAGCTGCCAGGTTTCGTGGATGCCCTCTATGCCCCGCTCATGGACGAGGCGGCGAGCACCTTGGTCACGCTGCCGCTCCAGCCGCTCACCGACATCCACCTGCGCTCGGCGCTGGAGAAGGAGTACGCCCCCAACGGCGACGCGCTCTACGTGACCGTCTTCCTACTCGTCGCGCTCTTCGTGTTGGTGCTGGCCATCGTCAACTTCGTGAACCTGACCACGGCGCGGAGCGCGTCGCGGATGCGCGAGGTCGGCGTCCGCAAGGCGCTCGGCTCGACGCGCGCGCAGCTTGCCGGGCAGTTCCTCGGCGAGGCGGTGCTCATCAGCCTCGTAGCGCTCGTGGTGGCGTTCCTGCTCATCAGCCTGGCGCTGCCGCTGCTCAACGGGCTCACCGGCAAGGCCTTCACGATGGGCGTCGTCACCACGCCCGGCGTGATCGGCGGGCTGGGCGCGCTGGCGCTCGCGACGGGCCTGCTCGCGGGGTGGTACCCGGCGTGGCACCTCTCCGGCTTCCGCCCGACGCGTGCGCTCTGGGGCACGGCCTCCGGCCGCGAGGCCAACAGGCTGCGCCGCAGCCTCGTCGTCATCCAGTTTGCCCTGTCGATCTTCATGCTCGTGGGCACGGTCACGGTGTTCCAGCAGCTCCAGCACGTCCGCACGAAGGCGCTCGGCTTCGACAAGGAGCGCGTCGCCGAGGTCAGCCTGAGCGGGTCGGCGGCCTACTTCGCCGGGCGCGACCTCGATGGGTTCATGCAGCGCGTCGAGCAGCACGCTAGCGTCGAGCGCGCGTCGATGGGGGTGGTGGCTCCAGGCTCACGCTACCCGGTCGACTATGTCCGCCGCGACGTCGAATCCCCCGACGACGCCGTGGGCGTCCGCCTTGCCTGGGGCGTCGACGCGGGCTACGCCGAGACGCTCGGGCTGGCGCTCGTGGCGGGCCGCGACTTCTCCCGTGGCAGCGTCGACGGCAGCGCGCCCGCCGACACGACGGCATGGCTCCTCAACGAGGCCGCCGTGCGCGAATTTGGCCTCGACGACCCCATCGGCGAGGTGCTGGTGTGGGACAGCAACCGCTACAGCGCGCCCGTCGTGGGCGTGGTGCAGGACTTCCACTTCGCCTCGCTGCACGGCGAGATCGAGCCGCTCCTGATCCCACTCCGGCCCGGTGTCGGCAGCACGCTAATCGTACGCGTCCAGGACGATATCCCTGCCGCGCTCGATCACGTCCGCGCCCAACTAGAGGCGCTCGTGTCCGGCACGCCGTTCACCTACCGCTTCCTCGACGACACCTTCGACCAGCTCTACCGCCAGGAGGAGCAGCTCAGCCAGGTCTTCGCGCTCTTCGCGGGCCTGGCGATCGTAATCGCGTGCCTGGGTCTCTTCGGGCTGGCCGCCTACACGGCCGAGCGTCGCCGCAAGGAGATCGGCGTGCGCAAGGTGCTCGGCGCGTCCGTGTCGAGCGTCGTCGCGCTGCTCACGGGCGAGTTCGCGCGGCTGGTTGCCCTCGCGTTCGTCGTCGCGACACCGCTCGCCTGGTGGACGATGCGGCGGTGGCTCGACCACTTCGCCTACCGCATCGACCTTGGCCCGAGCCCGTTCCTGCTCGCGGGTGGGCTGGCAGCAGCCGTCGCACTCCTTACGGTGAGCGTCCACGCCGTCCGCGCAGCGACGGCTGACCCGGTACGGTCGCTGCGGCACGAGTGAAGTCGAGGGGCCTGGGTCACAGGTCGAGGGTCTCGGGTCGCAATCGCATCAGCGCTGAGGCGATACGGCTCTCCCTGCTTGACGCGCGCTGTTGGACGTTGGGGAGGTGGTCAAGCTGTCCCTCTCGTTTCCGAGGGGAACAGGGTACTGCGTGAACCTACGGTTTGGGCAAAGCAGCCCGCCGCGCCTTGGCAGGGAGAACAGGGGGTGTCGGCAGGGCGCACCCGGTGTGCGATTCCGCACAGTCGAGCCACGTGGAAGGGCCTTGGAACGGCGCATTGGGGCTTGGTTCGGCCCTTGCTGATCTCCGCGTGACGCAGGGCCACTGTTTGGCCAACCCGCGACCCTCGACCTGCGACCCTCGACCTGCGACCCTCGAC
>JBCCLD010000270.1:0-6563 GCA_039027055.1 Bacteroidota bacterium
GCGCCGTGAGCGTCGGCTGGATGTCGAGGTCGCCGAGGAGGTCGAGCACCTCGCCGAGCGTCTTGCCCTCGCCATGCAGCCCCTCGATGGCGTTGCGGATCGACTCCGGGCGGAGGCGGCCAGGCCTCGACGCGTGGGCCCGCTCGCGGTTGATGCGGATGATTTCGAGCTGCTCGGCCTTGTTGACGAGATGAAAGAACGCCGTGAACGCGCGAAGGAGCACGAGCAGGTCGTCAAGCGACAGGTGGCGCAGCTCGTCGGCGACGGCGTCGTAGCCGTCCTCCACGTCAGCGGCCTGTCCCGCTTCGAACGCGTCGCGGCAGGCCATGCGCAGCCGCTCGATAAGCGCGAGCGTGTCGGCGCCGTGCCGCTCGCGGACGACGTGCCCGAGCAGCGCGCCGAGCAGGTTGACGTGCTCGGAGAGCGGTACGGAGATGCCGCTGCCCTCCGTGACAATGTCGAGGCCGTTCCAGGAGGCGACGCGGGGTTCGGAGAGCATGGCGGTGTGGTGGTTGGGAGCACGGGAGCGTGGGAGTGCGGGGGACCGCAAGATCGGACGTCGCAAGGACTCTCCGTTCACCCCCCCGCAGCGTCGCCGTTTCGCAGCGTCGCCGTTTCTCCACTCTGCTCTGCTCCCGCGCTCCCCTGCTCCCGCTCCCCCGTGCCCCCCTCGTCGCTGCGCCAGAGGCTAGGAACGAGGTAGCTGATGAGCATGAGTAGCGCGCCGAAGCCGAGGAAGAGCAGGATGCGCCAGACGGCGTCGAGCTCGGCGAGGTCCACGACGAAGAGCTTGCCGATGACCACGAGCAGCGTCACCAGCCCGACGCGTCGGACGAACTCGCTGCGGCGCCGCCAGCCGAGCGCGAGCACACCGATCGCCACGGCCCCCCACGCCACGCTCACGAGCGCCTGCCCGTTGTCGAGCGCTTCGAGTTCGCGCCACAGCCAACCGAGCGCGAGGACGTACGTGGCCAGGAGGTAGGCTCGCTGCATGCGGCCCGGCCGGAGCGTGGCGGCGGACGCGCCGAGGAGCGCGAGCGCCACGAGGTCGGCCAGTTCAACGAGGTCGGACCACTGCGTCATAAAGAGCAGCGTGGCCCCCCCGTCTCCGATGCGGATCACGAGGAGCAGCACCACCAGCGTGGCGAGGCCGTAGCCTGTGATCCGAAGGCCGCGGTCGTCGAGGTGCCGGGCCGCGACGTGGGTCCCCGCCATCACCAGGGCGAAGAAGCCGAGGCCGAGGATCACTTCGTAGCCCAGGCTGTCGCCGAGGTAGCCTGTGGCGAGGGACGCAAGCAGCGCCGCCGCCACGCCGTGCGCCGACGCGATGCCGAGCAAACCGAGCCGCCGCAACCACAGCATTGTCGCCGCCCAGCCCCCGGCAGCGGCGAGCAGCAGCAGGCCGCTTACCCACTCGGGCGCCTCGAACAGGTCGGCGATGAACACCCAGGTCACGAGGGGTGCGAGCACGGCCAGCAGTCGCACCGGCTCCTCGGCCCATGTTTGTCCGCGGAACCACGTGATCGGTGGGCGCGGCCAGCGCTCCGGCGCACGGTGATGCTGCACGGCGCGCCACAGTGGCACTGCCCAGAAGAGTAGCCCCGCGTAGACGGCGCCGATCAGCACGACGGTGTGGTCGAAGGTGATCGGCTGCTCCACGATGAGGTCGATCAACTCCGCGTGGGCGCTCCCAAGCACGACCCAGCCGCCCACGATGGCCGTGACGAGGAGGGTCCGCCAGCCGCGCAGCGCGTAGAGCGCGAAGGCGCACGTTAGGAGCACGGCGGTGTAGCCCACGAGCGCTGCGACGTCGCCGTCGCCGGTGTAGAGCAGGAACGGGGTGCTCAGCCCGCCCTGCGTCGCCACGACGGCCGCGAGCACGTCGCCGTAGCGATAGGCGAGTACGAAGCCGAGCGTCGTCACGCCGAGCATCGCCCCGAAGGCGACGGGGTAGCTGAGCAACGCATAGAGTTGGAAGGCGGCGAAGAGGGTCGTGTAGAGCACCGCGAGGCCGCCGCCCATGAGCGCCTGGCCATAGCGCAGCCGCTTGGGACGCAGCCGCAGACCGAGCCCCATCAGTCCCGCACCAAGCGCAACGCCGAAGCCCACCCGCACGAGCGGCCCCACCCAGCCCTGCTCGATGCTGTAGCGGAACAGGAACGCCAGCCCGATCAGCAGCAGCGCGATGCCGAGGCGGTTGAGCCAGTCCTCGCTCCGAAACACGAACGACGCCCGCTTGCGCACCTCGTCGATCAGCGACGGGTCGTCGCCGCGCGTACCCGCTGCAGCCCGTCGGGCAGAGTCCTCATGAGGCTGCTCTGCCGCACGGTGCCGTTCTGAGGGGCGACGTTCCGGACGCCGTCCGTCCTGTCGGGCGTGCAACTCCTTCACCACATCGACCAGCTTGTCGACGCGGTCCTCCAGACGCGCCAGGCGCTCTTCGATGGAGGGTGCGGGCGGTTCGGTAGAGTCCAGCGAGTCCGGCTGTGGGGGGACCGAGGCCATGAGTGGGGGCGGTAAGCCAAAGAGGGGAGTGATGCCAACCCCGCTTGCGGAGTCGGGGGTTGAAGGGGTGGACGTATGAACGCGTGGCCGGGAGGCAACACCTTCTCACGTTCACACCCGCATACGTTCACACCCAAAGCCGGCCTTGAAGGCCGCGGCAAACCTCGACGATCATTCCGGATTTGGTAGGAGCCTCAAAGTAGGCGTCCGCCCGGACACGCCCAACGCCTCAGCGAAACTGCCGCCGGTACGCCACCTCCGTGCGCAGCGTCGCCACGAGCGCGAACACCGCCGCAGCGAGTAGGTCGAGCGCCACCCACCCGAGTGCCATCGCCCACGTCGCGTCGGGGTCGAGCCAGACCGCGAGGACGAGGAGCAGGCCAAGCGGGAACGCCCACCGCGCACTCAGCCCAAAGCGCACCCACACCCACGACGATGGTGGCTGCATCCACAGGTCGAACGGGGCCGGGGCGATGCCGCGTCCCACCACCCGTAGCAGCGCGGCGTTCTTGAGCACCACGAGCGCCCCGAGCGCGACGGTGAGGGTCTGCGCCGGCGCGTCGATCAGGAAGAGCACGGCGAGGAGTGCGAGCGCGAGGAAGACGAAGCGCCCCAGCGGCAGCGTCCGGTCGAGCTGTGTGAGCGTTGCCCAAGTCGACGGGCGCAGCGCCGACGGCATCCAGTAGACCGCGTCATACGGGGCCGCCGCACGGCCTTCGGCGAACCCCACGTCTGGCTCGGCGAACGCTTCCGCGTAGAACGCATGCGTGTGGTAGAACGCCGCGTCGAACGCCGCCCGCAGCCGCAGCAGCCGGATCGTAGCGACAGCGAGCAGGACAGCGCCCGGCATCCACGTCCACAGGCCGAGGCCGCGCCCGTCAAGCGCCGTCGCCGCGATCACCGCTGCCGAGCCGACGAGGAAGACGCGGCCCGTAGCGAACAGGCCGGGTACGAGGCCGTTGGGTACGAGGAACGCAAAGCCAGGCGCGGCGGCCCTGAAGGTGCGGTACCAGTCCCCGGCCTGGCCCTCGCCCCACGCTTGCGAGCGCGCGCCGAGGTCGGCGTAGCGCCCGAGCGCATAGAGCCCCAGCCCGAGCCCAAACAGCATCGCCTCCGCCACCCGCACCGCGACGAGGGAACTCGGTGCCGTGCCCAGCGCCCCGAGCGGCAACACCGCGAGCGGCACCGCGATGGCTACCACGACGCTACCCCAGCGTTGGAGGACTCGTCTTAGCAGCGCTACCGGCGACGGGTTGGCGAGGTGCAGCGCCTCCGTCTCCGGATCGGGGAAGAGCACGTGCGGCACGGCAATCGCGAAGCCGCCTGACACGAGCAAGCCCACGTAGCGCAGTGCGTACGACCGATCCGCGAGGTCTGCGCCGTCCACCGCGAGCATCGCCACGTAGGCGAGCACGGCCACCACGCCGAGGTAGGCCAGCATCGACCACCGGGCCGAGGGCGTCGCGGGAATGGGGTCGGCCATGGGAGAGCGTGCGTGCAGGGACGGCACGAACGTACGCGCGACACGGCCATGCGTTACCGCGTTCGCCTCATTTCCTCACGCGATTCCCACCACCGCGTAGACGATGGCGTGGTGCCTTGACTGCGCCAACCACGCAACGTGCGCTGCGCAACACCTGACGCAACCGGGCTTACCCAACGTGGCAAGCCGTAGCGTCACCGCAGCGTGCCGACATACTGCGTGCCGTCTGGAAAGCCAGCGCGTGCGTCGCGGGGGAGCCGCTCGGCGAGCCCTTCCGGGTAGAGCCGGAGGTGCGGCAGGTCGTCGAGCGGGATGAACCGCGCCTCCTGGAGCAGCTGTACGCCGTCGGCGAGGAGCTCAGGGTCGGTGCCCGTGCGGAGGCGCTGTTCGAGGTTCGCATAGGTGCCGTCGGCTGGGTAGACGCGGAAATAGAACGACACCGCATGCAGGGGGGGGCGGACGAAGTCGAGCACGTAGGCCGGCTCGCCCACGCGCACCGAGAGTCCCGCTTCCTCCTCGAACTCGCGGCGGACGCCCTCGCTGAGCGCCTCGCCAAACTCGATGGCCCCGCCCGGCGGCGACCAGAACGGCCCGTCGTCCCACAGCCCGTCGTGCTTGAGCAGGAGGACGCGCTCCGGGTTCTCGGCGCGGTCGAAGAGTAGCCCCGCAGCGCGAACACGGACGCGGTGTCCGAAGGCCCGCTCGACGGCCTCGCTCGCCAGGGTGGCGCTGCGGAGTTTCGTGGCTCCGTTGAGGGGCGAAGCGGGGTCAGTCGGGACCTGCATGAGACGCGGAGGCCGGTTGAGGAAAGCGGCAAAGGACAGCATCGGCGAACAGCACGAATGCCACCTCAAGATACCGGGGAAACCCGCAAGGCTCGTACCGGGATGTTCTGGGCCAGCGAATCAGCGCAATCTGAATACGATCAATTCGACCGGGGGCACCAAATCCAGAAGCACAGTGTGGCGTTGATCCTACCTGTCGAAGCTGGCTTTGGGCGTGAACGTATGCAGGTAGGAACGTGCGAAGGCGCTCCTCCTCGCTCACACCCGTATAACCTTCAACTGTGCAGGCGGAGTTGGTAGGGTGCGGCAGAAATCGGCGCGCGGCAGAACCAAACCAGCGCGATGTTCCGACGTAGCAGCGTCCCCGTTTCGTCCTCACTCCGGTTCTCCACCTCGTAGCCATGCGGATCGCGCTCTGCCAGATCAACCCCACGGTCGCCGACCTCGACGGCAACGTCGAGCGCATCCTGAGCTGGGCGCGCTGCGCAGCGGCCGACGGGACCGACCTCGCCGTCTTCCCCGAGCTATGCGTCACGGGCTATCCGCCCCTCGACCTCCTCGACAGCCCCGGCTTCATCGCCGACGTGCAGGCGGCGCTCGACCGCCTCGCCGATGACCTGCCGCCCGACCTTGGCGTGATCGTCGGCGCGCCGGTGCCGAACACGGACCACACGGGCAAGCGGCTCTACAACGCCGCGCTCCTCTTCGACGGCGGCGCCATCGTCGCGCAGGTCAACAAGACGCTGCTGCCGACCTACGACGTGTTCGACGAGTACCGCTACTTCGAGCCCGCGCCGCAACGGCGCGTGGTGACGTGGCGCGGGCACCGGCTGGGCCTCCACATCTGCGAGGACATGTGGAATAACGAGGAGCACGCCGACTACCACCTCTACGACGAGAACCCCATCGACGAGCTCGCGCAGCAGGGTGCGGAGCTGTTCGTCAACATCAGCGCCAGCCCGTTCTCGATGACGAAGCAGGGCACGCGTCGCCAGATCCTCGCCGACGCCTGCCGCGAGCACGGCCTGCCGTTCGTCTTCGTCAACCAGGTCGGCGCCAACACCGAACTCATCTTCGACGGCGACAGCCGCGTGCTCGACGCTAGTGGCACCCCGCTCCTCACACTTCCTAGCTTCGAGGAAGGCTACGGCGTGTGGGAGTGGACGAGTGCAGCGGAGAACGGCACAACCCCTCCACGGCAGAACGGCTACACGGCAGAACCGCCGCACGCTGAGGCCTCCATCGCCGACCTCCACGACGCGCTCGTGCTCGGCATCCGGGACTACTTCGAGAAGACCCCGGTCTTCGCCAAGACGCTCATCGGGCTCTCGGGCGGCATCGACTCAGCCGTCACGTGCGCGCTCGCGGCGAATGCGCTCGGGCCCGAGCGCGTCGTCGGGATCACGATGCCGTCGGCCTACTCGTCGACAGGCTCGGTGTCCGACTCGCAGGCCCTGGCCGACGCGCTCGGCATCGAGTTCCACGCAGTCTCGATCCGCCCCGCCGTGGACGCTTTCGGGACGATGCTCAGGGACGTGTTCGCGGGCACCGAGGAGAACGTCGCCGAGGAGAACGTCCAGGCGCGCTCGCGCGGGCTCACCCTGATGGCGGTGTCGAACAAGTTCAACTACCTCCTCCTCACGACCGGCAACAAGTCCGAGATGGCCGTCGGCTACGCGACGCTCTACGGCGACATGTCGGGCGGGCTGGCCGTGCGCTCGGGCGCTACGCCGACCTCGGCGCGCGCTCGCAGGCGTGGGGCGAGGGACAAGCTGGGGGCTGGTACCGTA
>JBCCLD010000271.1:0-6525 GCA_039027055.1 Bacteroidota bacterium
CGCCTGCGTGCGGCCTACGCCGTGCTTCATCAGCAGGGGGAAGAAGTCGTGCGTGTCCTTGAGTTCGGCCCACGCCTGCAGGAACGCCGCGCGGTCGATCTCGGCATCCGGCGTCGCCGGCTCCGGCACGAACGGGGGCTCTACCTCGATGCCCTCGTGCTGGTCCCGGTGGCGGTACTTCCCGACGAGTTGCTCGTAGGCTTCGACGTTGCTCTTCCGCGTGAGGAAGATCTTGTGGACGGCCATGCCGTGCGCGTCGAAGAACTGGAGGCTGCGGCGGAGTCCGTCTTTGGCCCCATCGAACGGCGTGGCGACGGCGAACCCATAGCGCCAGCGCCCGAGGAAGAGCCGCAGGTCGATGTCCTCGTCTAGCACCAAGCCCATCGCATGGCTGTCGAAGAGCTTCACGTTGCGGTAGACGCCGTGCTTCTCGTGCACGCACGCCTCGTTGCGGGTGAGCGCCATGACGGTGCCCATCGCCTCGACCTCGTGGAGCATCGCGCCCCATCCCCCGTCGAGGCGAATGGTGTGTTCAGCGTTCAGGTCGTCCTGGCCAAGATTGGTGGCGAGGAGGTCGGCTTCGCTGACACTGAGGTCGGCTGCAGCGTTGCGGATGCGGATGCCAGGGTGTTCAGCACGATGGGCCGCCCAACGGGCTGCGAGGTCCGTGGCTGCAGGGTCGGTAGCGGCGGGGGTGGCGAGTGTCGTCGCGTCAGACATAGGTCGAGGAGGACAGGGAGTGAATGGGAGCCACGCCGTGGCGCGTCGTCGGATCGGCGATCACGAGCGGGCAACCCGCCGTGGGGTGCGTCTGCACGAGCGCGTCGAGGCCGAAGGCGTGGCGGATCGTATCGGGCGTCAGGACTGTGGACGGGGGGCCGAGAGCGACCAGGCAGCCCTGCCGTAGGACGGCGATGCGGTCGGCGTAGTAGGCGGCGAGGTTGAGGTCGTGCAGCACGGCGAGGACGCCCACGCCCGCCTCGGCGCACTGCTTCGAGACGCCGAGCACGGCATGTTGATGCGCGGGGTCGAGGCTGGCCGTCGGCTCGTCGAGGAGGAGGTAGCGCGCCCCTTCGGTCGGAGTCTCCCAGAGCTGAGCCAGCGTGCGGGCGAAGTGGACGCGCTGGCGCTCGCCTCCCGAGAGCGTCGGGTAGGCCCGCTCGGCGAGGTGCGTCACGCCGGCCAGGTGCAGCGCCTGAGCAGCCACCTCGTCGTCTTGTGCCTGCCCGGCAGCATGCGGCGTACGCCCTAGCAACACGACCTCGCGCGCCGTGAAGCCGAAGGTGAGCGCGGCGTGCTGCGGGAGCACGGCCCGCTGGCGCGCGAGAGCGTCTGGCTCGTACGCTCCGAGGGCTCGGCCGTCGAGGCGCACGGTGCCTGCACTCGGCGACAAGTCGCCGCTCGCCATGCGCAGCAGCGTCGTCTTGCCCGCGCCGTTGGCACCGACCACGGCCACGACCTCGCCGGGAGCCACGGCTAGCGAGACGTCCACGACGAGCGTGTTCGTTCCCACGGCGTAGCGTACGGTGTCGAGCGCGAGCATAGGCGGAGAATACGTCTCGGCAGGTCCGTGATCCGGTGCGTCAGCGATTCAGAGGCGGGGCAGCAGATTCTGGTCCACGGAATCACGGAATCACCGTCCCACTGACTCTAGCACTATGGCACGTGACAGGTGGCAAGGGAGGGCAGACGTCTGGGTGCGTTGGCTTTGCTTGCCACTTGGCACGTGTCGTAGCGCTAGAGCGCATAGTCGCGGCGGCGATGCAGCAGCAGCGCGAGGAAGAATGGCGCACCGCCGAGCGCCGTCAGGATACCGATCGGCACCTCTGCCGGCTCGATCACCACCCGTGCCAGGGTGTCGGTAGCGACGAGCAGCGTCGCACCGAGCAGTGCCGACGCAGGGAGCAGCGTCCGGTGGTCCGGGCCGAGCATGAGCCGGACGAGGTGCGGCACGACGAGGCCGACAAAGCCGATCAGCCCGCTCACCGCCGTGACCGCCCCCACGGCCAAGGCCGCCAGCCCGATCACGAGCCGCTTGACCAGATCGACGCGCACGCCGAGGTGTCGCGCTTCGGACTCGCCAAGCAAGAGCGCATTGAGGGCGCGGGCGAGGCGCGGCGCAGCCGCGAGCAGGACCGCCACGAACGGCGTCACGGCCACAATCGTCGGCCACGTAGCGCCGCCGAGGCTTCCGAGCGTCCAGAAGGTGAGGCTACGGAGCTGCCCCTCGTCGCTGAAGAGCACGAGCGCGCCGGTGCCTGCGCCGCAGAGCGCGTTGAGGGCGATGCCGGCGAGCAGCATCGTGGCCACGTCGGTGCGCCGCCCGCGCGTGGCGATGCGGTAGACGAGGACCGTCACGGCTAGACCGCCCGCAAACGCGCCGAAGGCGACGCCGAAGAGGCCGAGGACGGCCGCCACGCTGCTGAGCACGGAGCCACCGAGCACAATCATCGTGGACGCTCCCAGCGCAGCCCCGCTCGACACACCGATGAGGCCAGGGTCGGCAAGCGGGTTGCGAAAGAGCCCCTGCATGAGCGCGCCGCTCACGGCGAGCGCCGCCCCCACAAGCACGCCAAGCAACACCCGAGGCAGTCGGATGCCTGTCAGCACGAGGGCTTGCTGCCCGGTAAAGTCCCACGAGAATGCAGCACCGACCTGGTCGAGGCCGACCTGCGCCGCGAGGATGGCGAGAACTGACCCCGGCGAGATGGCGACCGCACCGATGCCGAGCGCCAGCACTATCGACACGCCGAGCGCTACCGTCAGCACGGCGAGGGCCTGCCCGGAGCGAGTTCGAGCCTGAGGCGGGTCGAGCGTAGGCGCTACGGCGACTGGCTTCGACGCAGTCCCCCTGTGCTCCTCCTCGTGCTCGGGCGCGTTGGCCACCGACGAGGCCGCCCCGTCACCAGCAGGTGCGGGGCGGTCAAGCAAGACAGCCAGAGACGATCCCGTCATGCGTCGGTCGCGGGGTCGGCCGCTGCGTCCGGGACGCTGGAGAGTGCCTGGGCGAGTTCGAGCACGCCCTCGCCGACGCGAGGACCGAGGCCCAGCAGGAGCGCGTCGTCCACGGCAACCACGTGGCGGTTCTGCCCGGCGGGCGTCTGCCCGAGGCCCGGCTGCGCCAGCAGCCCGTCGATGCCGCCGATGCTTTCGAGACCCCGTGCTGGTATGACCAGCACGTCGGGTGCAGCCTCCACCGCCGACTCGGCCGTGAGCGCCTGGAAGCCCTCGAACGCCGTAACGGCGTTCTCCGCGCCCGCCAGCTGCATCACGACCTCGGCCGCCGTGCCGGTGCCAGACACGCTCACGAGCCCCGCACCGCGCGCGTAGATGAAGAGCGCCTTAGGCGGGGTCTCAGGCTGGGCCGCTTCGGCGCGGGCCAACCCCGCGGCCATCGTGTCCAGGACAGCAGCAGCCTGCTCGGGGCGTCCCAGCGCCAGGCCGAGCGTTCGTACACGTTCCTGCGCTCCCTCCATCGTCACGGCTTCCTCGACGAGGAGGACCTCGACGCCAGCGGCGCGCAGCTGCTCCGCCACGGTCGGCGGACCCAGTCCGTCGAGGGAGATCACGAGCGTCGGCTCCAATGAAAGGATGCCTTCTGCCGAAGACTGCCGGAAGTAGCCGAGGCGCGGTTTGTCATTCACGTCAGCCGGGAAGACGCTGGAAATGTCAGCACCGACCACGTTTGCGCCAAGGCCTAGGGCGTAGACCGTCTCCGTGACCGAGCCACCTAGCGACACGATCCGCGACGCGTCGGGAGCCTCCACAACGACCCCATCCGCGCCTGTCACCGAGACCGGGCTGACGGGGGCCGCCTCAACTGCGGCCTTCTCGCCCGCGGGCGCATCCGACGATGCACCACAGCCGACGAGGAGGCCTCCGATCAGGAACGCTACCAGAAAGAGCGAGCGTGTCATGATTAGAGGCCCTCGGTGGTCGTTTCGAAGCCGCGCGAGCCGTCCGGCTGCACGATGTACTCAAACGTGTAGTAGCGGCTCGGGTCCGCGAACGGGTCAATATCGGCCGGGTTGCCCTGGTAGTAGCTCAGGATCCGGACCTTGGCATAGTTGCCCTCCCCGGTCGTCATGACGATCACACGGCCGGGCAGCGGCGAGACGATGTTCGTCATGAAGTTGTAGTTGTACCAGCCGTTGTCCGAGCCGGGGCAGACCGCGAGGAGCGCGTCGCAGTTGGCGTTGTTGCCGTCCGTCACGTAGCCCGCCGTAGGCGCCTCGGCGACCTCGTCGAAGAGGCTCTCCACGATCTGGGCCGTGCCTTGGCCGGGTCCGCTGATGCCGCCGTTGACGATGACGGTGGTCGAGTTGAAGCCGATGTCCCACGCCGTCGAGGACGAGTCCGCAGCGCGCATGGTCTGGTCGGTCACCGACGAGGAGAGGATGACCTCCCCGGTTTCGAGGTCGTAGAGCGTGTAGCGGCCCGACGAGGTGGGAGGCCCGCCGCCGCCGCCCGTGGACGGGTCGGCTTCAACGTCCATCGCCATCTGCGTTTGGAGCGGGACGGGGATGGGGTCGGGTTCAGGGTCGGTGTCGGTGGTGTCGCAGCCCGCGAGGAACACGAGGACGGCGGTCACAAGGGTGAGTACCGAGATGCGGTGAAGCATGGCCGGATAGATTCAGGTTAGGTGGTGTGAAAGGGTGCCCGTGGGCGGGGTGGTAGCCGGCGCGTTTAGCCGGGCGCGTTGCCGCGCCAGGGTCGGACGGTCTCGCCAGCTAGAGCGTTGTGGTGGGGGAAGTCGGTGCGGCCGCTAGCGGCGGGTGCGGGGCCTAGATGGTGACACGCAACGAGGCGTAGACGCGACGTCCTGGCTGGGAGGGCACCAAGGCCCCGAAGCGCGCACTCGTGCGCGTCATGTCGAACAGGTTGTCGACGCCGACTTGGAGGTGCGCGCTCGTCGCTCCCGGCGCAGGCACTGTCTTGGTGAATGTGGCATCCACCACGCCGTAGCCTTCGACGAACTCGTCGGGGCCGTACGGAATCTGGTTTCCGTCGAGATCGACGTAGCCGTAGTCGCTGCGGTAGCGAGCGCGCAACGACACGTCGAGGCCGAGGGGCGCATGCCCGTAGATGAGTTGCATCGTGGCCGAGTGCGGCGAGCGCCCAAACAGGCTCCCGTAGTCACCCATGCTGAGGCGGATGTCCCGGTTGTTCTCGTCGCGAGCAAACGCCTTGCCCGCCTCGATCTGGTCAACGATCTCGCGGTCGCGCGCCTGAAGGAACTGGTAGCCGAGGCGCACTTCCGCCCGATGGCCTCCGCTCACGTCGAACAGGTCGAGGGGGAAGATCGAGGTCTCCGCTTCAATCCCGCGCGTGTAGACGCTGGCGAAGTTGCGGTAGCTGAACACCGGGTTGTCCGTCGTCTTGAGGGCGACGATCTGCGTGTCGATGAGGTCCTCGACGTCGTTGTGGAAGAGGTTCACCGAGGCCGTCAGCCATCGGGCCGGCGCGACCGTCCCGCCCACGTTGAACGCGATCGAGCTCTCCGCGCTGATGGGCTCAAGCGCGTCCAGATCCACGGTGATGTCTTCCTCGTTGACGATGCCCAAGTCCACAAACTCCTGCAGGCCCTGGTCGAGGAGCGTCGGGCCCAGCACCGAGTACCCGGCGGTGGGGTTGGTGAAGTTGAGGTACAGCTGTCGGAACGCCGGGGCCTTGAACCCACTGCCCACGCTGGCGCGCAGCCGCACCGCCTCGGTCGGCCGGACGAGCACCGAGAGCTTGGGCGAGAGTTGGGACGCGTAGTCCGTGTGGGCGTCGAAGCGCGCGCTCGCGTTCACTTCGAGGTGCCGCGAGTAGGCCCATTCGTGCTGCACGAACAGATAGGCCTGCTGGGCCTCGGGTTGAGCGCCGTCGAAAGTAGAGTAGCGGGTACTCTCAAGGCGCTCGTCAGTCAGGCCCGCGCCGATAACGGTAAGGTGACGCTGACCCCAGAGTGCGTCTACCTGCGTCTCGGCGCGGGCGAGTCGTTGATCAAAGTCGTCGCTGTAGGAGAGCGCGCCGTCGGCCTGACGGGTGTGGCGCGTCTCCGTCTTGTACTGCGCACCGTAGAGCGTGGTGCGGAGTCGGAATACGTTGGAGAGGCGGATCTCTGCCTCCGGATGAATGCTCCAGTCTGTCCGCCGCGCGTCGTTGTCGAAGCGAGCCCCGCCGGAGTCGAACGCGCTGTTTTGATCTTGGATGGCGGCCCGAACGCCGAGCTTGAGTCGAACGCGGTCGGTGAGGTCGGTGTGGGCACGTACGTCGGTCGTCCAATCGCTGAACGCCGCGATCGTGGGCGCGAACGAGTCCGGCGTCATGTCATAGCCATTGGAGGCGTAGCGGTTGACGAGCAGCCGGACGCCGCTCCGCTCGGAGCCCATCTCGGCTTCCGCGGCGATGTCGCTCGTCCAGTACGTGCCGCCCCGGAGGCTCAGGCTGCCACTCATGCCCGCACTCGGCTTCGCGGTGATGATGTTCACCACACCCGCGAGTGCCTCGCTCCCGTACAGCGAGGGCCTTCGTCCTCGC
>JBCCLD010000272.1:0-6505 GCA_039027055.1 Bacteroidota bacterium
CATCGCCGGGTAGAAGCCCATCGAGAGCATCTCGTCGGCCTCGTCGAGGATGAGCACGCGGAGCGCGTCGAGGCTGAGCGTGCCCTTGTCGAGGTGGTCGAGGATGCGGCCCGGCGTGCCGATGACGAGGTGCGCGCCGGCCTTGAAGGCCTCGATCTGCGGGCCGTACTTCGTGCCGCCGTAGACGGCCACCACGCGGAACCGGTCTTCCTCGGGCTGGGCGTTGTTCATCTTCTCGAACTCCTCGAAGATCTGCCGGGCCAGCTCGCGCGTCGGGCAGAGGACGAGCGCCTGCGTGGTCGCCTCGTCGGGCATCAGCAGGTCGAGGAGCGGCAGCAGGAACGCGCCCGTCTTGCCGCTGCCGGTGCGGCTCTGCACCACGAGGTCGTGGCCTTCGAGCATGTAGGGGATCGACTTCGCCTGGACGGGCATCAGGCTGTCCCAGCCGAGCCCTTCGAGGCCGGTCTGGAGAAACGAGGGGACGTTGTCGGCCGTGGCCTCGGGCAGCTCGGGGCTGGGCTCGGGGAACGGCGACTGGTTGGCGTCTTCGCCTTTGGCTTCGGCCTGGGCCTTCGAGGTGAGGTCGATGACGAACGAACGGGACATGGAACGGGGTGGCTCAGCGATGAAAATCTCGGTCGGGGGTCACGCAGGCTCGACCGAGCACCCCGCCAGGCACTCCTCCGCGCTACGCAACGGCAACTTGCCCTTCTACCCGCCGGCGCGGCGGGCCAGCTAGGGCACATCAGCCTTCCCCTACGCTCGACCGCCCGGTTCGTTCGGTGAAGAGCGAGTGCCGACGGATTGGCTCGGTGGCCTGCCAGAATCGCCCGACCTCGTTGCCTGTGCTACAACCGTCCGAGCGCCGTCGCGGGCAGCCAGCCGTTACGGCCATCGGGGAGGTGTACGGCGTGCCAGGGGCCCCGGGTGGCGCCGAGGCGTACGGTCATCCCCTCCGGCACAGCGGGTCCGTCAGCGGTGCCGCCGGGCGTGGCAGCGAGCGGCGTCGGGTCGAGCACGACGGCGCGTGGGGTCTGCCGCTCCGCCGAGGCGAGCATCGCCGTGGCAAGAAGCAGGGCAGCCAGCGGTAGGGCCACCAGGAGGCTGCGCCGGATCGTTGTAGTCTGGGCCTCCGCGAGCGCGTCGCTGCGCCAGAGCCGCCAGCCGAGCACGGCCATCGCACCCACCCACAGCAGCAGTCCGAGCGTCAGTAGCAGCCCGAGCGTCACCGCGTCTGCGATGCGCACCGCCGTACCTCCGAGCGGAGCCGCAAGCACGGTCGCCTGCTCGGCGTCCACGAGCGCCCGCGCCTCGGCGAGGTGCACCGCGACGGCACGGTCGCGGGGCAGCAATCGCTCGGCGGTGGCGAGGTGGAGCACGGCCCGCCCGAGGTCGCCCGCTGCGAGGTGCGCCTGCCCGAGGTTGTGGTGCAGCGCGCCGCTCGTGACGCCCGTGTCGAGGAGCGAGGTGTAGGTCGCTGCCGCCGCCGCGTAGTCCCCCTCGTCGTAGAGCGTCCCCGCGAACGCAAAGAGCCGATCCGCCTCCTCTGCGTCGATGGGCGTCGCAGGCAATGTTTGGGCGAGGAGCAGGGCGACAAGCAGCATCACGCGGGCACCTCATCGTGTGCGGGCACCTTATCGTGTGCGGGCGTCGCCTCGTGGGTAGCCTCGATGGCGGCGCGGGTGCGGGCCACGACGGCGTCGGCGGCGCGGGCCTGGTCGGGGGCATACTGCACCCGCTCGACGGCGGCGAGCGCCTCGGTGAGCGCGCGGCGGTGCTCTACGGTGAGGCCCTGCGCGCGGAGGTCCTGCGAGTCGAGGGCCACGTTGAGGGCGTCGCGAGGAAGCGCTTGTGCGGGCACGGCGAAGCGGGCGGCGAGGTAGGCGCGGACGGCGCGCTCGGCCTCAGCGCAGGCGGTGCGCGGGTCGGCGGCCTGCCGGGCTGCGTCGAGGCGGACCGTCGCGTCGGCGAGCGCCTGGCGACGGCGCGCTTCGGGTGATGCGGCACGGGCCTCGCGGCGTCGGGCAACGGCAACCAGACCGAGCAACGCCAGCAACGGCGTGGCAACGGCTCCCCAGAACCACACCGACTGGTGCAGCGGTCGGGCCGAGCGGTTCGTGGTCCACCGTGCCAGCGGCAGCAGGTCGGCGATGGGCGCTGCCGCCTCCGACACGATCTCCGCATCCGCGATGCCGGTCTCTGGGATCGTGCCCGCCGGGCCGTTCACGTCGAGCGGGACGGGGTCCGAGACGAGGGTCTGGTAGCGCTCCGCTTCGGGGTCGAAGTAGGTCCAGCGCACGGGCGGCAGTTCCAGGCGGCCGCCGCGCTGCGGGACGAGCGTGTAGACAAACACCTTGCGCCCCTCCAGCGGGGCCGCGCGCCGGTCAAAGAATTCCTCTGCCTCAGGCGGATAGACAGCGACGCCGTCCGGCGCGTCCCAGGTGGGCGCGGGCAGCGTGGCGAGGTTGCCCGTGCCGCGCACCTCGACCTCCATGCGGATCGGCGCGCCCGCCTCGACGCCGTCGCGCACGGCGAGGTCGTCCAGCGCAATGCGCATCGTGAACGCGCCTACGCCCCCGTTGAACGACGGGGGTGCCCCGTCCGGCAGCGCCAGCGCCTCGATGGTGATGGCCTCCGATTCGACCGTCTCGCGCTCGAAGTCGGAGAAAAACGGGCTGCGGAAGAGCCCACGCCGCGGCGTCCCGCGATACGTGCCGACCTCAAACGCGACCGGCTCGACGGTGAGCGTGCCCGTGCGCGCCGGGAAAAGCGCAACGCGTTTGGCCGTCACCACGCGCAACTCGCGCCCGTCAATCGTTTCCTGGCGGGGCAGCGTGGCGCGGTCGGGCACGTCGAGCTCTTCGCGCCAGAGGCCCTCGGCGTCCCAAGGCCCGAGGATCTGCACGTCGCGCGGCTGCACCGTGACGGGGTCGTAGGCGAGCACGTAGTCCAGCACGACCTGCTCGCCGACGTATGCGCGCGCGCGCGGCGGCGTGGCACGCACGAAGAGGTCGGCCTTGGCGTCCGTCGGCGGCTCGTCGGACTGCGTGCGGCCGTGCTGGCTGCTGGTCGCGCCGTGATAGTTTGCCGGCGGCGGGCGCTGCCCCTGCGGGACGATGTCGACGGTGATCGGGTCGGTGGTGTAGCGCTGGTTGCCGACGGGCACCTGCACCGACCCGAGCGTGGCGCGGCCCGTCTTGAGCGGGCGGTAGGTCCAGGTGAGCGTGAGGACGTGCTCGGTGCGCCCGTTGTAGTTCTGGTAGGTGTACGACTGCTGCGGCGTCGGCAGCACGAGCGACAGCCCTTGCGTGCTCGGCGGCTCGATCTCGCCCACCGACGTGAGGTCGCCGCGTAGCTCGACGCTGAAGAGCACCTGGTCGTCCTGCCCCGCCGGGTTCGGCGACGCCGACGCGCTCACCTGCACGTTCTGCGCAAGCGCGCTACCAGCGAGCACGATGCTGCCGACGAGCACCGTCCACCAAGGATGAAGGACCGATGACCAGGGACAACGCATCACCAGTCCTTCTCGACGCGGCGCGGCGGCGCGCGGCGCTGCTGCACTTCCTGGAGCAACTCCTCCTCGTCGGCTTCGAGCGCGCCGAGGATGCGCAGGGCCTCGGCCTCGCTCATCGTCCCGGGTAGCACCTCAGCCGTCCCGGCGGGCGTCGCGTCGCCGTCCGTCTCCTCGCCGTCTTGCGGCTCACCCGGTGCACCAGCTTGCCCTTCTTCGTCCTGCTCATCCGGGTCGGTGGGCTGCTGATTGGTCGCGTCCGAATCGGCTTCGTTGTTCTCGTCCTCGAACTCAGGTTGCGGCTGCTCTTCGGGATCACCTTCGGGGTTGTCGTCGTCAGGTTCGCCCTCGTCGCCGGGTTGCGGCGGGCCGTCCTCGCTCGGCTCCTGCTCGCCCTGCTGGGAGTCCTGCTGCTCGCTCTCGCCGTCGCCTTGCTGGTTCTGGGCGTCCTCGTTCTCGCCGTCCTGGCCGTTCTCCTGGTCGCTCTCGTCGCCGTCGCTGCCCTGTTGCGGGTCTTGCTGCTGCTGGCGGATCAGTTCGAGGAGCGCCTCCAGCTTCGGGTGCAGCGGCGTGTTCGGGTTGGGGGCCTGCGCGAGGGCTTCCATCGCAACCGCCTCGGCCTGCGCGCCGTCGCCGTCGATGTAGAGCTGCGCCGCGCGGTGGTAGGCGTCCGCAAGCGACTCGTCCATAGGCGAAGGTGCAAGCTGCGCCACCGCAGCGGGCAGCGCGATGAGCGCGAGCAGGACGACGAGGGTGCGCACGAGCAGAGGGAGGTAGGTGGGGTAGGCGTGAAACGAGCGGGCGGGGGCGAACCGTATGGGCCGCGATGAATGCGCGACCGCCGGGGTGGGTTCGTTGGCACTCCTCTGGGCGAGCCTACGCGAACCGCGCCGCGAGGTCGGCGAGCGCCGTGCGCAGCGGGGCCGTGACGACGTGCCCCGGCGTGCCGGGCGTGGTGTAGGCGGCGAGGGCGTCGGCGTCGGACGGCGTCGCGAGGGTGCCGAGGCGGGCGGCGACGGCGCGGTAGGCGTCGCGGAACGGCACGCCGCGTTGCACGTCGGCGAGCGCCTCGTCGGTGGCGAACAGCTCGGGCGAAAGGGCCGCGCGCATCCGGTCGCGGTCGAAGGCCAGTGCGGGCAGCCCAGCGGCCAAGGCGGCGAAGAGGTCGAGGCTGAGCAGCGTCGCGCGCATCGTGGCCTCCTTCGTGAGCTGGAGGTCGCGGTGGTAGCCGCCCGGCAGGTTGGCCGGCAGCGTCAGCAGCAGGTGCAGCTCGGCGGTGAGGCGGTGGTAGGTCGCCCGCGCCAGTTCGAGCACGTCGGGGTTGCGCTTCTGCGGCATGATCGACGAGCCCGTGGTGTGCGCCTCGGGGAGCGTCACGAAGCCGAACTCGGCGGTGGCGAACAGCACGAGGTCGGACGCGAGCCGGTTGGCCGTCGCGCCGAGTTGCACCAGCGCGTGGACGACCTGCGCGTCGAGCTTGCCGCGCGAGAGCTGCACGGCAGGCGTGTGCGTTTGAACGCTGTCGAAGCCCAGCCGCTCGGCGACGCCCTGGCGCGGGAGGTCGAGGCGCGGCACGCCATACCCGGCGGCGCTGCCCCAGGGCGAGACGTTCGCGGAAAAACGCGCCTCGGCGAGCGTGCGGAGGTCGGCGACGAGCAGTTCGGCGTAGCTGGCCGCCCAGAGGCCGGCCGTGGTCGGCATGGCGCGCTGGAGGTGCGTGTAGCCCGGCATCAGCGCGTCGGCATAGGCGTCGGCGTGATCGAGGAGCGCTGCTGCCACGTCGTCCACGCGCCGCGCCACGGCCCCGAGCGCGTCGCGCAGCCAGAGGCGCAGCGCCACGAGCACCTGGTCGTTGCGGCTCCGCCCCGCGTGGATCTTCTTGCCCGCGTCGCCCAGCCGGGCCGTGAGTTCGCGTTCGAGGACGGTGTGGCAGTCCTCGTCCTCCACGCGCACGGTGAGCGTGCCGGCCTCTGCCTCGGCTTTGATCGCCGCGAGCACCTTTGCGACCTGTCGGTGCTCGTCCGCCGTCAGCACGCCGATCTCGGCGAGCGCCCACGCGTGCGCCTCGCTCCCGACGCAGTCGTAGGGCAGCAGCAGCGTGTCCCACCGCCAGTCGTCGCCGACGGTGAAGCGGACGACCCAGTCGTCGGGAGAGCTACTCGCGTCCTTGGTCCAAATCGTCATGGGAAAGCAGAAGTGAGAAGTTCGAAGGGGGAAGTGGGAGGTGTGGGCTGATTGCTCCTGGTCGGCGCTGTCCTCCCATTCAGTCATCCCCGCGCACGCGGGGACCCACGAGATCGGCACGATGGCAATCTAGGCGCTGAAGTACCGCACGTACATAGGCGGAGGCTACGGCTGCTCCTGCTCGCGTTTCCAGCGGGCGCGTGCCTTCATGGCGCGGTGACGGTCATGCTGGCTGATCTGCTTCGCAGCGATCATCTGCTCAAGAGCAAAAGCAAGAGTCGTGTCGACCGGGAATCCATCATCAGTCCAGTTTACCGCGAGGTGCTTCCAGGTGGGGGAGCCGGGCACGGTCAACGTGAATACGAGCAAGTCCCGCAACGAGAGGCGAGCGATGTCGCTTTGCGGAAAGCCTACCTCGGCGAGGTCATCCCACAGGTACGTGTCCACCTCGCGCCAAGGATGTTCGAGCAGGAGCCAGAACATGACGTAGTCGACGCGACCGTTCGGCCTGAACACCTTGTGACGGTGTTCGAAAAGCACCTGCGCACGCTGGCGAACGGCCGCATCGCTACGTATCAGCCTGCTCCGAAATACGCCGCCACGATCGCCCGGTACACCTCCACGGCGCGCTCGACCTCGGCGGCCTCGACGTGTTCCTCGGGCGTGTGCGAGAGCTCGCTGCGGCCGGGGCCGATTTTGACCGTCGGCACGTCGCTCAAAAAGATCCAGTCGGAGGCGGTGGGCGAGCCGAAGGGCGTGGCGTCGGCGACGAGGCCGGGCAGGGCGCGCTGGCAGGCCCGGGCGATGCGC
>JBCCLD010000273.1:0-6433 GCA_039027055.1 Bacteroidota bacterium
GTGAGTTCGCGGACGAGGTTCATCCCGAAGTCGAAGATGCGGACGGTCACCTCGGCGGGGCCGCTGAGGTCGTAGCGGATCCGCACGACGCCGTCGGCGAGCGGCGAGAACGGGTTGGGGTAAGCGTAGGCGTCGACGCTCCCACCGTCCGCGTCCGTGTCGACGGCGGGGTTGGCGCGGAAGGCGGTCCAGGTGGCCCCGCCGTCGGTGCTCCGGAGGAGGCCTTCGCCCGTGCCCACCCAGAGCGCGTCGGAGGTGGTCACGACTGCAAAGACGGCGACCTCCGGGCCGAGCGGGATGGTCCGGCTCGGGTCCTCGGCTCTCGGGAAGCCGCGCAGCACACGCCACGTGTCGCCGCCGTCGTCGGAGATGTGCAGCCCGTTGCGGACGGCGGCGTAGATGACCTCGGTCCCCTGCATCGGATCGCCGCTGAAGGCTACGTCGTAGACCCGCGTGTCGAGGCCGGTGCCGAGCGCCAGCTTCGGCTCGAACGAGACGGTGCCGTCCTCGTTCACGGTCGCCTTCGTGAGGCCGTTGCGCATGGCGTTGCCCTCCACCGGCCATCCGACCACCCACACCGGGTTGCGCGGGTTTTCGGGCGTGCCGACGTCAAACGCAGGGTCGCCGACGGGCTGTTCCTCGACCGAGATCACGAAGTCGCCGGTGAGGGAGCGCGGCGTCCCGTCGAAGGGGTAGCGCGTCCAGGCGCGGCCCGACGAGCCGTCGGTGCAGGTCAGGATGTCGGCGTCGGAGGAGCGGTTGATGCCCGCCGCGGACCCGGCCCACACGTCGCCGGCCTCGTCCACGAGCACGCTGAAGGCGACGAAGCCGTTCTGCTGCTCGCCCTGGATCGGCGCGTAGAAGAAGTTGTAGGGCTGGCAGGGATTGAGGAAGCGCGTGGTGTCGGGGGGGAGCACGACGGGCTCGAAGCGGCGCGCGTAGCCGTCGTCGGTGTTTGCGAGGCGACGCAGGCCACTCGCCCAGCCGGCCACCCACACGTCGCCGTTAGGCGCGATCGAGAGATCGAAAGGCGGGCTTTGCTGCGGAACGATCACGGGCAGCGCCGGCAGCGCCGAAACGCCGTAGCGGACCGTGTCCTCGTCGGCGCGGTCGAGGTAGTTGCCCCGGTCGAACGGGCGCCACGACGCGCCCGCGTCGGTGGAGAACGCAAAGCCTCCCAGGGTCTGCGGCTCCCCCGACGCGCTCTCGTCCACGAAGCCGATGCCGACCCAGATGGTGTCGCCCCGGGCGTCGAGCGAGAAGACGATGGGGTCGGCGGCGCCAGCGGGGGCAAAGGCGGGGTCTTCGATGAGCGTCACCGTCCCCTCGGGCGCGCGAACCGTCACCTCGGGGCCGAAGAACAGCGAGTCCCCGCGCGTGATGAGGTTGGTGATGCTATTGCGGCTGCCCGGGGCGAGCCCTTCGATCTGACTCCCGAGCACCTGCACGGGTTGGGCGAACAGGCCCGGCGCGCTCAGGACGAGCACGGCCAGCCATAGGAGACGATGCACAACGCAGTGCATGGAGACGGGGAGCATGCTGAGGGCGCTCCGTGCGGGCGCCCTCATTCGATGGTGACAGTGAACTCGACAGGCGCGCTCGTAGCGCCCGCACGGTCGGTGGCGACGAAGGTGAAGAGGTTGTCGCCAGGCGCAGCCTCGGGCACGTCGAACCCCGCGGTGTAGACGCCTTCGCGGACGAAGAACAGATCGAAGACCTGCTCCGACGGCGTGAAAACCTCCACCTTCAGGAGGTCGTTTGGCCCGTCGGGATCGCTCACGTTGACCTCGAAGCGGAGGATACCAGGCGGCGTGAAGGTCGCGGGGCCATCCACGAGGTCCACAGACGGCGGGTTGTTCTCGCGTTCCACAAGGACGGTCGTGCGCGCCTCGCTCGTGCCTCCCTCCGGCCCCACCGCCACAGCAAGGACGGACAGGATGCCGGCCTGGTCGCGGGGCAGCGTCACCTCGATGGTGCCTTCGATGCGACCGCTACCGTTGGGCGTGGACACGGTCTCGCCGGCGGCCTCGAAGCTGGCGAAGGGCTGCACCACGAAGCGCACCTCCGAGGCCTCCCCTTCCAGATTCACGGCAGCGGTAAGCGCGAAGGTAGCCGTCTGCTCGCCGCCCGCTACGTCCTCGAACTGGACCGTGCCCGGCGTGACGGTGAGGCCGCTCACGCGGGGCGGCGTGGCCTGGTCCACGGGCGAGGCCCCGGGCGTGGAGTCACACGCGGCCACCCAGAAGAGCACCGAGACGAGCAGGGCCGTCGTGAGGACGACGCGGGCAATCGAACGCATAACGAGCAAGAGGAGGAAGCGACACGCCGCGCCAGTCTACTGGACTGACCTAGGGCGACAGAGCCGCGAAAGTACGTGCGCGTAGCGAACGATGCAGAGGCGTCGGGGCTGGTTCGGTGTGAAGACGGACGAGGCAGAGCAACCTACGGGCGGAGGCTGCTGTCCGCAACCACCTTACCCGTCAGGACCGAGAAGTACCCCCATCACGCGTTCCTCCACGTTCCCGCTACGAGAGCGCTGCCTGCCGCTTGGTCAGCTGCGTCGCGGCGAACTCCAGCTGCTCCATCGCGGTGAGGCCGAACGGGTTGGCTTCGCCGAACGGCGCGAAGTAGTCGGCGACGATGCCGAGCGCCGTGTCGAAGTGGTCTTCGATAGTCTCCTCAAAGACGGCGCGCGTCTCGGGGCTGCGCTGGAAGGCGGTGCGCAGCAGGTCGAGGCCGAAGGCGATGTGCCGCGCCTCGTCGCGTTGGATGTGACGGATGCCGCTCACGAGGCCCGGCAGGATCTCGTTCTGCTCGAAGCTGCGGTAGAAGCCGTGGTAGCCCGACTCGGCCAGCATGCCCTCGATGACAACGTGGTAGGTCGTGACGGCGCGCACCAGCGCCTCGTCGCTCTCGTCGGTAAGCACGGCGTCGAGGTTGGCCGGTAGCACCTCGTCAAAGAGCCGCGTGGCGTTGGCGCTGGCGTAGGCCTCCAGGTCGGGGCTGCCCGCCACCTCGGTGAGCCAGCGGCTGAAGAACTCGGCGTGCTTGGCCTCCTCCCAGATCTGGCTAGCGAGGAAGTAGCACGCGGTCTCGTACTCGGGACGGCGACGCAGCCGCACGAGCAGCGGCGCGAGATCGGCGGCCACAGCCTCCTCCCCGCCGAGAAACAGCGCCACGGCTCCGAGCACCCCGTGCTGTTCGGTCTCGTCGAGGCGCGCCCAGTCGGCCTGGTCCTGCGTGAGGTCGAAGTGCCGGGGGTTCCAGGCGAGCTTCTTGGCTTTCTGGTAGCGCGTCCAGTGCTTGTCGCGGGGACGCTTCGCGGGCGCGGGCTTGGCGTGGGGGCGGCTGGGGGCGAGGGCGGAGACGGGAACCGGCATGGCGTGAACGAGGCATGAACTGGGGGCGGGAAGCCCATGGTAGCGCTTCCGCTTACCGTAGCGCAAGTCTGCCTCGTGTGGAGCCGACCCAAGTACAAACGCTCAAGTTGTGTCGGGTTCGGGCGCGCCTGCACCGCCCGCGGCTGTGTTGGCCTCGCTCGCCATAGCCCTGCTATGACTCCACCCCATCGCGGTGGGGCGGGCTCAGCCGCCTGGCCGCGCACGTCGCCGTCATCGCCATCGACCCGACAGACTCCTTGTGTCGGAGCACTAGCCGGTGCGCGTCCGCTGTCGCTGGGACGTGGACCCCTTGGGTAGCGTGATCTCATCCACGGCGTCGAGGTCGAGGCGGGCCTCCGCGTTGTTGGCCTCGTGCGCCTGCAGCGTGGCGCGTGCCGCATCGAGTTCGCGCGCCTGCTCGTGGTTTGTGACGATGCTGTCGAGCCGGTCCAGTAGGCGCTCAGACCGGCTCGCCTCCTTGTCAAGGAAGGCGCGGTACCAGCCTCGTGTGAGCGCGAACGCGAGGACGCTCGCGAGCACGGAGAGCGTGGCCGCGAGGATCGCCCCACTCATCGGCATTTCCTGCGTGCCGAGCAGCAAGAAAAAGGGCCCCAGTAGGCCTCCCAGGACGAGCCACGCTGCGGTCCCCCCAGCCGGCGTTGTCCACGAGCGGCGCAGGGTGAGGTGCACCTCGCCATCGACTTCCTCGGCCTGAAACTCGCCCCAATTCTTGCTCGCCTGGGCGTCCGAGCGCCACTCGTGCAAGGTGCCGAGCATACTCGGCGTACCCGCAGTGTCGAACGTGCGACGTAGTTCCAGCACCAGCTTCTGCCACAGCGCCTCGTCCAGGTATCCTGGGATAGCACGCTGCTGTCGGATGGTGGTCGGTTGCCCGATCATACGGTCCGTGAAGCTGGCCGCAGGCTCCGGCTCGGTGCGCTCGGCATCCCGGATTGCCGCCGCGACGTGCCGAGGGTCGATGCCCGCCGCCGCCGCCGCGACTTCGAGATCGTCGAGGGACAGGCCGTTGGCGCGGGCCTCGGCTCCGAGGTCGGCGCGGTGCTGACGCTCGGCAGCGCGCTTGAGGATCGCGCGAGCCTCCTTCTCAGAGAAGCGGTCGCGGTTGGGCATCGCAGTCGGGGTTGAGGCGTGGTGGGGATAAATCCGAGGTGCGCGTGGGTAGGGGGCCTCAGCTACGCGTGGACGTACGCACGGGGTTCAGCGCGGGATCGGCCGCGGCGGTTGTCTCCGTGTCGTCCAGCGACAGTACCGGCTCCGTGGCCGTCGCAGCCTCGGCCACGCGCGCGTGCTCAGGGCGCGCTTCGTGGGCCGCGACGATGCCGTCGAGGCGGTCCATCAGCCCTTCGAAGCGCGCTGTCTGCTTGCCGGCGAAGCGGCGAAACACACTGCGCGCGATCCCGAACCCGACGACGGCAAGCACGGCAAGCGCCGCAGCCCAGGAGAACGCCAAGGAGGACGCCCCTACGAACAGACCTAGGCCTAGAAAGAGCGCGCTCAGCCCGCCACCGAAAACCAGCGAGGCCAACCCTCCCGACGCCTGATTCACCCACGAGCGCCGGAGCGTGAGTCGCACCTCACCCTCGACTTCTTCGGCGATAAGCTCTGCTTGGTCCAGCGTGCTCTCGTTCGAGCGCCATTCGTGCAGAGCCCCGAGGGTGCTTGGGATGCCTGGCGTGTTGAACGTCCGTCGCAACTCCACGACGAGCTTCTGCCACAGCGCCTCGTCCAACTGGCCCGGCGAGAGGCGCTCCAGGCGGATGGTGGTCGGTCGCCCCATCAGGCGGTCGTGGACGCTCTCCGGCACCGATGGCTCGGCGCGCTCGGCGTCGCGAACGGCCGCCGCCACGTGCGCCGGCTCAATGCCTGCGGCTGCCGCAGCCCGTTCGAGGTCCCTTAGAGAGAGGCCTGTCGTCCTCGCTTCGGCACCAAGGTCGGCGCGGTGCTGGCGCTCGGCGGCGCGCTTGAGGATCGCGCGGGCCTGCTCTTCGCTGAAACGCTCGCGATCTGGCATGGCTCTGTCTGGTCAGGTCCGGTTGAGGTTGGTGGGGCCAGGCGCCTCAGCCACGCTGCCGCGAGCGGGCTGAGGTCTGCGTCGGGACCTCGTCCTCATCCGTCCGTTCGTCCAACGACAGGACCGGTTCGGTTGACGCTACCGCCTCTACGGCGGCCTCGCTCGTCCTCGGTATGGGATCCCCCACGGGTGCGTAGTCTGCCACGATGCGCTCTAGCCGATCCATGAGGCCCGAGAAGCGCTCTGTTTGGCCGCGTGACCAGCGGGGGTAGACCACGCGGACACCCGCGAACGTGACCAGGCCCAGGATTAGCACCGCTGCCGCGATCGGTGTCACCTTGGCGAGCTTGTCGGCCAACATCCCGATCAGAAACAGGAAGAGGCCAAAGCCACCGGCGAACGTGGCTGCGATGGTGGGACCCACGGCGTGGTTGACCCAGGACCGTCTGAGCGACAGGTGCACGACCCCGTCGATCTCCTCCGCTTGGATTTCGGCGTGATCCTGCGGGTTGGCGTTGGAGCGCCACTCGCGGATCGTTCCGAGTTGCTCAGCTGTGCCGGGCATGCCGAACGTCTTTCGGAGTTCGACGACCAGCTTCTGCCAGAGCGCCTCGTCGAGGTGACCCGGTAGCACACGTTCCAGTTCGACCTGCGTCGGGGCACCGACCAAGCCATCGAGGGGAGATGCGGTGGCCGGCGCTGTTCCGTTCCGCTCGACTTCGAGTGTCGCGGCCCGCACGTGCTGCGCGTCGATGCCCGCCGCTGCCGCGACCTGTTCTAGTTCTCGAGGTGAGAGCCCCGTGGCCCGCGCTTCTACGCTCAGGTCGGCGCGGTGCTGGCGCTCGGCGGCGCGCTTGAGGATCGCACGCACCTCCTCTTCGGAATAGCGGTCTCGGTCGGGCATGGATCAGTTGTCGGGCGTGGCCAAGGGCACGAGGCTGACAGGCTTGACGGCCGGGGGCCCCGGCGGCTTCGGCGGTCCTGGCGGCTTCAGCGGTCCACCTGGCTTGGGCAGCCCCAC
>JBCCLD010000274.1:0-6410 GCA_039027055.1 Bacteroidota bacterium
CCGGACGTACGCGTCGGTGATCGCGCTGGTGCTGATGGTGCTGGCGGCGCTGGTGCTCTGGGGCGAGGCCCGGCTGCTCAAGGGCGTGCGCTTTGCCCGGACGGCGAGCGGCACCGCACGCCCGGCTCCCCGCGCGACGCTCGGCCGCTGGGCGCCGCTTGCCGTCGGCTTCGTCGCGCTTGTGGCTGTAGCCACGGTCCTGGCCCCGCTCGTTACCCTGAGCTTCTGGCTTGTGCAGGCCTTCGACCCAACGGAGTTGCCGAAGCTCGCGGAGGGCGCCTGGAACTCGGTCAAGGCTGCAGCGCCAGCGGCGGTGCTGGCCGTCACGCTCGCCTTCCCGCTGGCGTGGCTCGGCGTCCGCCACGACACGGCGGCGAGCCGGGTGGCCGAGCGGATGGCCTACCTCGGCTATGCGACGCCGCCGCTCGCGTTCGCGCTCGCGCTGATCTTCTTCTCGCTCGGCGTGGTACCGTTCGCCTACCAGACGCTCGGGCTGCTCGTGGTCGCGTTCGCGCTGCACTTTCTTGCGGAGGCGATCGGGCCGATCCGGAGCGCGCTCTACCAGACGCCGCCGCGCCTCGAAGACGCCGCGCGGGCGCTCGGGCGGACGCGGTTCGGCGCGTTCCGGGCGGTCACGCTCCCGCTAGCGGCGCGCGGGCTGTGGGTCAGCGGCGCGTTCGTCTTCCTCGCCGCGATGAAGGAGCTGCCGATCACGTTCCTCCTCGCCCCGCTCGGCTTCGACACGCTCGCGATGCGCGTCTGGAGCTACACCACCGACGCGCTCTTCGGGGCCGCTGCGCCGTTTGCCCTCGCCATCGTCGCCATCACGGCGCTCTCGGTGGTGTTGCTGCTGGGGCAGGAACGGAGAGGGTGAAGAGCGCGGCGGTGTGAAGAGAGTGGCGGCGTGAAGAGAGCGAAGCTGTGTGGGCTCGTTGGGCCTACGGTCACTGACCACCGCGAACGCCGTACGCGTCCCACAGCGTCTCAATCGAACGCCCCAATCGGTCGATTGGGGAAACCCAAGATTTTCGCTGGGCGTAGCCCTAGGGCGCGTGGACAGTCAGGCGGTCACGAGACACCGTTTGCGCGCTCGCAAGGCGTGTGCGGAGTGCGATTCCTTAGAATCGGACGACGAGCAGAATGCAGCGAGCGTCGAATGGCGACCGTGAGCGCCGACCCGATCGGATGCCCACACGCCCTAGGCCTCTTAGGAATTTAGGCCTCTTAGGAATTAGCGCCTCTCACCCTCGGCTCTTCCTCCGTCCGATGCGGCAAGCACCCATCCGGCCAGCGATAGTCCCCACCGGGTCGACCTCGGCCTGCGTTTGTCCGCGCGCAGCGTGGCGTGCGCGGTGTGTAGTTCTGGAGCGACGCGCATAGACCTCGGCCGCGCGCGGCCCCACAGGCTGCCTCGCTCCCGTTCCTACCTTTGCCGCGCCCGCTGATACGGCGCGTGGCGTCCCAACCGACTTCGACCTATGGCTTCTCACGTCTCCCTGCCCCCCACACGCGCCTCGCGGCTGATGCGCCCCATCCAGAGCTTCATGGGGAATGCCGCAGCGGGCGGCATCGTCCTACTCGCCTGCGCCGCCATCGCGCTCGTCTGGGCCAACTCGCCCTACGCGGACTCCTACTTCGACCTCTGGAAGACCTACTTCACGCTCGACATCGGGATCGTGGAGATCAGCAAGCCGCTGATTCTCTGGATCAACGACGGCCTGATGGCGCTCTTCTTCTTTCTCATCGGCCTAGAGATCAAGCGCGAGGTCCTGGCGGGCGAGTTGAAGTCGCCGAAGAAGGCCGCGCTGGCGCTCACGGCCGCCGTCGGCGGCATGATCGTCCCGGCAGCGCTCTATGCCGCGGTCAACTGGGGCCAGCCGACGCTGAGCGGCTGGGGCGTCCCGATGGCCACCGATATCGCGTTCGCACTTGGCGTGCTGGCGCTCCTGGGCAGCCGCGCCCCACTCGCGCTCAAGATCTTCCTCACGGCCCTCGCCATCGTGGACGACCTCGGCGCGGTGCTGGTGATCGCGCTCTTCTACACGGCCGAGTTGAACCTCAACGCGCTCATGCTCGGGTTCGTGTTCTTCGCCGTAATGCTGGTGATGAATCGCCTCGGCGTGACGCGCACGGCCGTCTACACGGTGCTCGGCCTCGCGCTGTGGGTGTGCTTCCTCAAGTCGGGCGTCCACGCGACGATCGGCGGCGTGCTGGCCGCACTCGCGATCCCGGCGAGCCGCCGCCTCGACGCACCGGGCTTCGTCGAGAAGGCCCGCTACTACCTCAAGGAGATCGCGGAGGACGCGAAGCCCGGCACCCAGCTCATGACCGCCGACCAGCGTGACGCCGTGCACGCCCTCGAGACGATCTCGAAGGCCGCCGACGCGCCGCTGACACGCTTCGAGCACGCGCTCCACGGCTGGATCGCCTTCTTTGTGATGCCGGTCTTCGCGCTCGCCAACGCAGGCGTCGCCATCCCGAGTGACTTCGGCGCGCTGCTCGCGAGCCCCGTCATGCTCGGCATCGTGCTCGGCCTCGTCGTCGGTAAGCAGCTCGGCGTGTTCGGCTTCGCCTACGCGGCCGTCAAGCTCGGCATTGCGAGCCTGCCCTCGGGCGTGACGTGGAAGCAGGTCTACGGCGTGAGCCTCCTGACCGGTATCGGTTTCACGATGTCGATCTTCATCGCCAACCTCGCCTTCGTGGACGCCGCGGACCTCGACGCAGCCAAGCTCGCCATCCTCATCGCCTCGACCATCTCGGGTGTTGCGGGCTACCTCCTCCTCCGCGCCTCGTCCACAGGTACGCCCGCCGACACGGCTGCGCAGGACAAGGCGACGCTGGACGAGTACTACACCGAGACGAAGGACGGCGTACCGGTGGCGGCATAGCCTAGGACGTGAGCGCGCATGAACCGGACCCCGTGGCAAGCGGGCCGGTTCATGCTGCGCATCCCCCACGATCTCTCTGGCTCCCCCGTGCCCAACCGTCTTGCCACTGCGTCCAGTCCCTACCTCCGCCAGCATGCCGACAACCCCGTAGACTGGCACCCGTGGGGCGACGAGGCCTTCGCGCTCGCACATCAGCAGCGCAAGCCCGTCTTCCTCTCCATCGGCTACGCCACGTGCCACTGGTGCCACGTCATGGGGCACGAGTCGTTCGAGGACGACGAGGTCGCGGCGCTGCTCAACGACGCGTTCGTCTGCGTGAAGGTGGACCGCGAGGAGCGGCCCGACGTCGACCAGGTCTACATGGCCGTCTGCCAGGCGATGACGGGCCACGGCGGCTGGCCGCTCACGCTGCTGCTCACGCCCGAGCGCCAGCCGTTCTTCGCCGCGACCTACATCCCGAAGCACACGCGCGGGCAGCGGCTCGGCCTCCTCGACTGGGTGCCGCGCGTGCGGGCGCTCTGGCAGCAGGCTCCGGAGCGCGCGCGCAGCGCCGCGGCCGAGATCACCGCGCAGGTACGCGCCGCCCTCCAGACGACCGCCTCCGACACGCCGCTCGACGTGCGCGTGCTCGACCGCGCCGCCGAGCAACTCGCCCAGCGCTTCGACCCCGCGTTCGGCGGCTTCGGCGCCGCCCCGAAGTTTCCGACGCCTCACCATCTCCTCTTCTTGCTCCGCCACTGGCACCGACGCGCGCGGCAGGGCACCGGCGATGCCGACGCCCTCCAGCGCGTCACACACACGCTCCGCGCGATGCGCCACGGCGGGATCCACGACCACCTCGGCGGCGGCTTCCACCGCTACTCCACCGACCGCCAGTGGCTGCTCCCGCACTTCGAGAAGATGCTCTACGACCAGGCGCTCCTGGCCATGGCCTACACCGAGGCATGGCAGGCCACAGGCGGACCTCAAGGCGGTGACCCGCTCTTGCGCCAGACGGCCGAGGCGATCCTCGCCTACGTGCTGCGCGACCTCACGCACCCGCGCGGCGCGTTCTTCTCCGCCGAGGACGCCGACTCCGAGCACCCTGATGGGCACATGGAGGAAGGCGCGTTCTATGTCTGGACCGACGCCGAACTCGACGCGCTGCTCGAGGACGACGCCCCCCTGGCCAAGGTCGCCTTCGGGACGGAGCCGGACGGCAACTTCGAGGACGAGGCAACGCACCGAAAGACCGGCGCGAACGTGCTCTACACCGCCCGTGCGGTCGACACCCTCGCGGCCGACTTCGGAACGACCGAGGCCGACATGACCGCGCGCCTCGACACGATCCGGGCGACGCTCTTCGAGCACCGCACTGCCACCCGCAAGCGCCCGCTCCGCGACGAAAAGGTGCTCACCGACTGGAACGGGCTCATGATCGCTGCGCTCGCCCGCGCCGCCCGCGCCTTCGATGCGCCTGCCTACACCGAGGCCGCCACCCGCGCCGCCGACTTCGTACTGAGCGCGCTGCGCTCGGAAGACGGCCTCTTGCACCGCTGGCACGACGCCATCGCGCTCCCCGACGGCACCACCGCCCCGCCCGAAGCAGGCATCGCTGCCCACCTCGACGACTACGCCTTCCTCGTCTTTGGCCTCACCGACCTCTACCAGACGACGTTCGACCCGCGCTGGCTCCGCGCTGCGCTGGACCTCCACGCCGAGATGGAGGCTCGCTTCGCCGACGCCGAGCACGGCGGCTACTTTTTCACCGCCGCGGGCAGCGAGCACCTCATCACGCGCCTCAAAGAGTTCTACGACGGGGCTGCGCCCTCGGGCAACAGCGTCGCCATGCTCAACGGCCTCCGCCTCGCCCGCCTGACAGGCCGGACCGACCTCGAAGCCACCGCCGCGCGCGTCGCGCAGGCCCACGCCGACATCGCCCAGGCCCCCATCGCCCACACGTTCCTGATGTGCGCCCTCGACTGGCTCCTCGGGGCCGATGTCGGACAGGGAAGCCAGGAGATCGTGATCACGGGCGCCCCTGGTGCGGCAGACACGCAGGCACTCGTGCGCGTCGCGGCTCAGACGTTCGCGCCAAATGCGGTCACGGTGCTGCGCCCCACAGACAAGGCCGGGGCCGTCACGTCGCTCGCGCCCTACACCGATGCAATGACGCCGGTCGACGGGCGTGCGGCGGCCTACGTGTGCGAGGCCTTCGCCTGCCAAGCACCGGTCACCACGCCCGCGGCGCTGCGCGCGGCCCTGAACGCGTGAAGGTGCAGACGAGCAGCCCGCCTCCACCTTCAGGGGGCGTTGAGATTTTCGAGAGAACGGCGAGCGCGCGGGGCGGGAGTCGGCTCGCAAGGCGCGGGAGGAGCGCGGTGCCGTAGCATCGGGCGACGAGCGCAGCGCCGCGGTCAGCTTCAGCGACCGCGCGGAGCCCGTCGCGGTGAATCCTCAACGCCCTCACCACATTCATGCTGGGCTGGCTATTCCGCGCGGAGCGTCACCCGGCCGCTGTTGGACGAGGCCGAGAGGCGGTTGCCGCCCTCGCCGAGCCGTCCGCGGGCTTCGTCGCGGTCGAGGTCGCCCGTGAACGCGAAGGCGTCGGCGAGCCGGATGGAGCCACCCTCGAGGCGCACGTCGGCATCCATGCCAGCGGGGGCCGCGAGCGTGATCGAGCCGCTCGACGTGGACACGTCCGCCTCGCTGCTCAGGTCGAGGCGCGCGCGCACGTCGCCGGAGGAGGTGCGGGCCGTGAGCGCCCCCTTCACGATCCCCAACTCGGCCGAGCCGGACGACATGTCGACGCGCGCGCTGCCGAGGATGCCACCCACTTCGAGGTCGCCCGAGGAGGTATCACCGATGAACTCGCCGATGTCGGCCTCGCGGACTTCGAGGTCGCCGGACGAGGCGTCGTAGCTGAGCCGGCGCGCGATAGCCGTGCGGATCGTGTAGTCGCCCGAGGAGCAGTCGAGGGTGATCTCGTCGGCTTCAAGGCGCTCCGCGTCGAGGTCGCCGGACGACGAGTCGACCACGATCTCCTCGGCGGTGATGGTGCCGAGCGTCACGTCGCCCGAGGAGAGGTCGACGACGAGGCGGTCTCCCGATAGCTCGTCGATGCGCACGTCGCCCGAGGAGAGGTCGACGACCGCATCGGTGTCGATGGGCACGCTGATGACGACGGTGAAGTTGGCGTTCCAGCTGCCCCAGTTGAACATGCGGCGCTCGGGGTTGCTGCGCACCACGAGGCGATCGCCCTGCATGGCGGCGCTGTAGCGCTTCTGCTCAAAGACCTCGTCGGCGTCGCGGCCGCGGCCAGCGATGGTCACACGCGCGTCGCCGCTGCCCCGAATCGCCTCCACGATCACGTCCTCGGACGAGAGGTCCACGAAGAGGTCGTCAATGGCGCTGGCGTCGAACGTCTCGTCGAGGTAGACGGTGCCGTCTTGGGCGGACGCGGGCAGCGTGACCAGAAGCAGCAGCAAGGGGGCGAGGAGGCGCGGGAGCATGGCAAAGCGGGATGGCGTCAAACAGGACCGG
>JBCCLD010000275.1:0-6405 GCA_039027055.1 Bacteroidota bacterium
CGCGGATGCCCTCGACGCCGTTGATGCGCTCCTCCAGCGGCTCGGTGATCTGCGCCGCGATGACCTCGGCGTTGGCACCGCGGTAGCTCGTCGACACCGAGATCACGGGCGGGTCCACCGCTGGGTACTCGCGCACGCCGATGTTGAAATACGCCAGCGCCCCGCCCAGCACGCTGACGAGCGAGAAGACCGTCGCGAGGACCGGCCGCCGGATCGAGAGGGTGTAGTGGGTCATGGGGTGGGGCTCCGGCGTGCCAGGGCGGGAAGACGAGGCGAGAAGCTGATGCGTGTTACGTGTTGCGTGTTGGGGAAAACACCAAGTAGTCCCCTACCTCTCACTCCTGTCATCCTGAGCGAGCGCAGCGAGCCGAAGGATCTGCGGGCCAGCTTCCAAGTCAAGGAGTAAGCGACGAGGCGGACAGGGATCCTTCGGCTTCGTCCGATGTGCGGACTCCGCTCAGGATGACAAGGAAGTACATCCGTGCCATACCTGGATAAACCAGCGGCCCGCTCAATGGGCAAGGACGAGCAAGACGCATTCAACACGCAATACGCAACACGCAACACGTGCAGCCTCCGCACGACCAAACCCGAGCACCGAACGTCCACGCCCCCCATCACTCCACCTCCCCGTCTTCGCCGAGCGACGCGTCGAAGCCGGCGACGCGGACAGGCTGCCCGGCGCGGAGCGACTGCAGGCCGCTCGTGATCACCGTGTCGCCGGGGGCGAGGCCGTCGGTGATCTGCACGGCCGCCTCGGTGCGGATGCCCGTCTCCACGCGGCGCAGCGTGGCCTGCCCGTCCTGCACGGTCCAGACGCGCTTGCCGCCCAACTCTGACACCACCGCAATGGCCGGCACCGGCAGCGCGTCGGCGATCTCTTCGACGAGCACCTCGATGTCGGCGAACGCGCCGGGGAGCAGCGCGCCGTCGGGGTTGGGCACGCGGGCGCGCACGAGCAGCGTCCGGGTGTCGCGCTCCACGCGCGGCTCGATGGCGTAGACCGTACCGGTGGCGACGTCGGCGGCTCCGGCGATGGTGAAGCGGACGGCGTCGCCGAGGGCGACCTGCGACGTGTAGCGCTCCGGCAGGGCAAATTCGAGCTTCATCGGGCTGAGCCGTTGCAGCGTGGCGATGCGCGTCTGCGGCGTCACGATCGCGCCCTCGCTGAGGTAGCGCAGCCCAATCACGCCGCTGAAGGGAGCGCGCACCTGCGTCTGGTCGAGGCGCGCTTCCACGAGGTCGAGTTCGGCGCGGAGCACGTTGAGTTCGGCCAGCGCCCCGTCATACGTGTCCTGGCTCACGGCGCCTGATTCGAGGAGTTGGCGCTGCCGGGCCTCGCGCGTCTCAGCGAGATGGATGCGGGTGCGGAGTTGCTCGCGCTCGGCCTGCAGGACGGCGTCGTTGACTTGGAGAAGCACCTGCCCGGCGCGGACGGCGCGGCCCTCCTGGAAGCGGATCGCCGTCACGCGGCCCGACACCTCGGCGGCGAGGTCCACCGCTTCGTCGGCGATGAGGCTGCCCGTGGCACGGATGCGGTCGCGCATGAGCCGCGGCGTGGCGACGTAGCCGACGACATTAGCAGGGGTGCTGCCGGGAGGCGGTCCTGCACTGGACGCAGATCCGTCGCTGGCGAGGAGCGGCTGCACCTTCGGCCAGGCGAGCAGCCCGAGGACGACGAGCGCGATCGCGCCGAGGAGAAGGCGTTTTTGCCAGACGGGCATGAGCCGGGAGAGAAGGGCGAAAGACGAGACGTGGCCGGTGGAACGAGGTCAGCGCCGCAAAGCTCCCGCGGGTGGGGTCACGGTGCTGGGCGTGCGGGTTCAGCGTCACAGCACGTGGTGCGTATGGCGTGTTACGTATCGTGGGAGCACTCGCCGTCTTTTCCCCACTTGCTGCTCCCAATGACTTCGCCTAGCACTCATACCTTTCGTCTCGATGGCAACGTCGCGGTGGTCACCGGGGCGAGCCGCGGGATCGGGCGGGCCATCGCCGAGGGCTTTGCCGCAGCGGGAGCGCAGGTCGTGCTCGCGAGCCGCACGCAGGCGGCGCTGGACGAGGTCGCGCAGGCGATTACCGACGTGGGCGGCACGGCGCTCGCCGTCGCCACGCACACCGGAAGCGCCGAGGCCGTGGCCGCGCTCGTGCAGCAGGCTACGGACGCCTTCGGTGGCATCGACATCGTCGTCAACAACGCCGCGACGAACCCGCACTTCGGGCCGCTCCTCACGAGCGAGATGTCGCAGTGGGACAAGACCTACGACGTCAACGTGAAGGGGTATTTCCGGCTCATCCAGGCCTGCGCGCCCTCCATGAAGGCGCGGGGCGGCGGTAGCATCCTCAACGTCGCGTCCGTGGCAGGCGAGCGCCCGCAGCCCGGCATGGGCGTCTACTGCGTCTCGAAGGCCGCCGTGCTCATGCTCACCGACGTCCTCGCCGCCGAACTCGCGTCGAGCGGTATCCGCGTCAATGCGCTCGTGCCGGGCTTCATCAAGACCGACTTCTCCCGCGTGCTCTGGGAGAACGAGGCCATGCACCAGCAGATTCTTCAGCTCATCCCCCAGCGCCGCATGGCGATGCCTGAGGAACTCGTCCCGCTCGCGGTCTACCTCGCCGCTGATGCGTCCAGGTTCATGACCGGCGCGCACCTCCGCGTCGACGGGGGGCAACTTGTCGGGACACCCGGGATATAGGGGGAGTGCTGCGGTGCGGCTGTGTCGCGGTGCAGCCGGGGCGGTGGGTCAGAAGACGAGGCGGTAGAGCGCGCGGTCGAAGGCGGAGGCGTCGTTCCAGACACTGTGGTACGGCCCATCGCATGTGACGCGTGTTCCCTCTTGGCCGAGTCGGTTCTCATCAGCCACGAGCGTCATGATGCCTCCGCTGTCGCTGCACACGGCCTCGCCATGCAGGTGAATCTTGACCGCCCCCTGCGAGGCAACGATCGACGTGGCACTCAGCAGCGCGAAGACGAAGAAGGTGCGCGAAAAGGTCAACATGGAATCGTGAGCGAGGTAGACGTTAGGGTTGAAAGGGGAATCGGCCGAAGGGCCTCGGGCTTAAATCGTAGCAGGAATCGAAGGCACAAGCGGGAGCCGCACGCACAGACGACTCCTATCTAGCCCAAGTTGTGGGCTATGGCTCAGCGCTGCGCTGCGGACGGTCTGTAGAGGGTGGCGGGTAGGGAGTGGGGCGTCCTTTCCACCCCCCTACTCCCCACCCCCGACCCCCTCCATGTTGAGAACAGATCGGATCGGGCACAACTTGAGGTGTCTAGCTCCTCACCGGGCTGCGCTGCGGCTTCGTATCTTTTCGATGCCCGTAACAACCACCCAGCGCTCCCCCGATGGCTACGCTCTCGCTCCACTCGCCCCGCACCTCGGCCCTGGACCGGCTCCGCAGCGACCACGCCTCCGCGGCGATGCAGGTCGCGGGCATCGTGGCGTTCGCGCTGCTGGCCGCCGCCGGGGCGCAGCTGCGGATCTACCTCTGGGAGGTGCCGATCACGCTCCAGACGCTCGCGGTCTACGGCAGCGGCCTCGTGCTCGGCAGCCGCAACGGCGCGCTCTCGATGCTGCTCTACCTCGCGCTCGGCCTCGTGCTGCCCGTCTTCGCGGGCGACGCCTACGGCCCCGCCTACTTCGCGGGCGCAACGGGCGGCTACCTCCTCGGCTACCCCCTCGCGGCGGCCACCATCGGGGCACTCTCGCGGCGCTGGAACAGCCTCTCGGGCAGCGCCCTCGCCATCTTCGCCGGGTCGGCGGTGCTCTTCACGTGCGGCGTCACGTGGCTGCACTTCGCTGCCGGGCACGCCACCTGGGCCGAGTCGATCCAGAAGGGCTGGCTGAGCTTCATCGTCTGGGACCTGACGAAGGTCGCGCTCGTGGCGCTGCTCTACTCCGGTGCACGCCGGATGCTGCGCCGGTAGCTCGGCTGCGGCGTCCTAGCTACGGCGTCTCATCTACACCCCGAAGCTGTACACCGTGGTCGTGTAGGCACGGACGCGGGCGCCCTCGTGGCGGGCCGGGCGGAAGCGCTCGCGTCGGGCCGCATCCAGCGCCGCCTCCTCCACGCCATAGCCAATAGCATCCACGGCGCGCTCCTCGTCGCCGCGCAACAGGAGGCGCTCGACGATCTCAGCCTCCGTCACCTGGCCGGTCTCCGTGACGAGCACTTTCACGCGGACGCGGGCCTGCACTCCTGCCCGCCGGGCTGCGTCGGGGTAGGGAGGGGGACTGATCATGAGCCGCGAGGGGCTTCGCTGCGGGCGCTCCACGAGGGCAGGCGCTGCCGGCGCGGGGGCAGGCGTTGCCTCGCGGACGGGGGCGTCGGGGATCGTGATCTCCGTCGGCAGGTCGAGCGTCGGCTCCTCGAAGTCGAGTTCCTCGTCGAGGATCTCCACGTCGTCCGGGACTTCGACGGGGGGGAGCAACGTCGGGGGCGGCGGGGGCGGCGGGGGCGCCTGCACCGTCTGCGCGATCTCTTCTAGAACGACCAACTCGGGAGCCGTGACGTCGTACACCGGCGCGTCCGCCGGGGCAAGGAGGTCCTTCGGCCAGAACGTGAACACTGCGCACACCAACGCCAGGCTCGCCGCGAGCGCAGCGAGGCCTCGGATGCGATGGGCGACAGGATCGTGGTGGATGGACACGACGCGTGGGACGTTGGGAAACAGTGGAACGTAGGAACGAGGGCGCGGCGTGCCGAGCCGGAGGGCGGTGAATGGCGCCCTGGTCTCTGCCAGCGGTTCGATGCCTGAGGCGAGCGGAGCGTTTCTGCGTGTGGATAAGTCAGCGGACCTCAACCCGGGCTGGGTCCGTAGGTTGCGCCGGCCGGCGTGAACCGGGAAGATCACGCAAAGGCCCGCCGTCGATGCGGAACAGCCGCCACCTCCTCCCGTAGCTTGCCGGACCGCTACCCCACCGCTTGTTGCTGGCCATGCCTGGCCCTCCCTTCGACCACGGACCCCAGCTCTCTGCCCTGAGCCCCTTGTTCGAGCCGTCGCTCGACGCCGTCTGCCGTTGACCTTCCCGCTGCCCGGGGAGGTTTTTTTTTGACCGCCCGCTCCGCTTTCCACCGCTCCGCTCCCACCCTTCGATGATCCAGACGCGCCCCGAATCGCCCGCGCCGGTCGTTCCGGCCAAGCTCGCCCTCGCCGACGGCACCGTCGTCACCGGCACCGCCTTCGGGCACCCCGGCGAGACGGCTGGCGAGCTCTGCTTCAACACGTCGATGAGCGGCTACCAGGAGATCCTGACCGACCCCAGCTACGTCGGCCAGCTCATGATGATGACCTACCCGCACATCGGCAACTATGGCGCCATGCGCGCGGCGATGGAGGCCGACCGCCCGATGGTGGCGGGCCTCGTCGTGCGCGAGCACAACGCGCGGCCGTCGAACACGGCGAGCGAGGAGACACTCGACGTGTTCATGAAGCGCTATGAGCTAGTCGGCATCACGGGCGTCGACACGCGACGCCTCGTGCGGCACATCCGCTCGCAGGGCGTGATGAACGCGGTGATCTCCGCGACCGACCTCGACGACGCTAGCCTCGTCGCCAAGGCCCAGGCGCACCCGTCGATGGCGGGCCTCGAACTCGCCAGCCGCGTCGGCACGCAGGCCGCCTACGATTACTGCGACGCGCGCACCGAAAACGGCACCGCAGGGAAGCGCATCGCCGTCTACGACTTCGGCGTCAAGCGCAACATCCTGCGCAGCTTCATGGCGCGCGGCTGCGCCGTCCGCGTCTTCCCCGGAGCTACGCCGCTCGCCGAGGTCCTCGCCTGGCAGCCCGACGGGATCTTCCTCTCGAATGGCCCCGGCGATCCCCGCGCCATGCCCGAGGCCATCGCGATGACACAGGCTGCCATCGACTCGGGCACGCCGCTCTTTGGCATCTGCCTCGGCCACCAGCTCCTCGCGCTCGCCGAAGGGCTCGACGTCTACAAGATGAAAGTCGGCCACCGTGGCGCGAACCACCCCGTGCAGCACCTCGGCACACGCCGCGTCGAGATCACGACCCAGAACCACGGCTTCGCCGTCGACCCGGAGAGCCTCGCCGACAAGGTGGCCCACCTCACGCACCGCAACCTCAACGACCAGACCGTCGAGGGCGTCCGCTTCGCGCGCTTCGCTGGGATGAGCGTCCAATACCACCCCGAGGCCAGCCCTGGCCCGCACGACAGCCAGTACCTCTTCGACGACTTCCTTGCGATGATCGAGGAAGGGCGGAAGGTAGAGGCGTGAGCGACGAGTGAATGGCGACTGGCGACTAGCAGAGGGGATAGGGCCTAGGGGATAGCGAAGTCATCAACAACCACTGACCACAGCGAGCACTGCGAGCGTCCCACAGGCGGCGCAGCCGCCGTCCCACCAACCACAGGCCGCAGGCCGTCACATGTCCAAAGA
>JBCCLD010000276.1:0-6402 GCA_039027055.1 Bacteroidota bacterium
CCATGATCCACCAGACGCTCTTGATCGCGCTCGAAGACGCCTACCGCACCGCACCTGCCCACGCCCACCGGCTCGACACCGTCAGCGTCGGCATCGGCGCCTCGCGCGTCAAATTCCGGCTGCTCGACACCGACGAGGGCCCCGACGGCCGCGTGGACCGCGCGCTCTTCGCCAAGGCCCTCGGCGACGCCGCGCGCCTCGCCGCGCAGTCCGTCGCCGACGGCCGCGCTATCGCCAGCGAGGGCTTCACCGTCGCCGTGCAGCGGCTCAACGTGAGCGGTCCCATCGAGGCACAGGCGCGCGTGGCAGGCGTCGCCGAGGACCGCGTGGTGGTCCGCGCGCTGCTCTTCGACGGCGACGGCGAGCAGGTCGGCCAACTCCGCGGCCTGATCCAACTCGCCCCGGCGCACGACGAGCTGACCGACCCCGTCGACGAAGGCGCGATCCGCGATGCTGAGGCGCTGCTCGACGATGAGGTCGATGAGGCCGTCGAAGACGACGCGCCGAACCGCGTGCCTGTGCAGACGGCCTTCGTCTGGCAGACGCCGCACGGCAAGCTGTTCATGAACTGAGCGGTCCCGGCTGATCGACCAGGCTAGACCCACCCAGCGCGGCGGTGCTCCAGAGCGAGTGCCGCCGCGTTCGCTTTGAAGTCACGCCGTCGTCGGAGCCGACGAGATAGGCCTGTCCGTCCATGAAGCGCGACCCCATCAGCGCACCACCACGACCCGGCGGTGGGCGCTCGCGTCTACGGTCGTGAGCGTGACGACGTAGACGCCTGCTGCGAGGTCGGCCAACGGGGCCGCTACCACATGCGAACCGGCCGCGGTGGGCGCGTCCTGGAGCACCGCAACCTGACGCCCGAGCGCATCGTGGAGCGCAAGTCGGACGCGTCCTGCCTCGGCGAGCGAGAACGGCACCGAGAAGGCTCCGCGCGACGGGTTCGGATAGGGCGCGTCGAGAAGCACCCCGCGTGGTAGGGCGTCCGGTTCTTCGGCGACCGGGACGGCCCCCTCGTACGCGCCGAGGTCGGGCGCGGCGTCGGACACGCGCGGCAAGCGGAGCACGTCGAGCGGAAGCGGCTCGTCGGTGTCGCCGTCGCCGTCGAGGTCGTAGGTGTCGGGCGGGAGCGCGGCGGCGTCGCCCGCGTCGAGGGCGGGGGAGCCGGTCTGGAGGCGGAGGTCGCCTGCATCGTCCGCGCCGTTGGTGCCGGGGGCGCGCACGAAGCGCGGAGCGGCGTCGAGGATCGCAGCACCATCGGCGTAGCCGCCTTGCACGAGCGCGTTCGCGAGGTCGAGCGTCGCGCTGCCCTCGTTGAGGACCTCGCTGCTGTTGCCCCACAGAATCACGTTGCGTGCGGTCAGCGTCGTGGTGCCGCGTTGCCCGAGCGCGCCCGCGCCGTTGACGGCCGTGTTGCCCGCGAACGTCGCGCCGATGAGTGTCGGGGTGCTGTCGGTGGTGTGCAGGGCTCCGGCCCCGGCGTCGGCGGTGTTGAGCGCGCGGTTGTTCGCGAAGACGACGTTCACCATCAGCGCGTTGCTGCGGGTGTCGTTGATCATCGCCCCACCATACTCGCTCGCCTCGTTGTTCTCGAAGACGACGTTCACGAGCACCGCGTTGGCGTCGCGGAAGTTGTCGAGCGCGCCGCTGTAGCGCGCGGTGTTGCCGACGAACACCGCGTCGATCACGGTGGCATCGCAGCCGGTGTCGTTGGCCATACCGCCGCCGAGGATGTCCGCGGTGTTGTTTTCGAAGCGCACGCGCCGCAGCACTGGGGCCGCAGTGCCTTTGCACGACATGCCACCGCCGCCCCCCTCGGAGACGTTGTCCCGGAAGACGACATCCTCCAGCACCGCGTTGCAGTTGGTGCCGCAGAAGACGCCTGCGCCGAACGCGTCGCGCGTCCCGGCTTTGTCGGCACGGTTGCCGGTGATGAGGAGGTTGCGCAGCACGGGTTCGCCGCGCAAGAGGTAGAGGCCGCCGCCCCGGTTGCGCGGCGAGGTCCCGTCGGCGCGGGCCCCCGTCACGGTGAAGCCGTCGAGGACGGCCGTCCCGTCCACATCCACACCCGTGACGACCTGGTACGTGTTGTCCGTGTCGTCGTCCGGCGTACCGATGTCGCCGCTGAGGACCGTCGGGTTGGCGCCAATGTCGCGCTGCTCGCGGGCGGTCTCCGCGCCGTCGAAGCCACCGTAGAGCGCCACGCCAATGCGTAGCGAGAAGGAAGCCGTCCGGTCGGTGCCGTCGGTGGGGCGGTAGGTGCCAGTGGCCACCCACAACTCAGACCCAATGGGCGCCGCCGCAAGCGCGGTCTGGAGGTTGGCGTACGCGTCGGTCCAAGAAGTCCCATCAGAGTTGCCTGTAGCGTCAGCGTCCACGTAGACGACGGGCTGGGCCGTAGCTGGGCCTGCAAGGAGGGCGAGCAGGAACGGAAAAAGGCGGAGCATGGCAGGGGCGTCGGATGAGCGAAACGAAAGCGCCGCAGCGTAGCCCAACGTGCCTCGTCGCCCCATGCCGAGAGGCTGACGCCCGCCTGACGTTTTCCTGACGACGCCGATTTTGCGCCGTAATTGATGGTGTAGAGCGCCGCGCGCTTCTGCTGGCCGCCACTGCCGCCAGTAGCTTGGGCTTCCTCCCAATCCCGCATCCCATGCCTGAACGTGCCCCCGACTGGTTCCGCCTGCACGAGTGGGAGGTCGATGTGCTGGCCAACGAGCTGATCCACATCGAGACGGAGGACATCAAGCACGTCGAGCCGAAGGTGATGGCGGTGCTCGCGTGTCTCGCGGCCGAGGCGGGCACGCCGGTCACGCCGGTCACGCGCGAGGCGCTCATGGCGGCCGTGTGGCCCGAGGTAGTCGTGTCGGAGGACGCGCTCAACCGCGCCGTCTCGAAGCTGCGCCGCGCCCTCGGCGACGACCCCGCCGCGCCGCGCTTCGTGGAGACGATCCCGACGGTCGGCTACCGGCTCGTCGCGCCGGTTGAGCCCATCGTGGAGGTGGCCCCTACTTCCAAGTCGAACGTGTGGAAGCTTGCTATTGGCCTGTCGCTTGCGCTCGCGCTCGTCCAACTCGAGGTCGCACAGCTTGGAGGCGGGTCCGAGGCGACACCCTCGGTGCGCCCGCTCACCCGCGCGGCGGGGGCCGAGATTCACCCCGCCCTCGCGTCCGACGGTCAGCGTGTGGCCTACGCAGCCCTTCCACGCGGCGGCGACTCGTACGACCTCGCCGTGCAAAGCCTCGACGCTGACGCTTCGCTACGGCTCACCGACGATCCCGCTAGCGATGTGCACCCCGTGTGGCACCGCGACGCCGACGCGCTGTGGTTCCTCCGCTGTGCCGAACCGCTCGTGTGCACCGTGTGGGAGGTCGCGGCGACGGGCGGCTCGCCCCGCAGACTCGCGGACGCGCCGGTTGGACGATGGGGCCTCGCCGCCGCCGACAGCGTGCTTGTGGCACTCGTGCGCGACTCGCTCACAGGCCCGTACCGCCTCGCCGCAATCGACCCCGCGACGGGCACGTGGCAACGGCTTACCGAACCGCCCGCGGGGACGCTTGGCGACCTCTATCCGACGGCGTCGCCCGACGGACGCACCGTCGCCTTCGTCCGGCACGACGCGCAGGGCGAGGAAGACCTGTTCCTGCTCGACCTCGACGGCGGGGCACCGCGCCGCCTCACGACCGACGGGCACGGCATTCGCGGGCACGCCTGGACGCCTGGCGGCGACGCTCTCGTCTACGTCGCCAACCGCAATGGCGCCGAGGCGCTCTGGCGCGTGGCGCTCGACGGCAGCACGCCGGCGCGCCTGCCCGTAGCCGTGGCGGGACGGTGGCGCTCGCCGACGCTGGCAGCGGGTCGTCTCGTGCTGGCCGCGCAGCAAATCGAAGTGGACCTCCTCGCGTGGAGCGCCGAGACGGGCTGGCAGCCGCGCGTGACCTCGACGGCGGAGGACACCGCCCCCGCACTCGCGCCCGGTGGCCGTCTCGCGTTCGTCTCCACGCGCTCAGGCGCGCCCGAGGTCTATATCGCCGAGGACGTCCACGTCACCGAGGACACCGCGCCGCGCAGGCTCACCGAGTTCGGCGGGCCGCTCGTGGGCGCGGTGCGGTGGAGCCTCGACGAGCAGCGGCTCGCGTTCGAGGCGCAGGTCGAGCAGCGGGCGAGCGTCTACGTCCTTGACGCCGAGGGTGGTGTGCCGCATGCGCTCACCGACGCGGCGGGCTACGACGTCGGCCCGCGCTGGAGTGCGGACGGGCGCTTCGTCTATGTCGGCTCCAACCGGCCCGATCCGATGACCGTGGATTCGCTCGCGGCGTGGGCGCTGTGGCGCGTTGCGATTGAAGGCGGCGAGCTAATGCGCGTGGGACCGCTCGGCAGCTACGTCGGCGAGGCCCTGCCCGTAAGCCCGGCGTTGCCTGACGGTGCGCTCGTGTATATGCGGCAGGCCGAGCCCGGGCTGTGGCTCCGCCCGAGCCGCACCGCGCCCGAGGAGCAGGTGCTCGCCGACCTCGCGCGCCAGGACTGGGGCAACTGGAGCGTCGTCAACGCCGCGACCGACCCCGCCATCGTCTATCCTCGACGCACAGACGACGGCGTCGAGATCCGCCGGCTCCGCCTCGCCGACCGGTCAGACGCGCTGCTCACCACGCTCGACGCGCTGCCGGGGCGTATCCAGGCGCTCGCCGCGTCGCCCGACGGGCAGCGGCTCGTGGCCGCGCAGACTATCCGTGCCGAGAGCGACCTCGTCCTCGTCGAACCGATCGAGTGAGCACTTGAAAGCGCGGTGCAGATGAGCGGGTGGGTACGATGCTTGCGCCGTCGCACGTTGTCCGCGCGCACGGGCAAAGAGCGTGGCTCTGAGAAGGCAAAATGATGAAGGAGGAAGGCAAAAACATAGGCGGGTTGGAGTGCTGCTCGGTGAAAAGCCGAGTCGGTTGGACTGTGCCAACTCCTTTTTGCATTTTTCCTTTTGCCTTGGCATAGCCGCTGAACCCGCGCACGGCATCGGCGTAACCGCGCCGTCTCTCCAGAGTTGCCCTCGGCCAGATCTCCTCTCGGCACTCGCCTCGTTTCCCGCTACCGCACCTAGCTACCGCTTTTCGCTATGGCCTTGACCGACCAGGCGGCTCGCCCGCTCCTCCACCGCATCATCCTGGGCCTCGCGCTCGTGGGCGTCCTCCTCGTGGCGCACCTCTACAGCCAGCAGACCGCCGGCTTCAACCGCGGCTGCCTCGGCCTCTCCGACCCGGCCACCGTGCAGCAGGTCGGCTGCGAGACCGTCACCTCGTCGGCCGCAGGCCAGTTCCTCGGCGTCTCGAACGTGCTCTGGGGGCTTCTCTTCTACGTCGGCCTCGCCGGGCTGCGCTTCGCGATGATCCCGACGGGCGCGCCGCGCAAGACGCTCCGCACGGCCAGCCTCGGCCTCGCCGCCGCGGGTTTTGCCTACTCGGTCTACCTCGTGAGCGTCCAGGCGTCGATGGGCGCGTGGTGCGTGCTCTGCACGACCTCGGCAGGCCTCGTGACGGTGATCTTCGGCCTGCACCTCGCCGAGCGCTTCTCGAAGGCGACGCTGCCCACGATGGCGTCGTTCAGCGGTGCCGAGTTCAAGCGCTTCGGCATCGCCGCGGCGCTGATCGCCACGCTCTCGGTCGCGGACATTGCCTACTTCAACTCCATCAACGACGGCGAGACGTTCACGCCCATCGCGGAGGCGGCCATGGATGGGACAGAAGCGGCCCCCGTCACGCCGGTCGCCGCGCCGGACGAGGCACCTGCCGACGTGTCGCCCATCGAGCTTCCGGCAGAAGAGCCAGCCGAGGAGCCCGCTGCCGAGGAGACTACTGCCGAGGAGACTACTGCCGAAGAGCCCGCCGACGAAGCTCCGGAAGTCGCGCCGGTTGCGGCTGCGACGACACCGGGCTCGCGCCCCATCGGCTGCGAGTATGAGCCGGGCGCGGCCCCGCTGCGCGACCTCTCGCGCTACACGACCGACATCGGCTACGACGGCCGCGGCGACGCGCCGGTCACCGTCGTCAAGATCTTCGACCCGAACTGCCCGCACTGCCGTGACCTCCACGGCGTCCTCGACGTGCTCGTCGGGCAGTACGGCGACAAGGCCAAGTTCTACTACTTCCCGTTCGCGCTCTGGAACGAGTCGATCCCGCAGATCGAGGCGCTCTACGTGGCGGGCGAGAGCGACAAGTACGCCGAGATGCTCGCCGGCCAGTTCGCCATGCAGGAGCGAGACAACAAGCGCCTGCTCTCGACCGACGACCTCGTCACCATCGCCGAGGACATCGGCCTCGATGGCGCGTCTTTCCGCCAGCGCCTCACCTCGGGTGCCTACGCGATGAAGGTCGCCTCGGCCCGCAACTATGCCAGCGTCGACATCTCGCGCGGCGG
>JBCCLD010000277.1:0-6385 GCA_039027055.1 Bacteroidota bacterium
CGGCGAAGGTGGCGTTGCCGGACCACTTCTTCGCGCCGTTGAGGATCCACGTGTCGCCGCGCCGCTCGGCGGTCGTCTCCAGGCCGAGAGCGGCGTCGGAGCCGTGCGCGGGCTCGGTGAGGGCCCAGGAGCCGATGGCCTCGAAGCGTTCGAGCCGGTCGTACCACTTGGCTTTCTGCGCGGCGCTGCCGAAGAAGTGCAGCGAGATGAGGCACAGCCCCCAGTGCACGCCGAGGAAGGTCCCCATCGACGGGTCGACGCGGGCGACTTCCATGCCGACGAGGCCGGTCAGGAGCGGGTCCGAGCAGTAGCGCCGTCCCGGGTGCTCGCCATAGGCCTCGCGCAGCATCGCGGCCATCTTCGGGACGAGTTCGAAGGGCATTTCGCCGCGCTCCCAGTAGTCGTTGATGATCGGCCGCACCTCGTCGAGCATCCACGCGTGGACGACCTGGCGGGTGCGCTGCTGCTCCGCCGTGAGGTGCTGCGCAAAGAAGCGGTAGAAGTCGGCGTCGGGTTCCTTGACCGAGCGTGGCTTCGGTGTAGCAGGCTCGCCCTGGGCCCCGTCGCCACTGCTCCCCACGAACGAAGCAATCTCGTCGGCGCTCATCACGTCGAGGCGGTCGAGGAGGCGTTTCAGGTCGGCCTTCTCAGCGAGGCGGGCGAGCTTGGCGGGATCGAACTGCATGGGGGAGGGACAGGAATCAGTTAGTTCAGGAAGTGTCATCCTGAACTTGAGTCAGGATCGCTGACGAACGGGGCATTGAAGCACTGCTGAGATGCTGAACCAAGTTCAGCATGACAACATGGAGGACACGCAGAGAGGCCTCAGCACGCCTGGACGAGGCGGTGGCCTTCGGCGGAGACGACCTGGTCGGCGCGGATGACGACCTCGGCAGGTGCGCCGTCGCCCTCGGTGTCCGTGAGCGCAAGGCGGACCCAGTCGGCGTCGTCCTTGGCGAAGAGGTCGGCGATGCGGACGCGGGCGGTGCGCTCCGGGGCGTCGGCGGCGAGGCCGTCGCTCCAGACGAGCGTGATCGGCTCGCGGCGGACGGCCCAGTGCTCGAGCCGGTCGTGGAAGCCGCAGGCGATGGGGGTGTAGTCGGTCATGGCGACATCGGGGTTGGTTGCGGAGGCCTACCAGACGCCCCCACGCCGCGTTCCGCATACTCAGGTCGCGGGGTACCGAACCAGGACCGTGCAAGGGCGACGGGGGCTATGCCGTTCGGGGAGGGGCGACCTCCCGCCGAAGCGCAGCAGGGCCTATACTCCGCCCGTCCGTTCTTCCTGCTCGACCGTCCGCCGCGTATGCCCCGCCTGCTGCCCCTCGTCCTCACTGTCGCGCTTCTCGGTTGCCCGCCCCCGCCCGAACTGCACTTCACGGCGGCCGAACTGTCCGGCTTCGAGGCCACCACGACCTACGACGCGGCAATGGCGTACCTCGAATCGCAGCGGGACTTCGCGTTCGCGTCGAGCCAGATGCACCTGACGACCTTCGGGGAGTCGTTCGAGGGCCGTCCGCTGCCGCTCGTCGTGATCGGGGCCGATTCCTCGTCGGCGGGGGCGGTCTTGGCCACGGGCAAGCCGCGCCTCTTCCTGTTCGCCAACATCCACGCAGGCGAGGTGGCGGGCAAGGAGGCGCTGCTCGAGTTTGTGCGCGACCACTGGAAGCTGGTCTACGGCCGGGAGGACCTCGTCATGCTGATCGCGCCGATCTATAACGCCGACGGCAACGAGCGCGTGGCCCTCGACAACCGGCCCTACCAGCTCGGGCCCGTCGAAGGCATGGGGCAGCGCGCCAACGCGCAGGGGCTCGACCTCAACCGCGACTTTGTGAAGGTCGCCGCGCCGGAGACGCGCGCCCTGCTGCAGCTCTTCGAGGACTACGACCCGCACGTCGTCGTCGACCTCCACACGACCAACGGCACCCAGCACGCCTACCACCTCACCTACAGCCCGCCGCTCTCACCCAACACCGCGCCCGCGCTCGACGAACTGGTCCGCCAGCAGATTCTCCCCGTCGTGCGCGACTCGGTCCGTGCCCGCACGGGCTACGAGATCTTCGACTACGGCAACGTCCCCGGCGCGTTCGGCGAGCCTGCGACGCGCCCACGCGGGTGGTACACCTTCGATGGCCGCCCGCGCTTCTCGACGAACTACGTCGGCCTCCGCAACCGCATCGGGATTCTGAGCGAGGCCTACAGCTACGCGACGTTCGAGGACCGCGTCGAGGCGTCGCTCGCGTTCGTGACCGCCATCGCCGACGCGGTGGTGGCCCATGGCGACCGCATCCAGGCGCTCACCGACAGCCTCGACGCCGAGGCCGAGCAGGGCGCGCTGCTGGGCCAGCCCTTCGCGCTGCGCATCCGGCACGTGAGCGAGGGCGACACGACGATCCTCATGGGCGACACCGAAGAGATTCCGCACCCTACGACCGGCGAACCGATGCGGAGCCGCCTCGACGAGGTGACGCCGGAGGTAATGCCGGCCTTCACGCGCTTCGAGGCGACGGAGACAAACACACTCCCTGCCGCCTATGTCTTCCCGCGCAACAACCAGGCGCTCCGCGACCTCCTCGACGCGCACGGCATCACGTGGGGCATCCCGCGCGAGGGCTTCTGCGGCCCCGCCGAGGGCTTCCGCATCGACTCGGTGAAGGTGCTTGGCGAGTTCCAGCAGCGCGACATCACGGAGGTGACGGGCGCATGGGAGCCTGTCGAAGGGCCGGTCGCGGGCGTCGTCGTGCCGATGACGCAGCCGCTCGCCCGCCTCGCCTTCACCATCCTGGAGCCGCGCTCCGACGACGGCGCCGTCGCCTGGAACGTCCTCGGCGATGCGCTCCAGGAGGGCACCCTCTACCCGGTCCTGCGGATTCCCGATGAGGATGGCCTGCGCTCGACCATGAGCGGAACGGGCTGCAGCGGCGGGAATTGACGGGTTCAATCAACTCTCCCCCGACAGGCTGGTAAGGGTAGGCTTTCACAAAAACGATGTCATTCTGAGCGAGCGTAGCGAGTCGAAGCATCTCCGGGCCAGCATCCAAGCCTCTTCTTGACCTGGAGATACGACGTAGATCCCCCCGTCCGCGAGGGCAGGCTCCTCGACTCCATGCGCTGCGCGCATTCTGCTCGGGATGACAAGACGACCACCTTCTGTGAATACCTACCCCTGTCAGCCCCGACAGGGGGAGTCCGCGAAGCGAGAGGGGGTAGACCCGCTGAGCGACCATGTTATTTGCCTGCTCGACGATCGACCACCCCCAGCCCCTCCCCCGCGTTCGCGAGGGCAGGCTCTGTCGAAGAGGGGAGCTCGCATCGCTCTTTTGCTGACATCGCTTTCCAGCTGACTCGGTATGCTGCGTCTGCTCCCGCTCCTTGTTCTTCTCCTCGTTGCCGCTGGCTGCGCGGACCACAGCGTCGCGCCGGGCGACCCGGACCTGCGCTCTGTCGATGCGAGCGAGCTGCAGGCTGCCCTCGTCGGGTTGGACGCGGAGGTCGTCGTGCTCAACGCGTGGGCGACGTGGTGTCTGCCGTGCCGCGTCGAGTTCCCCGAGTTCATGGAGTACGGCCGCCGCAAGGCCGCCGACGGCGTGGCCCTCCGCTTTCTGAGCATGGACTACGAGGACGACGTGCGCTTCGCCATCGACTTCCTCAAGGAGCAGGAGGTCGAAGGCGTGACCTACATCAAGGAGCCGGGCACGACGACCTTCCTGCGCGACATGCACCCCCGCTGGTCAGGCGGTCTTCCCGCCTCGTTCGTGTACGACGGCGACGGCAACCTGATCGACTTCTGGGAAGGCGCGGTCGACTACGAGACGCTTGACCGCCGCGTCACCGCCGCCCGGGCCGCGCTGGTGGACGACACCGCCGAGGAGGGAGCCACCGAGGAGGGAGCCGCCGAGGAAGGGACTACCGAGGAAGAAACGGCCGCGCTGGCGCGTTAAACGGGCACCGATCTCCCCCCGCACCAACCCCCAGCGCGATGCGCACGCTCCTGACGCTTTTTCTGTTCGCCGCCCCCCTCGTCGCCCCGCTCGACGCGATGGCGCAGCTCCAGCCTGGCAGCGCGCTACCTGAGGCCTCGACGGCGTTCTCGACCGTGACCGGTGCGTCGCTACGCCTCGCCGATGTTCAGGGCGAGCAGGGCCTCGTCGTGGTCCTCTGGGGGGCGGACTGCCCGTGGGTCGACCGCTACGAAGAGCGCCTGCTCGCGCTCGTCGGCGACTACGCCGCGCAGGGCGTCGGCTTCGCACTCGTCGACCCAACGCCCGCCGTCGACGTGGACACGGCCGCCCGTGCCGAGCAGGCGAGCCGGTATGGGGACGTACCGTATCTGGTTGATCCCGACGGTCGCCTCGCCCGCGCGCTCGGCGCGGCGCGCCAGCCTCAGGTCTTCGTCTTCGACGGCAGCGGCACGATCGCCTACCAGGGGGCCCTCGACGACAGCGCCTCCGACCCGACGCTCATCGAGAGCAACTACGTTCGCGACGCCCTCGACGCGCTCCTCTCAGACAGCACGCCGCCGGACGCCACGGTCGCCGCGTTCGGGTGCTCGCTTCGTCTATGAGTCAGGTGAAGAGTGAGGGGGGAGGCGTGACGAGCAGGAGGCTGTTCCGATATTGCGGCGTTCCTGCTGACCGCCGCTTCCCGCCCGCCCGATGATCGACACGCCTGACGCCCTCGCCGCCCTCGTAGACCGTATGCTGGAGGCGGAGGCCGTCGCCATCGACACGGAGTTTGTGTGGGACCGGACCTACTACCCGCGCCTCGGCCTCGTGCAGATCGGGCTCGGACGGGGCGACACGCACCTCCTCGACGCGCCCGCGCTCGACCTCGCGCCGCTCGGCGACGTGCTGGCCGACCCGGACGTGACCGTCGTGCTCCATGACGCCGTGCAAGACCTCACGATCCTCCACCGGGCGACGGGTGGGCTGCCGGTCAACGTCTTCGACACCCAGCGCATCGCCGGGCTGGTCGGCCTCACGGCGACCGCGTCGCTGACAGGCCTTGTGGAAGACCTCGTGGGCGTCGAGATGCCCGCCACGCAGGCGCGCACGGACTGGCTCCGGCGGCCGCTCTCCGAGAAGCAGCAGACCTACGCGCTGGCCGACGTCGAGTACCTCCTTGACGTGAAAGACCGGCTGGAAGAGTTGGTGGTGGCGAAGGGGCGGCAGGCCATCGCCGACGAGGAACGAGCGACGTACGACGACCCGAAGCTCTACACCGAGGAGACGCCGGAGGAGGTCGCCGACCGCCTCAGCTTCAAGGGCCAGGGACGGCTGCGGCCGCGCCAGCGCGTCACGCTCGACGCCCTGGCTGCGTGGCGCGAGACGGAGGCGCGCACCCAGGACATGCCGCGCCGCCGCGTCGTCTCGGACGATGCGCTCGTGCAGATCGCCCAGCGCAACCCGCGCCGCTCGAACCTCCTCGGCGTGCGCGCCCTCGATGACCGCGACCGCCAGCGCTACGGCGATGCCCTCCGCGAGGCGGTCGAGTACGCGCACAGCCTCCCGGACGACGCGCTCCCCCCGCCCACGCCGCCTCACCGCGACGACCCGGCCGAGCGCAGCCAGGCCTATCTCCTCAACGCGCTCCTCGTCGGACGCGGCACCGCTGAAGACCTCGACCCGATCCTGCTCACCACCAAGTCCGGCATCGGCGCGCTCGTCGAGGCTGGCCCCGACGCCGACCCCGCCGACCACCCCGTCCTCCGCGGCTGGCGCGGCACCCTCGTCGGCAACGACCTCCTGCGCGTCCTCCGCGGCGAGGCCTCGGTGCAACTCGACGCCAACGGCCTGCCAAGTCGGTGCGTCGTGCAGGAGCGACTAGCGACTGGGGACTAGCGAACAGGGAGCGAGGTGCGAAACGGCGACACGAGGAATCGGGGAGACGGCGACTCGTCTTGACGACCCAATTCAAACGCTGCACCTTATTCCCACTTCCCACTTCCCACTTCGAATGTGGTCCCTCCTCACCCTCTTCGCCTGGCTGACGGTCACCGTGCTCGCGGTGGGCGTGGTGCTGAAGGGCGTAGTCTGGGCGCGGCGGGTGTTTCTCGCGACGGTGGGACCGAAGCAGGGCGACGCGACCGCTACGGAGCGCGTGGCGCGGCTCGACCGCTGGGCGATGCGGCTGCTCTACGTCGGGCTAGGCCTGTTGGCGGTCGTCGTTGTCGCCGGGTTCGGGGCCAGCTACCTCACCCGACCCGCTTGAGAGCGTCGCTTCGGGCGATGTGCTCGTGAGACCGTTGCCGTGGGTGTGACCGCCGTGCGCCTGCAGGTGAAGCTCAGCGCGAAGGGCGCGGACCTCGGCGTGCAGGTCCTCCACCATCTGCTCCACCTTCTCGGTGTTGTCGAGCGTCATCTCGTCGACGAAGATGGCGTTGGCGA
>JBCCLD010000278.1:0-6332 GCA_039027055.1 Bacteroidota bacterium
GCCGCCCGTCGTGTGGAGCACGCCCTTCGGTTTGCCGGTGGAGCCTGACGTGTAGAGGATGAAGAGCGGGTCCTCGGCGTCCATGACTTCGGGCTCGGCCTCAGCGGGCTGGCCGTCCACGGCGTCGTGGTACCACACGTCCACGGCGTCATTCCAGGCGACGTCGCCGCCGGTGTTTTTGACGACGAGCACGTGGCGCACGTCGGGGCACTGCTCCAGCGCCTTGTCGACGTTTTGCTTGAGCGCCACCGTGCGGCCTCCGCGGCGGCCTTGGTCGGCCGTCACGACGAAGTCAGACTCGCAGTCGAGGATGCGCGTGGCGAGCGAGTCGGGGCTGAAGCCTGCGAAGACGACCGAGTGGATCGCGCCGACGCGCGAGCAGGCGAGCATCGTGTACGCAGCCTCGGGGATCATCGGGAGGTAGACCGTCACGCGGTCGCCCTTCTTGACACCCATCGCGCGGAGCGCGTTGGTGAGGCGGCAGACGTGCTCGTAGACGTCGCGGTAGGTGAGGTGACGCGTCTCCTGGGTGCTGGGATCGTCAGGCTCGAAGAGGAGCGCCGTCTGGTCGCCGCGCGTGGCGAGGTGCCGGTCGAGGGCGTTGTAGGAGGCGTTGAGCTTGCCGCCCTCGTACCACTTGATCGAGACGTTCTTTGGATCGTACGAGACGTTCTTGACGGTCTGGAACGGCTCGAACCAGTCGATGCGGTCGGCCTGTTCGCGCCAGTAGGCCTCGTTGTCGTCCACGGAGCGTTGATGGGTGGCCTCGTAGTCGGCCTGCGAGGAGACGTGCGCGTGGGCGGCAAAGGCCGCTGGCGGCGCGTAGGTCGTGGGAGCGGTGAGCGAGTCTGCCATGTCGCCTAGTAGGATAGGGTATACATTACCATATGGTAATAGAATAAGGAAGCCGCTAGGCGCACACCTGCCCTCCTGGCGGCCTTATGGGAGTCATAGTAGGAATTATTCAGCGTGTCCGGAAGCGCTTCGCAGATTTGTATTACCAAAAAGTGATATCCATGCTGTTTCTTCATAAATTGTGAGAGGGGTTTCCCTACGCTTTTTCCGCTCTTGGCCGGGTTGGCCTCACACTGCCCTCCTGGACATCCGCACGAGTCTGTGCACCCCGCTAGCCTTCCACCTCGAGGGGCAGCAGCACCTGCACCATCGGGCGCTCAGCGCCCGCTCGGGCCCATGCCTCGGCCCCATGCCGGTCCAGCACGTCAGCGGCGACGCGGTCGGGCACCTCGCCGACGTCGTCGTAGGGCTGGGTGAGCCAGCGTTCGAGCCGCTGTGGCTGGATGGCAGGGCCGTCCCACGCTACATCGAACGCGGCGTAGCGCCCCATCTTCTGGACCCGCAGCATGAGCGGGCGCGACCGCACGGCGAAGTGCACCCGCTGGGCAAAGAAGACCAGGAGGCCTACGAGCGCCGCGCGGTCCGCCCGGATCGGCAGGGTGTCCCCTGGCTCTTCCACGTGCACCCCAGTCGGTCCCAGCGCCGCATACGAGGCGAGGTCTTCGGCGACGCGGTGCAGGACCGTGGCCGCGGGCACAACGTGCATAGGACGCTCCGCGGCCGCAGCTTGGGCATACCGCTCCATCGACGCCTCCAAGCGCTCGCTCGCCTCGACGGCCCCCTGCCGCACGATCTCGGCGAACTGCGCCTGGACGGCCTCGTCCATGTCCGGATACTCCGTCATCGTCTCGATGGCAGCCCGGATCGAACCGAGCGAAGCGCGCAGCCCCTCCGCGAGGTCTTGCACGATGCCATCGAGGCGGCGTGCCTGGTAGGAGCGCTCCGGTGGGACCGCATCACGGTGGGCAAGAGGAGACTCGGTCAGGTCAGGCATGGCCTGAAGGGCGCACGAGAGTAGCAGCGCAGAAGTAGCAGCGCAGAAAGCGAGCCCATAGACGCTAGAACGATGCGCTACGTTTCGCCGCAGCCAAACGATAGGGATCCAAGAGCCGCGTCATACGGATTCGGCGTCACGATGTCAGCATGGCTCTGTGTTGCGTGTTGCGTACCGCGTGTTGCGTATCAGATCGCTCACTACCAGACTCTTATTTCAAGGCACCCCTCTCACGATGCTGAACACGCTGGGTGACTCCCATCGCCAAAGTCTTGTCATGCTGAACGGGATTGAGCATCTCAGCCAGGCAACAGCGTACCTGAGTCGTCAGAGATCCCGAAGCCGCAGGTTCACGCCAGGAATCAAGTCCGGGATGACAGAGACGGGGCCTCTAGGCCAGAGAGAGCCGTTGTGGGCACCGTCAAGAAAACGTGTACGGTGGTGAGATTGCGTGTTGCCTATCGGATCGAGGTCTACACGCACTACGCAACACCTCCTCGGCTATCCTGACATCGACGAACCGAAAGCGAATCATCAGGCATTTCGTCCCTCGCTCAGGTCAGACGTTCAACCGGCCTCGACGAGGCCGCGCACGCGTGCGAGCACGTCTTTGATGGCGAAGGGCTTCACGACGTAGCCGTCGGCTCCGAGGGCGAGCGCACGGGCCTCGTCAACGGGCCGGCCCTTGGCGCTCACCATGAGCACCCGCGTCTGCTTCCACGCGGCGTTGGCGCGGATCGCCTGGCACACGTCGAGGCCATCGCGGTCGGGCAGCATCACGTCGAGTAGGACCACGTCGGCAGGATCGTCCGCGAGCGCAGCCAGGGCCGCTTCGCCGGAGTGAACCGTGCGCACGGCATAACCCTCCTGCCGCATCAAGAAGTCGAGCGAGACGGCGATGTTGGGTTCGTCATCGACGATGAGGACGGACGGCATGGGGGAGCACGGCCAATGGACGGGGAGGCGTCGTAGTGAGACGGTATGCAACGCGCTGCGAAGTAGCAAACCTGGTGGGTGGGTTTCTATTGGCGAACCCAGCCTGTTTGACGCATGGGCTGTACGCGCACGGGCAAGGCTTTCGCCTTGAAGGCGTTCGGATCCACGCATGGATCCACGCTCAGGTCGGGGGGGCTTCTCCTTGGCGTTTGTGGACCGTTTTGGCCTTTGGAGTGCTTGCGCACCGGGTTCGCAAGCCCTCAAGACGTAGCCTCGTCCCGTGGGGTTTTCTCGGCCGCAGGGAATGGGGCGGCGATCCTCCCATCGCCCTGCGGCTCTGTCGTGAGCAGCGGGAGCGTGAACGAGAACGTTGCCCCCTTGCCGAGGGTACTCTCCACCCACAGCTCGCCGCCGTGGGCACGCACGATCCGCCGCGAGATGGCAAGCCCGAGGCCGGTGCCGCCGGGGGCCTCGCCCTGATCGGCAGGCCGGTGCTGGGCCTGCTCGAACGCGTCGAAGATGCGCTCGTGGTCCGAAGGGTGGATGCCATGCCCGTTGTCGGACACGTCGAGCCGTACTAGAGGGGCACCGCCGCTAGGATCTGGCAACTCGGCGATAGAGACGCGCACACGGCCCAGTGCTCGGTCGGCGTGCTTCGCCGCGTTGGCGAGGAGGTTATAGAGCACCTGCCGGACCTGGTCGGCGTCGCCCTCCACGCGGTAGGATTGCGCCGGAGTGACCACATCGAGAGTGACGCCGCGACGACTGAACAGGGGCCGCACAGCGTGGACCGACGCACGCACCTCGGCTTCCACGTCGAGCGGGCGGGCATCGGGGACGGCGTGCCGGTTGAGCTTCTGGAACGTGAGCACGTCGTTGATGAGGCGGCTCAGGCGCTCCGTCTCGGCGACAACGATTTCTAGGAATTCCGACCGCTGGGCGGGGTCGAGGTCGGGCGTCGTCTGCATGATCTCGGCGAAGGCGCGGATCGAGGTGAGCGGGGTGCGCAGTTCGTGCGTCACCGTCGAGACGAACTCGTCGCGGAGGCGGTCAACCTCACGGAGCGCGCGGTTGACGACCATCAGCTCGTTCCGGGCCGCCTCCAGCCGCTGAGTCTGCTGCTGCAGCTCGGCGGACTTCTGCTCCAATGTGCGGCTGTACGCCAAGGTCTTTTGCTGCTCGTCGAGGATGGCCAGCACCTCGTCCACGCGCACCGGCTCCTCGCGCACGATGGTGGCGATCATCGCTCGCGCCGACGCCGAGCCGATGGAGGCCGCGAGCAACGCCTCGGCATGGTGCACGAGGTCGGCGTCGGCTGTCAACGACGCATCGACGTCTATGGCGACCTCATCGAGCGGGTGCGCGGCGAGGTAGGCGTCGATGGCCTGATCTGCTCGGCGAGCACCAAGGAAGCGGCGCAGCAACGCGCGGAGGTCATCGAGGTGGGCGGTGCCGCGCCACACGGAGCGGCCTGCCGTTGCCCCGGCTTCGCCTGCGGTACCCCGAGATGCTGTGAAGCGGTCGATGTCGACGAACGACACCGCCTGCGCGTGCTCGAGCACGCCCTGCCGCGTGAAGAGCGAGACGCCGACGTAGAGACTGGCATTGACGAGCAGGCTCCAGAACGTGCCGTGGGCGATGGGGCTGAGCGCGTCGAGGCCGAAGAGGGCGTACGGGCGCAGCGTGGCCCAGCCGAAGAGGCCGTCGGCCACGAAGCCTTCGGCGACGCCGCCCGCCTGCATCAACGCCGGGAGCGGCAACGTGTAGGCCCAGACCAGCACGCCGCCCACGAGCGCGCAGACTGCGCCCGCCCAGGTGCCCCGCTTCCAAAACATCCCGCCTAGCACCACCGGCCCGAACTGCGCCGCCGCCGCGAAGGAGACCAGCCCGATCGAGACGAGGGCATACGTGTCGGCCACGAGGCGGAAATACAGGTAGCCGATCAGCACGACCACCAGGATCGCACCGCGCCGGATGCGCAGCACCCAGAGGCCGAGATCGCCCCGCTCGGAGAGACTGCCGCCGCGCACCCGCAGCAGCAGCGGCATCACGAGGTCGTTGGAGATCATCGTCGCGAGCGCGACCGTCGCCACGATCACCATGCCCGTCGCCGCCGAGAGGCCGCCGATGAACACGAGCAGCGCTAGCAGCGGGTGGCCCTCGGCCAGCGGCAGCGTGAGGACGAACGTGTCCACATCGACGCTGCCGTCGGGGAAGTAGAGCAGCCCGCCCAGAGCGATGGGTAGCACGAACAGGTTGATGAGCAGCAGGTAGAGCGGGAAGAGCCAGATCGCCCGCAGCACGTGCCGCTCGTCGACGTTCTCCACAACGGCGACCTGGAACTGGCGCGGCAGCAGCAGCGCGGCTCCCATCGAGAGCACGAGCAGCGCGGCCCACTCGCTGTAGGCCTCCGCCCCCGACGGCATCACGAAGAGGGGCTGGAGGTCGACGCGTGCCGCGGCCCTGCTGAAGAGATCGCCTACCCCATCGTACATCGCGAAGGTCACGAAGAGGCCCACGGCCAGGAAGGCGACGAGCTTGACGACGGCCTCAAACGCGATGGCCGCCACCATGCCCTCGTGGCGCTCGGTGGCATCGAGGTGGCGGGTACCGAAGAGAATGGCGAAGATGGCAAGGATCACCGCCACGTAGAAGCCCGTGTCGCTCGCCAGCGACAGGGCGACCGCGCCTGGTGCGCTGGTGCCCGTCAGCACGCCGAACGTGCCCGAGACGGCCTTGAGCTGCAGCGCGATGTAGGGCACCGTGCCCGCCACAGCAATGACCGTGACGAGGCCGCCGAGCAGTTGGCTCTTGCCATAGCGCGACGATACGAAGTCGGCGATAGAGGTGAGGCGGTGGTAGCGGCTGATGCGCACCATCTTGCGCAGCACGCTCGCGCCGAGGAGGAGCGTGAGCGTGGGCCCGAGGTAGATGGTGAGGAAGCTGACGCCCTCCGTCGCCGCGCGCCCCACCGAGCCGAAGAAGGTCCACGCCGTGCAGTAGACGGCCAGCGAGAGCGCGTAGACCGACGCGCGTCCCACGAGCGACCGCCCCTCGTCCGCGCGTCGGTCCGCGAGCGAGGCCAGCCCGAAGAGCAGCCCCAGGTAGAGCAGGCTCGCGGCAACGACGATGCTGGGGCTTAGCACAGCAGGCAGAGCAGGCCGGTGGCAGAATCAGCGTAGGGCACGCGCCGGACCCGCAGGCTCGGCGTCGGGGGGGGCCACGCGGTGGGCCGACTCCGGCTCGCGCCGCCGCTCCACCGTCCACGCCGCCAGCGCCACCAGACTTGCCCAAACCATGAAGAGGTACACGTAGAGCACCGGCACACCGAGTACGGCCTCGGCTCGGTCGGCCAGCGTGAGCAGCGGGTAGTTGAGCAGCAACGCGCCGAGCACGAAGAGAGCCGTGAGCCGCTGGCGTCGCATGGGCTGGTGAGGCGGTGAGGCGGTGAGGCGGTGAGGCGGTGAGGCGGTGAGGCGGTGAAAAGTGCCGTCCCCGCTGCCGAGAGTCAACCCCTAGGGGAACAAAAAGACTAACGCATCACCCA
>JBCCLD010000279.1:0-6324 GCA_039027055.1 Bacteroidota bacterium
CTGGAGATACGACGTAGATCCCCCACGTCCGCGAGGGCAGGCTCCTCGACGCCATGCGCTACGCGCATTCTGCTCGGGATGACAAGACGACCACCTTCTGTGAATACCTACCCCTGTCAGCCTGTCCGGGGGGAGAACAGATTCTCCTAGCTCCAAGCGGATGTCCAAGACGACCTCTCGCGCTCACGCTTTTGAGTAGACCTGTCCAGCTTTTCGGCATGACCTCGCCAATAAACCGCGCGCTCGCTGTAGCGCGCCTTGACCTACGTGCGCACCTCGCCAACCCGCTGCTGTGGGTGATGGTGGCGCTCGCCGTGCTGGCGACGATGAGTCTCAACGGCACGACCGCGCTCGGCGGCGACGCGGACGAGATCGGGCCGGACGGGCTACGGCCGTTCGTGAACTCGCCCTACGCCATCGCCTGGCTCTTCAGCCTCGGCGGCTTCCTGGCGTATCCGTTCTTCGCTGGCCTCCTCGGCGGCCTGACCGTCCTGCGGGACGACGAGGCCCGCGTCGGCCCCCTGCTCTTCAGCACGCCCCTCTCGCCAGGCGAATACCTCGTAGGCAAGCTCACAGGCGTCGTAGCGGCACTCGGGGTCGCGCTGCTGGTCCACCTCGCCGCGCTGATGGTCCACCTCCAGTTCCTCGTCGAGCCAGGGGCCTCAGACATCCGGGGGCCGTTCCGGCTAAGCAGCTACCTCGTCCCGTTCGTTGTGTTCGCCGTGCCGACGATGTGGACAAGCGCCGTGGTCGCGTTCGTCGTAGGTGCTGCGTCGCGGCGGCCGCTGGCCGTCTATGCCGTGCCGATCACGATGGTGCTGGGCGTGCTCTTTTTTCTCTGGACGTGGCGGCCACCAGGGCTTGATCCGACTCTCGACCAGTTGCTGATGGTGCTCGACCCGTCGGGGCTGCGCTGGGTCTACCAGGTGCTCGTGGCGGGGGACCCCGGCGTGACGTACTACAACACTGCGCCGCTGGCCTTCGACGGGACGTTCTGGCTCAACCGGCTCGTGTGGGTCGCTGGCCCGTTGCTCGGACTCGTCTTCGCACTCCGGCGGCAACACGCCGTCGCGACGGGCGCGCGGTCGGCGGCGAAGCAGAAGCGGCGGTGGCTCGGGCGAGCTTTGGTGGACGACACGACCGAGGCCGGCGGCGTTGGGCTGTTTGCGCCGCTTCGAGACCTCGGGATGACGCAGCGCCCGCCGGGATTCTGGGCGAGCGTCGGGCACGTCCTCCGCGCCGAGGTGCGAGAGATGGCGAATCAGCCGCTCGTCTACGTCGCGCTGCTGTTTGTGGTGCTGCTCGTCGGCGAGTTCGCCACGGAGCAGGACGCGCTCGGCGGGCCCGCGCTGCTGACGGCGGGCACGATGGCCGTCGGGTCGATCGAGGTGCTGACGGCGCTCGGGAGCCTGCTGCTCCTGTTCACGCTGCCTGAGTCGGTGCGGCGGGAGGCGCGGACGCGCTTCGCTGGCATCCTCTATGCCATGCCGGTGCCGACGAGCGCGCTGCTGCTAGCGAAGGGCCTCGCGAACGGGCTCTTGATCGCGCTACTCATGGGCGTGTGCGGCGTGGCGAGTCTGGTGTTTCTCGCGGGGCAGGGCACCGCGCCACTCGCGCTCGGCCCCTTCGTGAGTGTGTGGGGCGGGCTGCTCACCCCGACGTTCCTCGTCTGGGGCACGTTCGTCGCGGCGGTGCTCTCGGTTTCCCGCAACCGGTTCGCGACGTACGGTATCGGGCTGGTCGTGCTGGCCCTCACAGCGTATGCCTTCGCCTCGGGCCGGATGACGTGGGTGGCCAACTGGCCGCTCTGGGCGACGCTGCGCTGGAGCGACCTCGGCTGGATGCCGCTCAACGATGGCGCGCTGCTCCTCAACCGCGCGGTGATGCTGGCGCTAGGCGTCGCGCTCGCCGTCGCCGCGTGGCGGTGGTTTCCCCGGCGCGACCACGACGGCTCGTGGTGGGCCTACTCCGCAAGGCTCGTACGACGAAATACGATCGGCACGCTCGGGCTGCTCGCGCTGCCGCTCGCGCTCGGCGGGACGCTCGCGTATCAAGTGCACACGGGCTTCCAGGGCCAGGCCGCCGAGGACTGGGCAACAGCCTACTGGAAGGCCAACGCCGACCCGTGGGGCCACGTCCCCCCACCGGCGGTCGCGCACCTCGATCTGCAGGTTGACCTCCAGCCCGAGAACCGCCGCCTCGATGCCACGGGGACCTATACCGTCGTCAACCGCTCCGACGCCCCGATGGCCGCCCTGCCGTTCACGAACGGCTACGGCTTCAGCGAGGTCGCCTGGACGCTCGACGACGGCACTCCTGACGTAGAGCGCCGTCCAGGCCTCGATGTAGTCACGCTCTCGTCTCCTCTCGGGCCGGGCGACCGCGTTGACGTCAGCTTTGCCTACGCGCTCACCTACCCGCGCGGCATCACGCGCAACGGCGGCGGCACGGCGCACTTCCTCCTACCCGAGGGCGTGCTGCTCTCGACCTACCGTGGCGAGTTCGTCCCTGTCCCCGGCGTCATCGAAGGCCTAGGCGCGCCCGAACCCTCAGCGCCACGCGACTACCCCGACGGCTGGTGGCAAGACTCCCTCGCCACCATCGACGCGCTCGCGCCGCCCTTCACGGCCCGCCTCGAAGTCACCGCACCGCAAGGCTACACCGTCACGTCGGAAGGCACCCGCACCGATTCCACTGCCACCACCTCCCACACAACGGTGGTGTGGGAGACGGACTATCCCGTCCGCGCGCTCAACCTGATGGCGGGGCGCTGGGACGAAGCCGCGCGGCCGTTCGAGGACGGCACGAACGCGGTCTACCACCACCCCAGCCACGCCTACCACGTCGAGGCGATGCTGGATGCGATGGCGCTCGCGCGGACGCACTACGCCGACTGGTTTGGCCCCTACCCATGGCGCGACCTGCGGATCAACGAGTTTCCCGACCTCCAGACCAACGCGACGGCGTTCCCGACGAACGTCAGCATGAGTGAGAGCGCAGGCTTCCTCACGCGCACACCCGCGAGCGCAGACCAGGCAACGGCCGACCTCGCGTTCGTGGTCACCGCGCACGAGGTCGCGCACATGTGGTGGGGCCACCTCGTCGCAGCGGCGGAGGGTCCGGGGACGGGCGTGCTGATCGAAGGCATGGCCGACTACGCGACGCTGCTGCTGGTCGAGGAAGCCTTCGGCGTAGCGGCGGGGATCGCGTTCGCCGAGCGCCTGGAGGCGCGGTTCCTGCGCGGTCGCCGGGCTGCCACCGCCGTCCCGCTCGTGGACACCCGCGAGGGCCGCGACGAGGTCGCGATCTACAACCAGGGCGCGTGGGTGATGTGGATGCTCCACACCCACCTCGGCCGCGACGCGATGGTCGACGGCCTCCGCGCGTTTGTCGCCGAGCGCCGCGACCGCCGCGACGCGCCCGCGCTGCAGGACCTGCTCCTCTCGCTCCGTCCCTACGCCGCCGATTCGACGGCCTACGACGAGGTCGCCGCCGCCTGGTTCGAGAGCACCACGCTCCCCGCCTTCATCTGGACCGGCATCGAGATCCAGGAGACGCTCCTCGGGCACTACCGGCTCTCCGCCACGCTCGAAAACATCGGCGACGGCCGCGCGACGGTCGAGGTCGCCGCCACCTCCGGCGAACGCTTCGGCGACGACGGCGGCTACGTCGAGGCGCGCCAGACCGTCACCCTTGCACCGGGTACCATGCAGCAGCTCACCTGGACACTCCGCACGCTGCCCGAACGACTCGTCGTGGACCCGGACGCCCGCGTGCTGATGCGCGACCGCGACGCGGCGACGGTGGAGGTGTGAGCATGAATCCGGAAGCAAGCGGGCGAGCGGTCGGCATCAGATAGATCGCCCGGAGTTCCACTCAGCGGTCCCGCCGAGTCTCAGGGCGAAGGGATCACCTGGTACGGCACGGCCAACGTGTCATCCGGCGCAGAGATCACCCCCGTAGCTATGAGAACGAAGGTGCCAATGAAGAGCAGAACACCCACCGTGATGCTGATCATAAACACCGTATACGACGTCCGGAGCAACGCATACTTCGCGTTCAGGACACTCCCGAGGCCGTGCAAGTCGCGGATCATGTTTCGGTAGATGTCCTCGTTGCTTTCCATCAGCCTCGTCATCCCCTCCTCGTAGTCATCCTTGGTCATGTTCGAGAAGTGGCCGAAGAACAGGATGTTGTACCCCTTCTCCTTGATCTGGTCGAGCGTGACGGGGTCGTTGCTGACCCGAGGCCGGGCCGACCGGATCGCGAAGATCATCGAGATCAGACACCCGATCATCAGGATGGTGGTTGGAATCAACAGCCACGGGTTCGAGTCGATCTTCGGCGAGATCGCCCCCAGGAGGATGGGGAGGATCAGGCCGTTGATCGAGATCATGATGTTGGCCTTGGTGTCAGCGATCGCCGAGAGGTCCATGTGGACGCGGTAGTTGCTGCGAAACATCGTCTCGATGCCGCGGCTCGATCCGAGCTTCGGGGACTGGTCCTTCTTCGCGCTCGGTTTGGCCTTCGTCTTGGTCAGGTTGGCGTCCTTCTTCTGCTTCTTCTTTCCCTTTTTCCCGTTGGCTTTCTTCTTGGCCTTCTTCATGGTGGTCTCTGTTGGTGGGGGCGCGTCCAGGCTCGTCTCGGCTGGGGGAGCATCGGGCGTCGCCACCGCGTCCTTGCCGGCCTTGGCAGCACGCGTTGGTTCCTCCTCGGCTTGATGTGTTGAATTGGGCGCACCGTTCTCGGTGACCGCTGCCCTGTCGTCCCCGGCGGCGCGCGGAGAGCCATGGGCTTTGGGCTGCGTGAGGGCACGCTCGCTGGTGCGCTCCGCCTTGTCGGAGGCGCTCGTGCCAGGGCGCTGGGCGACCTTCGGCTTAAGGGGGCTTGTGTTGGATGCGGGTTCCATGCGGGGGTACCGTGGTGGGTTGTGGGCTCCGATTGAGGCCTCTGGGCGTGAGAGCCAACCAGGGCGCTGTCGCAGCGAGGCACGCGGGGCGCCGCCATCTGGTAGAGCGCCCCATGCCTGTGTAGACGTCGAAGACCAGATTACGGGGTAGGGGTGTAGGCGAAGCGGAAGAGGGTCGGTTGCGCGCCCGCGGCCTCGTTCGCGATAAACAGCGTGCCGTCGGGGAAGAACGCGAGCCCTTCAGGCTGTCGGAAAAAGGAGCCGGGGAGCGGCCACACGTCATGGATCGCACCACCGGGCTCAAGCACGACGATGACCTTGCGAACCGACGAGACGACATAGATCCGTCCAGTGCGGGGGTGCACGGCGAGGGCGGCGGGCTTGAAGCCACGCACGCTGGCCAAGCCTAGCCGCGCCGCGCTCCGCGCCTCGGTGCCTTCGTCGGTGCCCGCCTCGTCTTCGGTACCCGCCTTGTCGTCGGGGGCGTCCTCGTCATCGGGGGCTTCCTCGATGGTGTAGACCGGATCGAGCGCGAGGACCCGGTTCGCCGGGTCGTAGGCGAAGACGGCCCGCATCTTCCTGCGGCCCTCCCCCGCCGACTCCTTGCACACGATGAGTAGGCGTTCGCCATCGTCCGTGGCCAGGCCCTCGGCGTCGCACGAGCCGTGGAGGCCCGTTTCCAGCTCGACCGCCTCGTCTTTCTCAGACGACCAGTCCGCGATCACGTACAGGCGGCCGTCGCTCCGCAGCACGTAGACCCGGTCGCCGACCCGCTCGATCGCTTCGTAGTCGCCTCGCTTGCCGAAGTCGTGGACGTGGGTGATGCGAGCGCTATCGACATCGATCACGAAGAGGTCGCCCCTCTCGTCCTGCACCGCCCCGATGCTGGTGCTGTCAAGCACCGTGAGGCCAGAGATCTCCTCCAACTCCGGCGGCAGGATGAACGCGGCCGTCGGGGCCGAGAAATCGTACGGGCCGTAGTCGTAGTCGACCACGTCCTGGCAGGACGTGACGGAGAGTGCCGTGAGGCAGAGAGCAACCCAGAGCATGGCACAAGATAGCCGCGCGCGGCTGGCTGGCGACAGATCACGGCCGAGCGCCCCTGGTGGTCCAGCTGGCATACGAGACATTGCGCAGGAGACGGATGCCGAAGACGGTGAGGCCCTGATAGTACGGACGCCGAGACGCCACGAGCGCGAAATCGGGGCCGCGTGTCGGGATCCGCTCGACGGTCGATGCGGTCTAGGGCGTGTGGACAATCGGTCTGATCGGTGCTCACGGCCTCCGTTCGGCCTCCGCCCACCTCTACAGAAGGGGGGTTCCACTCGTCACTCGATCCTACGGGATCGCGCTCCTCGTGCGCCTTTCGGAGACGCAAACGGCGTCTCGTGAGCACCTGACCCGATCAATGTCCA
>JBCCLD010000280.1:0-6265 GCA_039027055.1 Bacteroidota bacterium
CGGCGCGCATCGTCGAGCGCGAGCTGTGCCTGGCGAAGGTGGGATACGTCCCTGCGACGCGCGCCGAGGTCAAGGACATCGCCGACATCTTCCGCGCGAAGGTGGTGGACGTGACGCCCGATACGTTCACGTTCGAGGCGACTGGCCCGACAGCCAAGGTCAACGCCTTCATCGCCATGCTTGCCCCGCACGACCTCCGCGAAGTCGCCCGCTCCGGCCGCGTCGCGATGCGGCGGGACCGGCTAGATGCTGCCTAAGCCTTACCACTTCGAGCTTTTTACTTCGAACCTCATCCTTCCTTATGAACGTCCACTACACCGCCAACCCCGACCTCATCCGCTCGAAACGTGTCGCTGTGATTGGCTACGGGAGCCAGGGCCACGCCCACGCGCTGAACCTCCAGGAGAGCGGGGTGGAGGTCGTCGTCGGCCTCCGTGCGTCGTCGGGCTCCTGGCCGCACGCCGAGGCTGCGGGGCTACGCGTGGTGGAGCCCGCCGAGGCCGCCGCCTGGGGCGACGTGATCATGCTGCTCGTCCCGGACCAGCACCACAAGCGTGTCTACGAAGCCGCCATCGCGCCCAACCTCTCGGCGGGCAAGGCGCTCGCGGTCGGCCACGGGTTCAGCATCCACTACGGGCAGGTTCAGCCACCCGCTGACGTGGACGTGTTCATGGTCGCGCCGAAGTCGCCGGGGCACCTCGTGCGGCGCACCTACGAGCAGGGAGGCGGCGTGCCGTGCCTTGTCGCCGTCGCGCAGGACGCGAGCGGGGGCGCGATGGACCTCGCGCTCAGCTACGCCGACGCCATCGGCGGGACGCACGCCGGTGTCATCGAGACCAACTTCAAGGACGAGACCGAGACCGACCTCTTCGGCGAGCAGGCCGTGCTGTGCGGCGGGGCCGAAGCGCTTATCAAGGCAGGCTTCGAGACGCTCACCGAGGCGGGCTACCCGCCCGAGCTGGCCTACTACGAGTGTCTCCACGAACTCAAGCTCATCGTCGATCTCTTCTACGAGGGCGGCCTGGAGCGGATGAACTTCTCCGTCAGCGACACGGCGGAGTACGGCGGCTACACCCGCGGCCCGCGCGTCGTCACCGACGCCGTCAAGGCCGAGATGAAGGAGATCCTCGCCGAGGTGCAATCCGGTGCCTTCGCCCGCGCCTTCATCGCCGACTGCGAGGCGGGTAACCCAGATCTCCACCGCCTCCGCGCTGCCTCGAAGGGCCATCCCATCGAAGCTGTCGGCAAAAAGCTGCGCGGGATGATGTCCTGGCTGAAGCACGATACACCCAAAGAGGCTGTCGCCGAGTAGATGAATCATTCCTGTCATCCTGAGCGGAGGCCACAGGCCGAAGCCGAAGGATCTACGTCTCATTGGATTTGATCCGAAAACGAAGCGGAGTCACTGTCTCTGAGATCCTTCGCCTCGCTCGCTCGCTCAGGATGACAAGAGCATTGCTGTGACTCACGTCTGACTTCGCACGTCGAACTCCACATGACCTCTAGCCAACGACCTACCACCTACCGCATCGCCTGGCTGCCAGGCGACGGCATCGGGCGCGAGGTGACCGAGCCTGCGCTCGCCGTACTCGACGCGGTGGCCGAGGCGCACGGGTTCTTCCTCGACGTGGGCGAGCACGCGATGGGCGGCTGCGCCATCGATGCGACGGGAGTGCCGCTGCCGGACGCGACGCGTGAGGCGTGCATGGCAGCGGACGCCGTGTTCATGGGGGCCGTCGGTGGCCCTGCGTGGGACGACCAACCGCCGGAGACGCGGCCCGAACGCGGTCTGCTCGCCCTACGGCGCCTGCTCGGCACGTTCGCCAACCTGCGGCCTGTGAGCGTGCCGAAGACGCTCGCGGGGGCGTCGCCGCTGCGTCGCGAGATCGTAGCAGGGACCGACCTGCTCATCGTACGCGAACTCACCGGGGGCATCTACTTCGGCGAGCCGCGTGGGACGGTCGAGGAGGCGGGCGAGGGCGGCCACACGGAATCCGTGTCGTTCAACACGATGCGCTACACCGATGCCGAGATCGAGCGGATCGCCCGCGTCGGGTTCGAGTGGGCGCGGCGGCGCGGTCGTCGTGTCACCTCTGTCGATAAGGCCAACGTACTCGACGTCTCGCGGAGGTGGCGCGCGCTCGTGTCGGAGATCGGCGCTTCGGAGTACCCTGATGTACACCTCGACCACCTCTACGTCGACAACGCGGCGATGCAGCTCGTCCGCAACCCACGCGGCTTCGACGTGGTGCTGACGAGCAACCTCTTTGGCGACATCCTCTCCGACCTCGCCGCGACGCTCCCCGGCTCGCTCGGCCTGCTCCCGTCGGCTAGCCTCGGCGCCCCCAATCAACAGCGGTGCGTTGGGCTGTTCGAGCCGGTCCACGGCAGCGCGCCCGACCTCGCAGGGCAGGGCGTTGCCAACCCGCTCGCGGCGATCCTTAGTGGCGCGATGCTCTTCGACGCGCTCGACCGCCCCGAGGCAGCCGCCGCCGTCCGCTCGGGCGTCACGGGCGCACTCGACGCCGGGTATCGTACGGCCGATCTCGCCGGCCACGGTCCAACCGCCGTCACCACGGAGGCGATGGCGCGGTGCGTGTCGCAATACGCTCTCCGCGCGCCGTCGCGCGCATCGCTGGTGGTGGAATGACGACCGAGATGCATCAACCCAGTTTTCCCCCTGAACAGGGGGAGTCCGCGAAGCGGGAGGGGGTAGACCCACCGAGCACAATGAACCGTGACATCGCGAGGATCAACCACCCCCAGCCCGGAAAGGCAGGGAAACCCCACAGCGCATGCGCTGCCCTGTCTAGGAGGGGAGCTGCTTGGCACGAGGGTCGAGGCCGTCAACGACTTACCAGGCGCCCGCTGCACTGATCGCACCGGGCGCGCCTCCGCCATCGAACTGCTACCTCTCACCTCTCCCGACCCCACCGATCCCATGTCCGACCCTATCATCATCTTCGACACCACACTGCGCGACGGCGAGCAAGCGCCGGGCGCGTCCATGACGCTCGCCGAGAAAGTCGAAATCGCCCGGCACCTCGCGCGGCTGCACGTGGACGTCATCGAAGCCGGCTTCCCGATCTCGTCGCCGGGCCAGCGCGAGGCCGTGCGCCGCGTTGTTGCGACCCTTGCCGACGGCCCTGAAAATTCAACCGGGCATGTTCCTGTCATCGCTGCGCTAGGCCGCGCCACCGAGGCCGACATCCACGCCTGCGGCGACGCGCTTCGCGAGGGACAGCGCACGCGCATCCACACCTTCATCGCCACGAGCGACATCCACCTCGACGCCAAATTTGGGCACCCACGCTTCGGCAACACGCTCGCCGAGAAGCGGCAGACCGTGGTGCAGATGGCCCAGGACGCCGTGCGCCTCGCCAAGACCTACACCGACGACGTCGAGTTCAGCGCCGAGGACGCCGGGCGCACCGACGCGAGCTATCTCTGCGAGATCGTCGTTGCCGCCGCCGAGGCCGGAGCCACAACGATCAACATCCCCGACACGACGGGCTACTGCCTGCCACACGAGTACGCGGCGCACTTCGCCGCCGCGAAGGCGTGCCTCCAGGACTTCCCCCACGTCATCCTCTCGGCGCACTGCCACGACGACCTCGGGCTGGCCTGCGCCAACTCGCTCGCGGCGGTCTCGGCGGGCGCGCGGCAGATCGAGTGCACCCTCAACGGCATCGGCGAGCGCGCGGGCAACGCGGCGCTCGAGGAGATCGCCATGGCCATCCGCACCCGTGGCGATCAGATGGGTGTGCACACCAACATCGCCACGCCGCACCTCACGGAGGCGAGCAAGCTCGTGGCTGTCACCGTTGGCTTTGCAGTGCCGCCGAACAAGGCCATCGTCGGGAAGAACGCCTTCAGCCACGAGGCGGGCATCCACCAGCACGGCGTGCTGAAGCGGCGCGACACCTACGAGATCATGCGCGCCGAAGACGTCGGGCAGGCTCCCGCGCAGATCCGCCTCGGCCGCCACTCGGGCCGTCACGGCCTCTTCAGCCGCCTCGACGGTCTGGGCGTGGTGCTCACCGAAGCCGAGAAAGACGGCATCTACGAGCGGTTCGTCGCGCTCGCCGACCAGAAGAAGGAGATCTACGACGAGGACCTGTTCGCACTCGTCAACGATCAGCAGCGCCCCGTCGCGACCGCTACGTATCGTCTTGACACGATGCACGTCACGACCGGCAGCGACCAGGAACCGACGGCAACGATCGCGCTCTATAGCCGCAAGTCGGATTCCACCACGGAGGAGACCGCCGCCGGCGATGGCCCCGTGGACGCGCTCTACCGCGCCATCCGTGCTGCGCTCGGGAGCACGCACGAGCTCGCGAGCTACACCATCCGCTCCGTCTCCGAAGGAGCCGACGCGCTCGGCGAAGTCAACGTGGTCGTCACCGACGGCAACGGCCTCGCCTTCCGCGGTGCGGCCCGCTCCACCGACGTGCTCCGCGCTTCCGCCGCGGCCTACCTTGACGCGCTCAACCGCCTCGCTGCCCACGCCGACGAGTCCGACAGCGCCGCCTTCGCCACCGCCGGCATCATGCAGTCGTTCGCCTGAGCGCCTGCGTCGCGTCGCAGGTCTCACGTCCTCGGTCCAAGAAGCGGCCCGGGCCTTGCTACTCGACCTGCGACCTTGGACCTGCGACCTTGGACCTTGCATTGACCTATGACCCTCACAGAAAAAATCCTCGCCCAGCATGCGGGGCGGGACCGGGTGGCCCCCGGCGAGACGATGTGGATCGACGTGGACGTGCTGATGACGCACGACGTCTGCGGGCCGCCGACCATCGGCATCTTCCAGCGCGAGTTCGGCGCAGACGCGCAGGTGTGGGACCGCGACAAGCTGGTCATCATGCCCGACCACTACATCTTTACCACCAACCACCACGCCAACCGCAACGTCGACATCCTGTGCGCCTTTGCGAAGGAACACGACCTGCCGCACTACTACGACGTGGGCACGGACCGCTACAAAGGCGTCTGCCACATCGGGCTCGCCGAGGAAGGCTTCAACCGCCCCGGCATCACGCTCTTCGGGACAGACAGCCACACCTGCACGTCGGGTGCCTTCGGCCTCTTCTCGACGGGCGTCGGCAACACCGACGCGGCGCTCATCATGGGCACCGGCAAGATCTGGGTGAAGGTGCCCGCCACGATGCGCTTTGTCTTCGAGGGCGAACTGCCACCCTACCTCATGGCGAAGGACCTCATCCTCGCCGCCATCGGCGACATCGGCACCGACGGAGCGACCTATCGCACCCTGGAGTTCGACGGGGAAGCCGTCTACGACCTCTCGATGGAGGAGCGCATGACGCTCTGCAACATGGCCATCGAGGCGGGCGGCAAGAACGGCATCATCGCGCCCGACGCGAAGACCTTTGCCTACGTCGACGAGCGTACCGCCGGGACCAACCGCGCAGCCTACACGCCCGTCTACGGCGACCCGGACGCGCGGTTTTACAGCGAGCACGTCTACGATGTCTCGACGATGGAGCCCGTGGTAGCGAAGCCGCACGCGCCGGACAACAAGGCGGCCGTCAGCGAGGTCGCGGGCACGAAGCTCGACCGTGCTTACGTCGGCTCGTGCACGGGCGGCAAGCTCGAAGACTTCGTCGCGGCGGCGCGCGTGCTGCAGGGGCAGGAGGTCGTGATCGACACGTTCATCGTCCCGGCGACGACGGAGGTGGGGCGGCAGCTCCACGAGGTCACGGTCGGCGGGCAGACGCTGTTCGACATCTTCAAGGCATCGGGCTGCCAGGTCGGCAAGTCGAGTTGCGCGGCGTGCCTCGGCGGCCCCATCGACACGTTCGGGCGCACGCACGGCACGGAGGTCGTGATCTCGACGACCAACCGCAACTACCCCGGCCGCATGGGCTCGAAGCAGGCCGCCGTCTACCTCGCCTCGCCGCTCACCACCGCCGCCTCCGCGCTCACCGGCGTCATCACAGACCCACGGGAAGTCCTTGTTTGACTCGCTCTGCTCGTCGTTGAATGTTCAAGGTGCAAGGTCTGCCTGCATCCACCTTCAACCTTCCACTTTTCACCTTCAACCGCATGAAACCTCTCATCGAAGGCACCGCCTACGTCCTCGGCGACCACATCGACACGGACCAGATCATCCCGGCCGAGCACCTCGTCTACAGCATGACGCTGCCGGAAGAACGGCGGCTCTACGGACGCTACGCCCTCAGCGCGGTGCCGCCCGGCCAGCAGGGGCTGCCCTTCGGCGACCGGCCGCTCACGCAGCCCGACG
>JBCCLD010000281.1:0-6261 GCA_039027055.1 Bacteroidota bacterium
CCGTTCGGCCTCCGCCCACCTCTACAGAATGGGGGGTCCACTCGTCACTCGATCCTACGGGATCGCGCTCCTCGTGCGCCTTTCGGAGACGCAAACGGCGTCTCGTGAGCACCTGACCCGATCAAGGTCCACACGCCCTAGTAGACTGGGGCCCTTTCACTGTCCCCTTCGGGGAGTGGGAGAGAAGCCCTCGCCTTCAGGCGAAGCCTTGAGGAGGCTGGCGGTACTTTCCGCAGCATGCAGCACTACCGACGGGGCAGTCACAGCGTCTACGACATCAAGTACCACCTGGTCTGGACCACCAAGTACCGCAAGCCGGAGATGCACGGTGAAGTCGGCTAGCGGGTGCGGGCCCTCATCCGCCAGGAGTGCCAGCGGCTCGACGTGGAGATTGTACGAGGTCATGGGGCGCGCGATCCTGTGCATTTGCTTCTATCGGTCCCACCTCAGCTCTCGGTCTCGAAGCTGGTGCAGCAACTCAAAGGGAAGAGTTCGTACAAGCTGTTGCGGGAGTACCGTCGGTTGCGCAAGGCGTTCTGGGGTCGTCATCTGTGGGCGCGGAGGTATTTCTGCGCCTCGACGGGCAACGTGACGGATGAGGCGGTGATGCTCTACATCGAGCAGCAAGAGGAGAGCGGCCGCGATGAGGACGGGTTTACGGTGGAGGGGGAGTCAGCCTAAGCTGACCTCACGAAGCCACCGGCTTCAGCCCGTGGAGTGTTCACTTCCCGACGCCCGCCGTGTCGACCTGGCGGTGTATGACCTCTTGGGACGGCGGGTGGCTACGATAGCAACGGGCATTCGTGTGGCTGGGACCTACAAAGCCACCTGGGACGGTCACGACGCGCGCGGGCAATCCGTCGGTCCAGGGGTGTACATCGTCCGCCTCGTTGGCGATGCGCAACACGTGACGCGACGGATTACCCGAGTGCGATGACGCCTTCGGTGGCGACTACGCCTTCTGGTACAGCTCCCCGCCTGCCGCGGCGAACTCCTCGGACTTCTGGCGCATGCCCTCGGGGATGGCCGCCTCGACCTCCACGCCATACTCGGCGGCGTAGTCGCGCACGTCCTGCGTGATCTTCATCGAGCAGAACTTCGGGCCGCACATCGAGCAGAAGTGGGCCACCTTGGCGGAGTCCTTCGGGAGCGTCTCGTCGTGGTAGCTGCGCGCCTTCTCGGGGTCGAGGCCGAGGTTGAACTGGTCCTCCCAGCGGAACTCGAAGCGGGCCTTCGAGAGGGCGTTGTCGCGCGCCTGCGCGCCGGGGTGGCCCTTGGCGAGGTCGGCGGCGTGGGCGGCGATCTTGTAGGTGATGACGCCCTCGCGCACATCGTCGCGGTTGGGGAGGCCGAGGTGCTCCTTCGGCGTGACGTAGCAGAGCATCGCGCAGCCGTACCACCCGATCATCGCCGCGCCAATGCCGGACGTGATGTGGTCGTAGCCGGGCGCGATGTCGGTCGTGAGCGGGCCGAGCGTGTAGAACGGCGCCTCGCCGCACCAGTCGAGTTGCTTGGTCATGTTCTCCTGGATGAGGTGCATCGGGACGTGCCCCGGCCCCTCGTTCATCACCTGCACGTCGTGCGCCCAGGCTTTCTTCGTGAGCTCGCCCTGGACGTAGAGCTCGGCGAACTGCGCGTCGTCGTTGGCGTCCTCGATGCTACCTGGACGAAGGCCGTCGCCGATGGAGAAGCTCACGTCGTAGGCGGCGCAGATCTCGCAGATCTCGTCCCAGTGCGTGTAGAGGAAGTTCTCCTGGTGGTGGGCGAGGCACCACTTCGCCATGATCGAGCCGCCGCGCGAGACGATGCCGGTGCGCCGCCGCGCCGTCAGCGGGACAAAGCGCAGCAGCACGCCCGCGTGGATCGTGAAGTAGTCGACGCCCTGCTCGGCCTGTTCCACGAGCGTGTCGCGGAACAGCGCCCACGTGAGGTCCTCAGGCACGCCGCCGACCTTTTCGAGCGCCTGGTAGACCGGTACCGTGCCGATGGGGACGGGGCTGTTGCGGAGCATCCACTCGCGCGTCTCGTGGATGTGCTTGCCCGTCGAGAGGTCCATCACCGTGTCGGCCCCCCAGCGGATTGCCCAGACCAGCTTCTCCACCTCCTCGGCGATGCTCGACGTGACGGCCGAGTTGCCCATGTTGGCGTTGATCTTGACGAGGAAGTTGCGGCCGATCACCATCGGCTCGAGCTCGGGGTGGTTGACGTTGGCCGGGATGATGGCGCGGCCCCGGGCGACCTCGTCGCGGACGAACTCGGGCGTGATGGCCTTGGGAATCTGCGCGCCCCACGGCTGGCCGGGGTGCTGCTGGAACAGCGCCGGGTGTGTCTCACGGAGTGACTCCAGCTTCTGGTTCTCCCGAATGGCGATGTACTCCATCTCGGGCGTCACCTCGCCGCGCCGGGCGTAGTGCAACTGCGTCACCGTGCGCCCTGTCTTGGCGCGACGAGGCCGATGCACATGCTCGAAGCGGAGGTGCGCGGTCTTCGGGTCGTCGAGCCGCTCGCGCCCGAACGCAGACGAGAGCCCGTCGAGCAACTCGGTGTCGCTGCGCTCTGCGATCCACGCGCCGCGCACGCTCGGGAGCCCGCGCCGCAGGTCGATGGCGACATCTGGGTCGGTGTAGGGGCCCGAGGTATCGTAGACTGGGATCGGCGGGTTCTCCTCGACGCCGAAGCTCGCGGGCGTCGGGCTCTGCTCAATGAGCCGCATCGGTACATGGAGGTCAGCGCGGGAGCCTTCGACGTAGATCCTGCGCGAGCCAGGGAGGGGGCGACGTACCTCGTCGGATAGCTGGTCGAGGCGTGCGTGGGTGGCGGCATTCGCCGCATTCTTAGCGGCGGCGGAGGTGGAGAGCGTGGGCAATTCCATGGCGGCTTCCGAGCGTGGGTCCGTAGGGCGGGCGAGCGGAAGCCGGTATGCCAACGCTGTCCCATCGACCGGGGGCACGCGTGGACCGTGAAGCCTCCCTACGCCGGTACGAGCCGGATCAGGTGCAGAGGGACTCTCTCAGCCGTCGCGAACGGACGGCACCCCTGGCTTCCGTGGCGAAGGTACAACAGCAAGCCCGATGCGACCTAGCTCTTCAGCGCATCGACGCTCTCTTGCAGCACGGCCGCTGAGTTGGTGAGCCCGGCGAGTTCGTAGCCGGTGAGGGTAGGCGGTACGTGTGCCTCGATGCCGCCGATGCCCACTACGCAGGGAATGCTTAGGCACACATCGCCGAGGCCGTACGCATTGTCGAGGGGGACGCTGACGGGGTGCACGCTCCGCTCGTCGGCGAGCACCGCGCGGACGAGGCGCGCGATGACGGTACCGATGGCCGTATTGGTGTAGCCTTTCTTCGCGATGATGTGGTAGGCCGCGCGGCGTGCGTCGTCGAAGAGCGCATCCATCGCCGCGCCGTCCCAGGGCTGGCCGAGGACGGTGCGCTCCATGATCGGCTCGGTGCCGATGGTGACGCCGCTCCAGACTGGGACCTCGGAGTCGCCATGCTCCCCGAGGATGTAGCCGTGCACAGAGCGCGGGTCGACATGGTAGTGCTGGCCGAGCAGCGCACGGAAGCGCGCCGAGTCGAGCGTCGTGCCGGTGCCGAAGATGCGCCGCGGGTCCCGGCTCGACTGTGCGATGGTCACCGCCGTCAGCACATCGACGGGGTTCGTGGCGATGACGAGGATGGCGTTCGGCGCGTGCGCGTCAAGGTCGGCGACGATAGACTCGAAGATGCGCGCATTGCGGCGGAGGAGGTCGAGTCGGGTCTCTGAGGGGTCTTTTTGACTCGCTCCTGCTGTCACCACGATGACCTGCGCGTCGGCAAGGTCTTCATAGGTGCCAGGGCGGACGGTCACGCGGCCCACGAGCGCCTGCCCGTGCATGAGGTCCATGGCCTCGCCTTCCGCCTTCGATTGGTTGAGGTCGACGAGCACGAGGTCGCTGGCGAGGCGTTGGAGGAAGAGGGCATAGGCGGCGGCCATGCCCACGTGGCCTGTCCCAATGATGCCGACGGTTCTGCGTTGGATCATGACGCGATTCAAAGATGGAAGTCGAGGCGAGGCGAGTGCGATACCCCGGCGACCGGCCCTGGTTCGTGCAGGAAAGCACCTCGCCGGATCTTCGCGCGGGGAAACAAACCGTCCGCGCCGACGGTGCACGCCCCGCGACTCTCCCACTAGGCTCTTCCCACTATGACGACCCGCCGTGTGCTCCTCGGACTCCTGCTTGTGGCAGCAGGCCTTGCCGTGGGGCTGCTCGCAGCGCGTTGGCTGTGGCCTGGCGTTACGGACGACGGCGCGAGGCCCATCGTCGCTGTGGCACCGCCTCCGGAGACGGTGACACTCGGACGGCAGGCTCCCTACGAAGAGCCACTGCCTCGCATGCCACAGCTCGATGCGATGGACAATCTGTTCCAGACCGTCGCCAAGCGCGTGACCCCCACCGTGGTGTTTATCCGCGTCGAGACGCGCGGGCGCGGTGATGGCTTTCAGCCCTTCCAACGCGAACCGTTCCGCCGCTCTGCTGGATCGGGCGTGGTGGTCTCAGACGAAGGCTTCATCCTCACCAACCACCATGTCGTAGACGACGGCGACCGCATCCAAGTCCTCTTCGACGACGGCCGCGAGTTCGACGCGCGCATGGTCGGCACCGACCCCTCGACGGACCTCGCTGTGATTCAACTGGTCGACTACGACCCCGACAACGCCGTCCCCGTCATCGCGCTCGGCGACAGCGACGAGGTGGAGGTTGGGCAGTGGGTGCTCGCCGTCGGCAACCCGTTCCGGCTCCGCTCGACGGTCACGGCGGGCATCGTCTCGGCACTCGGCCGGCAAGTCGACATCATCGCCGACAACTTCCGCATCGAAGACTTTATCCAGACCGACGCGGCCATCAACCCGGGCAACTCTGGGGGGGCGCTCGTCAACCTGCGTGGCGAACTGGTGGGCATCGCCACCGCCATCGCGACGGAGAGCGGATCGTACGAAGGCTATGGCTTCGCCGTCCCTAGCAACCTTGCGGTGCGTGTGGCCCAGGATCTCATCGCCACGGGCGAGGTGCAGCGCGGCTACCTCGGCGTGGAGATCCGTCCCGTCACCGAAGCCGACGCCGAGGCTGTCGGGCTGGATCGCATCGCCGGTGTGCTTATCGCGGGCGTGGCGAACGGCGGCGCAGCCGATCAAGCGGGCCTCCGCCGCGGTGACGTGCTGACGGCCATCGACGGCGTCGATCTCGACGCGCCGAATCAGTTCCAGAGCCAGATTGCGCGCCGTCGCCCCGGCGATGTCATCGCCCTCGACGTGTGGCGCCGCGGACGCACCCTCGACCTCGATGTGCGCCTCTTCGGCCGCGACGATGCGGCCTTCCAGGCGTGGATGAATGATCTCGGCACGGAGCAACCAGGTCTTGCGCCAGGGACACCAGAGCTTCCCGAAGGCCACCCGGATCTACCCGAGGGGCACCCCGCCTTGCCGGAAGGCCATCCAGAAATCGACCCAGATCTTGAGCCTGACGGCGTGCCTGAGTCTGTCACGCTGGAGTCGTGGGGCGTCGAACTGCGCGACCTCACCGACCGCGAGCGGGATCTCTACAACGTCCGCAGCGGCGCCTTCGTGGAGGACCTCGCCGAGAGCGGAACTGCCGCGCTTGGTGGGCTCCCTGCTGGCACCGTCATCACGAGCATCGAGCTCGAAGACGGCCGGCCCCGCCGTGTTCAGTCTGCCGAACAAGCTGCCCAAGCACTTGCTCTAGCAGAGATAGGTAGCCGCGTAGCGCTCGTTGAGGTACGCCGCCCGGATGGGACCGTAGCGTTCTATGAGCTAATGCTGGGGGACGCTTGACTCCAGGCCTGCGTCCGCGTGTAGGCCTGCGTCGACACCCTGCGTTCCTGTTCGTAGTCCTTGCTTTCGTAGCGGGAGGATGTTCCTCGTCGTCGCTGTCGCGTCTCGACCAAGGGATATACCCGCCTAGGGCGTGTGGACAATCGGTCTGATCGGTGCTCACGGCCTCCGTTCGGCCTCCGCTGCGTTCCACTCGTCACTCGATCCTACGGGATCGCGCTCCTCGTGCGCCTTTCGGAGACGTAAACGGCGTCTCGTGAGCACCTGACCCGATCAATGTCCATACGCCCTAGTGCACACTCAAGGCGTCTTCTGCGCGTTCGGCTTTGGACGTGACAGGGTAGCTGATTCGGTCAACCACCCCTGTCCCCTCCTATCCAGGAGGGGAACTGCATTAGCAGCTTCCATACATGGCTTCAGATAACGCAA
>JBCCLD010000282.1:0-6256 GCA_039027055.1 Bacteroidota bacterium
CCGAAGAGTTCGACGACCCTATGGTCCGCGCCGTGCTGGAGCTGGGGTGACGCTGGTCCGCCGGATTGCTACTCCGCCGCAGGCCTCGCCGCAAGCTTGGCGGCGACTCTCGCCGCGTGCTCACGTGTAGGTGCATCGCCGACGCGGACGGCCGTGTCCAGCCATCGCTGCGCCTCGGTGAGGTCGTTGGTCGAAAGCGCGACCTGCGCAAGCAGCAGCGCCACAATGCCCTGCACCTGTCGTGCGCTCTCATGCGCTTCTGCCTCGGCAGGGTCTTCGATTTCGGATACCGTCAAAGACTGCGGCTCTAACGCGGCGTAGGTTGACTGGAGCTGCTCCTTCGCTTCCACGAGGGCTTCGTCATCCGGGCGGCTCCCAAAGAGCACTTCTAAGCCCGACGGTGCCGCCTCCTCTAGCAGCATCAGGGAGGTATCAAACGAACCAACCGTTTCTGGGTCCTGTGTTCGATTGAGCACTCGGCGCGCCATTCCCACGAGGTCGTCCAGCGCGTTGAGCGAGAGGCCGTGCGCCGCTGGCATGGAGCGAGGCTGGAACACGAACGTGGCGGCAAGAACAAGCACAACGAGACCAACACTGCCCATGGCACTCCAGCGCCGGAATTGGGGCCTCTTCCAGTGGGAATATCGAGGACGCCGCACCAGCCGTGGACGCCGTGATATTGGGGCGGGCTCTGCCACAGCCGCCACAGGGAGCGACACAGTGGGCGGTCGGGGTGGGGTCACCGGTAGCCCCATCTGAGCCAACGCTTCGTCCAACTCCGTATCGGACAGGTCTGCCGCCGACGCGGCCTTTTGGTCGCGCTCCAACGCATCAGTGTGCTGCCGCAGCAACTTTGCTGCCTGGCGGCTAGAAGCGTTGGGAGCAGACATGGAGCTACAGGTTTAACACGAGGGGGGCCATCGAACCGGCGCAGCCGGAACCACCCGCTCCCCTTAAACAACGACATCAAGGGCCACCAAAACCAATGCACAACACCAATACAGCCAGCGTGGCCTTGGAATTAGTGGAGCGAGTCTACAGGAAAGGTAGGGCATGGTTGCCTCTCTGACGAATCCAGTCATGACCTCCCAAGTGGCAGCCGGCGCACCCTGGCCTTCATACGTTCGATGGCACGGTAGATGTCCGGGGTCACCGGACGCTCCAGCAAGTGCGCAAGGTCACGGGGCGTCAAGGCTGGGTCTTCGCGCCGAAGCCGCAGGATGCCCAGCACCACCTCATCGCCCTCAAAGAGCGCCTCGACTTCTGCCCAGGCCTCGGCCTCGATCGTCTGGTCCTCGGGCGAAGCCCCGGATGCGGGCACCACCTCCTCTTGGAAGTCGCTGCTAGACGATTCGGCCCGGCGGGCAATGTTGTTGGCCTCCGAACGAATCGCCTGAATGATCCCGCGCAGAAGATCGAGGTCGCGCTCAGCCGGATCGGGACCTGCGTAGTACCGCTTGACTCTGCGATACCCTACGTCGCGTGCGCTCTGTGGCTCCAAGAGTTTACGGACGACTTCCTGGACCACCCCCTCGGCGGTCTGGGCGATATGGCGGCGGGTACCTGCGTTCCGGCCCAACGCATTACCGGCAGCTACGAGAAGACGCGCCCCCCACCGGGCCTTTCCGTACCAATTGCGCTCGATAGCTTGGTGAATCTCATCGGGCGTGTAGTATTCATCCACAGGTGCAACGTGTGTGTAAGGCCTAGGAGAGCGAGGGTGATCCAGCGCCAACAATCTTAGCGTCAGGGACGAAAAAACCAAACTTCCGAACGCTGTGGTTGTGCTTCCACGAGGGGCGCTCCTCAGGATTGCTGGACTACGTCCTCGTTACTGCATCCCCGAGCAAGGCGAGGGGGCAACCTTGGCATTCCGGGTGCCCGAGCCTATGCCTCCGTTGAGGTCGACGCGGCCTGGATGCGGTCGCGCGACGTTGGCCTCAGCGCTCGATGCTTCTCGCTCCTCAGCTGCCCTATTCAACGATCTCGTTGCTCCCGCCTTCACCCCTCAGGTCATGGCGGTCGCAGCGCTAGCATGCCAGCACCCAGTGCACGCGTTCCGTCTCGCCGGTCGCCTCCGCGTCTGAAAACCCATCGTACGCCGCGACGACGCGGAGCGGCGACGCTGCGATCAGCCTCTCGACTTCCGTGAGCGTGTACGCACGCTGCACGTGCGTCTCTTCGAACACCCTGTCCTGGATCGTCAACCGAAAGGCATTTGTGTGGAGGTGGGCCTCCGCGTCGTAGACACTCGTGCGGACGTAGGCAAATGCGTCGGCCGTGCCCTCGTCGTGGAAGTAGTCGGCGTTGTTGAGGGAGTTGGCGGGCGTGCTCTGGTCTACGATGAACACCCCATCGTTGGCGAGGAGCTGGGACACGGTGGCGAAGAGCCGCACCACCTGAGCCTCGTCCAGGAGATAGTTGAGCCCGTCGTAGAGCAGTAGCACCGCGTCGAACGGAGCGCCGAGCGCAACCGGGTCGAGCGCGGCGAAGTCGGCCACGCGGAAGCGGACGTGGGCCTCCGGGTGCAGCGGACGCTTGGCCTGCGCGACGCGCACCATCGCGGGCGCGCCGTCGGTGGCGAGGTAGCGGTAGGGGCCGTAGGGCTGGAGCGCAAAGGCGAGCGAGCCCGTCCCGCAGCCGAGTTCGAGCACCGTTTCCGTGTGCGGCGCATGCGCCTGGATGAGCTCCTCGACGTAAGCCGCCCAGTCCTCATAGTCGACGTGCGCCATCACGACATCGTAGCCGGCCGCCAGCGCGGTGTAAGGATCGGTTTTCAAGCGAAGGCAGAAGGATGAATGCAGAAGGATGAAAGGAAAGTCGCCCCGACCGACGCGGCATGGTCTCCTCTCCCAAACTACCCGAATCTCTATCCCCTATCCCCTATCCCCTCTGCACGCCGCACCGCAATCGCTGCGGCCAATCGAGCGGCTTCCAGCATGCTTCCTGCCCGCGCCACGCCTCGTCCGGCGATGTCGAAGCCGGTGCCGTGGTCGGGGGAGGTGCGCACGATGGGCAGCCCGGCCGTCACATTGACACCGCCTCCCATCGCGAGGGCCTTGAACGGGGCGAGGCCCTGGTCGTGGTACATCGCCAGGATGCCGTCGCAGCGGGTCCAGCCGCGCTGCCCGAAGAAGCCATCGGCAGCATAGGGGCCTGTCACCTCAAAATCGCAGGCCGGGTCGGCAGCAAGGGCGTCGAGGACCGGGCGGATCGTGTCGATCTCCTCGCGGCCGAGGACGCCGCCATCGCCCGCGTGCGGGTTGAGGCCAAACACGGCGATAGTGGGGCGCGCGACACCGAAGTCACGGCGGAGGCTGTCTGCGAAGAGGCGCAGCTTCGCGCGCACCAGATCGTCCGTGAGCCGTCGGGTGATGTCGGCGACAGGCACGTGCGCGGTCACGAGCGCCACGCGCAGCGGTTGGTGCGCCAGGGCGTCGCGCTCCGTGCATAGGATCATCAGCACAGCGTCGGTGCCCGTTCGCTCCGCCAGAAACTCCGTGTGGCCGGGCACGGCATAGCCCGCCATCGCGATCGCCTCCTTCGAGATCGGTGCGGTCACCAGCGCGTCGGCCTCCCCGCGCTGGCAGAGGTCGATGCCGGCCGCGACGGCCTCCATCGCCACAGCCCCGCCCTCGGCAGTCGTCGCGCCGAAGTCGGGCAAACGCACCGAACCAGGACGCAGTTCGAGCACAGGCACGGGGGCGTTTGCATCGGGGGGAGCGGCAAGCCGTTCACGCACGTCGGTCTCGTAGGCCGATATGAGGCGCGGCAACGCGAGGCCGGCGTTGTCCGAGTTCGCCTGGATGCGCTCGGCGTGGGCGCGCAGGGTCCCGATCGATCCGGCGATAGCGGGGCGTATCTGTCCGCGCAGCCGTGGGTCGGCGAGGGCCTTCAGCACCACCTCAGGCCCGATACCGTTTGGGTCGCCCATCGAGAAGACGAGGCGCGGCGACGGGGGTGCTTCAGGCGAAGGGATGTGGTCGACAGCCATGGTTCGAGAGCCCGGAGTGCAGGCCAGGCACGGGCGGTGTACGCTCAGTTCACGCGCCGGAGCGGCTCACCGGGCACGGTAGCCTCAAAGGTGTAGCGACGCCCGTCGGCGTAGGTCCAGACTTCGCGCGGGCCGCCTCCGGGAGGCAGCGTCCGGTCGATGTCGGCGGGGGCTCCATGGCGGAGCCACAGACGGCCTTGCTCCGTGGTGTAGCCGTCGAGGCGGCCGTTGGGCGTGGTGCGAAACCGCACGGCCGCCTCGTCCACACGCGCGTAGAACTCGGCCATCAACTCGTTGAACGGCGTGCCCGGCGACGGGTCGCGTTCGGTCCAGAAGTTGGCCAACCGCTCCCACTTGCGACCGCCGCGGCCGCGCTCGATCTGTCTGACCTCGTCCTCCACCGCAATCGCCCGCAGCGCGTCGAACGCCACGCGGTCGTCCTGCATCGAGCGTGGCTTGGTAGGCCAGACGACCTCTAGCGTCTCGGTGACCACGTCGAGGCCCGTGTCGGGCAGGGCGATCTCGACGGTGTAGGTGCCTTCCTCCAGCGCGGACACGTCGAACACGCCGAGCCGAAGCGGACTGTCGGCAGGGGCCGGGGCGAAGGCGATCTGGCCGGGCGTCGCGGCGAGCGTGCCCAGGTCGAGGCCATAGGTGGGCGGTAGCGTGGTCACTGGCTGCGTGTCGGAGCGGAGCGTCTGGCCCTCGGCGTCCTTCAGCGTAAACCGGACGGTCGTCGCTGGGCCGGACCGATGCAGTGGGACGAGCAGCGCCGCGGGGCGGTCGAATGGCACGGTGCCACCTTCGGCCGCGAGTTGGAAGGACAACGCCGAGCGCTCCTGCGCCGTGGGCCGCTCGATCACGATGGGCCGCCCGACGGTAGGCTGCTCGTAGTCGGGCACCTGCCCGAGGGTGCCCTGGACGTCGCGGCTGTCGCTACCGCGCGCGAACTGGATCGTCAGGAAGTAGTGGGGAAAGACACCAGCCCCCCACGAAACGCCGAAGAGGGTGATGTGCCGCTGCCGGGCGTCCTGCGTCGCCGCGTAGTCGTCGGCGAGGGTGGTGAGGTAGAGGCGTCCGGCGGGGGCCGTCGCCACGGAGCCTTGGACGGTGGCGATCACATTCACGTCGGCCTCGTAGCGCCCATCGACGCGCTGCGCGAACGTGAGGCGCGGGTGGGGGACGCTCACCGCAAACAGCAGTCCCGTCCCATCAATGGCCGCCCCACGTGCAACGGGTAGCGAGATCGCCTCGTGCTGCACCGGCGGCGGCGCGAACGCCCACCCAGTAGCGTCTTGGGCGGCAGCCGTCCCGATCAGGAAGAGCGCCGCACCGAGAACGAGAGCGTGCTGTGCGCTGCGTGCTGCGTATCGGGCCACAGCCGACACGCAACACGCCATACGCGACACACGTGGGGGAGAGGAAGTCACGCTACAAGTCGAAGCCGAGAGAGGGGTCGTAGTGCCGGAGCACGTCCACGAGGAGGCGCACGCCGAAGCCGGTGCCGCCCTTCGGCGCGTAGGGACGATGCTCGCCGATGAAGGCCGGGCCGGCGATGTCGAGGTGCACCCACGGGTAGCCATCGGGGTGGCCGGTGAAGTGCTCCAGGAACTTCGCGGCGGTGACCGTACCCGCCTCGCGGCCGCCGACGTTCTTGCGGTCGGCCACGTCGCTCTTGAGTTGCTCCGCGTAGAGGTCGTACATCGGCAGCGGTGCAACAAGGTCGCCGGTGCGGCGGCCCGCCTCCACGAAGGCGTCGAGGCGGCTGGCCGCCCCGTCGGTCGTGCTCGTGAGAACGGCCCCCACCTTCGTGCCGAGCGCGACGACGGCCGCGCCCGTGAGCGTGGCGACCGAGACGCAGAACGCGGGGTCGTAACGCTTGGCGTAGCTGAGCGCATCGGCGAGCAGCATGCGGCCCTCCGCGTCGGTGTTGAGCACCTCGACGGTGGAGCCGTCGTGCATCGTCACCACGTCGCCGGGGACGTAGGCGCGCCCGCCGGGGCGGTTGTCTGTGGACGGCACCAGGCCGACGATGTGGAGCGGCAGGCCCAGCTCCGCGGCTGCTGCCACGGCCCCGATCACGGCGGCACCGCCCGCCATGTCCGCCTTCATCTTGTCCATCGAGTTCTTCGTCGGCTTGAGCGAGAGCCCGCCGGTGTCGTAGGTGACGGCCTTGCCCACGAGCACGATGGGGCGCTCGTTGTGAGCGTCCTTCGGGGTGTGCTCCAGCACGATGAACGCCGGGTCGTCGAGGCTGCCGCG
>JBCCLD010000283.1:0-6244 GCA_039027055.1 Bacteroidota bacterium
CCTGTCCCCTCCCGCTCGTTCGCGAGGGCAGGCTCTGTCCAGGAGGGGAACTGCCTTAGCGGCTTCCGGACATGGCTTCGATATCGCAAAAGACCGGTTGTCCATGCACTAGAGTCATTTGATCGGTGGTTCAGTACGTCAGTGGTTCAGAATGCGCCCCTTCCGGCGCGTACCGATCATTTTCGACGGAGTGGCTGTACTGAAGCGCATCGCAAAGCACTCTAGGGCCCGCTTGCGCGCGGCACGCGCCGTCATGCAATCCTTGCGGCTGGCTCGTTCTTCCCCCGTCCCCCAGGCCGAAAGAGCAGCTCAACAACCGAATCTCCGATAGACCGAGACTGGCACCCAGGGCGAGGATCTTGTGCGCCAACGGATTGGTACAGCACGCCTTTGGCACCTATGACGCTTCCTCTCGACACCCTTCTCGCTCGCGCCTACGTGCCCTACAGCCGTGCGCCTCGGGCGGCCGCAGCCGTTCTTGCCGATGGACAGTGGATTCCCGGTGTACGCGTCGAATGTGCCTCGTTCCCGCTCACCATCCCGGCTGTGACGGCAGCCCTGACCGGTGCCCAAGCCACGGTCGGGCTCTCCCAAGTAGTTGGGCTTGTGTCGTCGCACGCGTTGACGGCCGCCGAGCTTGCCCTATTTCAAGAAGCCGTGGGACGCCCCTACCGGTCGCCCTCTGATACCGTGGCGTTCGTCAGCGAGCTTGGGGCACACCCGACCTTGACATCCCACGTGGACGTTTCGAATATCGCGATTGGTCTTGAAGAGAGCGTCCACGCACCACCGGAGCGCTTGTTGCGAGAGGCCAGGCAGCTAGCCATCGAGCGTGCACGCGTGCCCAATTCCGACTTCCCGGTAGGTTGCCTGGTGGACACGACCGAAGGCTTCGCCCTACCTGGTGTCAACGTGGAGTTCGAGGAGTGGACTCATGGGCTGTGTGCGGAGCGTACCGGATTAGCCCTCACTCTCGCCTATGGCTTGAAGCCTCGGGCACTGTACGTAAGCTGTGTCAACGCACCTGGAGGCACTCCGTGTGGTGCCTGTCGCCAAGTCATCGCCGAGCTAATCCCCACAGGACACATTTGGCTCGACATGGGGACGGCTCCGCCCAAGCTGACGTCTGCAAGCACGCTGTTGCCTGAGGCGTTTGTTGGCGCGTCCCTACGCCAACCCTCGGCGTAGTGCCCGTCACCTCGAGACGGCGTCGGGCGTGTACCTTGAGCGCCCGATCCTGCCCTTGCATTTCTAGGATACACGGATCTATCCGCGTAGCACGTTGGATCGGGGATCACTCCACCACCCACTTCCCGTCAGTTTCGCCCCGTGGACCTCACGCTAGCTGCTCCTCCCCTGCTGCTCGTGCTCTGCATCATCGCAGGTGTTGGACTTGCATGGTTTACATACCGACGCAGCCTCCCGAGTCCAGATGGGGGCCGCTTAGCGCTGTTGGTTGCCCTCCGAGGATCTGCCCTCGCGTTAGTTTTCGTCTTGCTGTTCGAGCCAATTTGGCGCAGCTTTTCGCGCATCGAAGAGCCCCCGATTCTAGCCGTTTTGGTTGACGACAGCCAAAGCCTCACGCTAGACGACACCCCCGGCACCCTACAGGCTGCGCTCGGGGACGTGGCTAAGCTTGGCGTCCCAGACGAGGCCCTCCGACGCTACACGTTCGCGGAGGACGCGATCCCGTATACGCCCGCAGATTCTCTGACCCTAGTCGGCACGCGAACGGACCTAGCTCGCGCGCTGACCACCGTCGCTGACGACCTCGACAGCGACAATTTAGCGGGCGTAGTTGTGCTCTCCGACGGACGTTCGACTTCCGGACGCAACCCCATCTACCTCGCAGAGCGATACCCCGTCCCGATCTACACCGTCGTCGTGGGAGACACCACCGCGCAGCGCGACGTGCGCATCAGCCGAATCGTCACAAACGAAATTGCCTATGTAGACGTGGAAATCCCCGTTCAAGTTGGCGTGCTCCACGATGGCTTCGAGGGCGAGCGCGTGAGCGTATCGCTCCTCGAAGACGGGCAGCTCCTTGCACGTGAGACCTTGACCCTAGGCACTGGTGGCACCGAGGCCACGCTGGACGTACGCGTGACGCCACGCTCCCCAGGGCTTCGGCGCTACACCCTCGCCGTATCTTCGCTTGCCGGTGAGGTGACGACCCGAAACAACGCCACGGTGGTCACGATCCAGGTCCTCGAAAACAGACGGCGGGTTCTGTTTGTGGCGGCCGCGCCAGGCCCAGACATATCGGCCCTCAGGCGCCTCGTGGCATCCGACCCGGACACAGAAGCCGTTGTGCGCACACAACGGTCGCCAGGGCAATTCTACGAGGGCCCACTCCCGTCGTCCGTGGACGATTTCGACCTCCTCGTCCTAGCAGGATATCCCGGCTCAGCTGCTGACGGTACCACGGCACGTCGACTCGCGGCAGCGGCAGCGGATGGCTTGCCCGTTTTATTTGTCCTGTCGCAGCAGACCGACCCTACGGTGTTGCAGCAGTCCTTCGGCGACGTGTTGCCGGTGCTTCCAGAGCGCAGCCGTCCACTGTACTACGAAGCGCAGATGGCGCTCACTGCGTCGGGCGCGTTTCACCCGGTTCTCGACGTTCCCTCTTCGCGTGAACGGCTCGACCGCTTGCCGCCGGTGCTGTACAACGAATCGCGCTGGAGAGCCACGCCAGATGCCCAGACGCTCGCTACGATCCAAGTCGCCGGGGCGGTTCTTGATGATCCGCTCTTGGTGGTACGTCGGCGAAGCGGCATTCGGAGCGCAGCGCTACTTGGCGCGGGCACGTGGCGCTGGGCCAACCTACCCGAAGACTTGGAGGACATGGCTGGCTTCTACCCAAGTCTCACTGAGAATCTACTTCGGTGGCTCACCACGCGTGCGGACCGGCGCCCAGTTCGGGTCCGACCCACCCGTGATCTGTACGGTGAAGGGGAGACGGTCACCCTCACCGGACAGGTCTATGACGAAGCCTTGGTTCCCGTCTCGGATGCAACCGTTGAGGTAACTGTGACGGCCCCCGATGGCACGACGACGCCACACGTGATGCGTGCGCTGGGCTCCGGCCGCTATGCGTTGGACCTGGGTGCTCGGCCATCGGGCACCTACCGCTACACCACATCAGCCTCGCTCACGTCAGCCGGTACTGTGCTGGGTGAGGATGCGGGCAGCTTTGCAGTCGGTGCCCTTGCCCTCGAATTTCAGAATCCGACGGCCGACGCCGCGCTCATGCGCCAACTCGCTCAGCGAAGCGGTGGCATGGTTGTCCCCGCAAATGATGTAGGGCAACTCGGCACCCTTCTCAATCAGCCGGGACGCTTTTCGCCGCGTGCCGTTGAGACCGAGCGGGAGACCCCGCTGTGGCACATGCCCTGGTGGCTTGCGGCCATCGTTGGGCTTCTAGCCATCGAGTGGGTCCTTCGCAAACGCTCAGGCATGGTGTAGGCCTTTGGGCTTCTGGTATTCGAAGCCTGAGCCATTTCCGTTCAGTCCACCCTGCCTCGCCGTTGTCGTTCAGTTCTAACGGATCACCCTCCCCATGCGTCCTGGCAAAGACGAGTTGCCAAACCGGGTTCAAGCAGTCACGAGACACCATTTTCGTGCTCTCAAGGCGTGAGAGAGCCTGTTCTGGGACCCGATCCGGGGTCTGTTATTCCGCCGAATTGGGCGACGCGCACTTCGAAACGAGCGTCATGTAGGGCGGAGAGCGCCAATCAGATCGAACGTCCGCACGCTCTAGGGCGTGTGGACATTGATCGGGTCAGGTGCTCACGAGACGCCGTTTGCGTCTCCGAAAGGCGCACGAGGAACGCGATCCCGTAGGATCGAGTGACGAGTGGAACGCAGCGGAGGCCGAACGGAGGCCGTGAGCACCGATCAGACCGATTGTCCACACGCCCTAGATGAGCGGCGTTTTTGTCGTCACCTTTTCCAAAGCTAGTGTCAGTGTAACGATGTCTTCTTCGGTTCTGGTGGTTGGCGCGGGACTGGCCGGTGCCTGCGCAGCGTCTGTGCTGTGTCGGACGCACGACGTCACCGTCCTTGAAGCCGGTCGCCCCGCGTGTGGGGCCTCCGGGGCTGCGGCGGGGCTCGCCAACCCGTTCATGGCGCGGAAGGCGAACCCAGCTTGGCGCTACGCCGAAGCGCTCGACGCACTGCATAGGCTCCTCGCCGAAGCTAACGCCACTACGCTATTTCGGCACCAAGGTGTTCTGCGCCCTGCATCTTCTGAGAAACAGGCGGGCTTCTTTCGCGAAACGGCGATGGCATTTCCGACGGATACGGTGTGGTGGTCGCACGAGGCCGTTCGCGAGCGCCATCCTGAGATCGAGGCGCCGCACGGCGCATTGTGGTTACCCGGCGGAGGCTCCGTGGAGCTTCCAGCGATGGTTGAGACCCTCTTAACCACTGCAGGGCAACGTGGGGCATCGCTCCGAACTGGTACCCGTGTGACTGACTGGGGCGACGATGCACCGGGTGCGTTCGTCCGCACAGGGACGGGCGAGCGACTTGTGGCCGATCACGTCATTCTCTGTCTCGGTGGCGGCTTTGTCGGCCACCCTTCTCTTGCAGCCCTAGGGTTGCACCGAGTAAAGGGACAGACCATTCGCGTACGGCGCCCGGAGCGCCTGTCCTCGCACCGGCTTGCAGCTCTACCCGCGCTGTCGGCTGGGGGCTACATCATTCCCGCTCCCACCACGAATGAGTTGGTGCTCGGCTCTTCCTTCGAACACGCGTTTAGCAGCCTCAGGCCCTCGCCCGACATCACGAAGCTGATCGCTGCGAGGGCGGCCCGCACGTTGCCGGTGCTTGCTCAGGCCACCGTCACGTCCGAGACCGCTGGTGTGCGTGTCACACGGCAAGGAGCACGGAAGCCGCTGCTGGGCCCGGTCCCAGGCTTCGAGCGGGTCTGGACATACACGGCACTCGGCGCGAAAGGCCTCCTTTCCGCTCCGCTGCTCGCGTTGGACCTCCCTGTGTTTCTGCGCGATGCGGATACCATTCCCTTAGCCGTCTCCACGCTAGCTCTTGACTACTCTTATTGACTTTTGCAATAGCGGCATTTAATCGGGCTACGTCCTTGCGCACCCTGCGCCTATATTTCAGCAGTCCTTTTCATCCCTCAATTTCGAACTCCACCCCCCTACCGCATATGGCTGCTGTCACGACCGCCCAGATCGAAGAGTACCTCGGCGACGAGGCCGAATCGCTGCTCACGCACGAGAGCACAACGATCTCGAAGGACGACCTCCACCTCCCCGGCCCTGACTTTGTCGACCGCGTGTTCATGCAGTCCGACCGCAATCCACAGGTGCTGCGCTCGTTGCAGTCGATGTACGACCACGGACGCCTCGGAGGCACCGGATACCTCTCCATTCTACCCGTTGACCAGGGCATCGAGCACTCGGCAGGCGCGTCATTCGCTAAGAACCCGATCTACTTCGACCCGGAGAACATCGTCAAGCTCGCCCTCGAAGGCGGCTGCAACGCGGTGTGCTCCACCTTCGGCGTGCTCGGGTCGGTCGCGCGGAAGTACGCGCACAAGATCCCGTTCATGCTCAAGATCAATCACAACGAGCTGCTGACCTACCCTAATACGTACCGCCAGATCATGTTCGCGCAGATCGATGACGCATGGAACATGGGCTGTACCTCGGTGGGCGCAACGGTGTATTTCGGCTCCGACGACTCGAACCGGCAACTCGTGGAAGTAGCGGAGGCGTTCAGTCGCGCGCACGAACTGGGTATGGCGACCGTCCTCTGGTGCTACATGCGCAACGCAGGCTTCAACATCAACGGCGTCAACCACGAGACGTCCACCGACCTCACAAGCCAAGCCAATCACCTCGGCGCCACGATCGAAGCGGATATCGTCAAGCAGAAGCAGCCGGTTTCCAACGGCGGCTACAAGGCGCTCAACTCCGGCGACTCCTCCTACGGCAAGCTCGACGAGCGGATCTACACCGAGCTTTCGTCCGACCACCCTATCGATCTGACGCGCTACCAGGTAGCCAACGGCTACATGGGCCGCATCGGCCTCATCAACTCGGGCGGCGGATCGGGCTCGAACGACTTTGGGCAGGCCGTGCGCACAGCGGTCATCAACAAGCGCGCCGGCGGCATGGGCCTCATCTCAGGCCGCAAGGCGTTCCAGCGCCCGATGGCCGAAGGCATCCAACTGCTAAACACCATCCAGGACGTGTTTCTCGACGAGGAGATCACG
>JBCCLD010000284.1:0-6240 GCA_039027055.1 Bacteroidota bacterium
CTAACGTGACCCTCATCGTCTTCGCCGTGGCAGCTTCCTGTGCCCTGCTGGGGCAGGACCGGCTCGTCACCGGCTTGGAGGCTGGAAAAGGACGTACGCGAGAAGCGCGTTGGCTGCTGAGCACTGCAATCCTCTCGCTCGGCGTCGGTCTCGGGATGCTGGTTCAGATCGTGCTGTGAGCATCGGGCGCGATGAAAGCACCGGCACCTCCCGATTGAGGAGACGGCTTCTGCGCGGTCCCGTCAGAACTCGACGCTGAAGCCGATGGTCGGCAGCCGCCCGCCGTTGGTCTGCTCCACGAGGCGGTCCGGCTCGGCGGGGTCCTCGGTGTAGCGCGGGGACCGAGAGCAGCACGGGCGATGGAGCGAAGCCGCGTGGCCAGGCAAGGCCCCCTCCTCTCGATGTTGAACGCGCCGTACACTGGGCCCTACGCGCAGTCCTGCTCAGTGCCTTGCCAGAGAGCAAGCGTCGGTAGCCAATCTCCCAGGTGGGGCCGTGTCGCCTTCACACGTCTCCCTTCGCGCTTCGACCTTCCTGCTCAGTCGTCGAGGCGCGGCTTGCGGCGGCGCTTCTTTTTCTCGGAGCGCTTACGCTTGGCCTCCACGCGGCGGCGCTTCGAGGCGCGCGTGGGCTTCGTGGCGACGCGCTTCTTCTCGGGCTTGGCGGCGTCGGCGAGGCGTTTGCGGAGGCGAGCCAGCGCCGTCTGCTTGTTGGTGTGCTGGCTGCGCGAGCGCCGCTCGGTCACCACGGTCCCCGTCGGGCGGTGCGTGAGGCGGACGGCCGTCTCGACCTTGTTGGCGTGCTGCCCGCCCGGCCCGCCGCTTCGAAACGTGTCCACGTCGCACTGGGCCAGGAGTGCGTCGTCGTCAAGGAGATGGTAGTCGTTCATGAGGCCAGCGTATGAACGAACACTTCTACACCGGAAGTATAGTAGAATACATCCTGTTAAGTGTATATAATAAAGTAATTTAAATTACCTATCTTGTAATTCATGAACGGCCTTGTGCAGCCTTCGATGCCTCCCTGAGAATCTCGTCGCAGCGAGCTATGAGGTTGGCAATGACCCCTCTATCGAGCGCAGCGCCCTGCGCCCGCTTCATTCGGACAAACTCGTACTCAAGTTGCTCGTGAATGAGAGCTGGCATCATCATAAGGATGAGATAGGTGAGCCTACGCATTTCGACGCGACCAATCTTTCCCTCGAAGCGGCTTTCACAGGCCATGAGGAAAGTCGTGTCGTCGCGCCGAATAGCGTCCACGAGCTCGAGCACCATTTTGAAGAAGTCGTAACGCTCTGGGTGGACGAGAGGTAAGTCAGGCAACGTTCCTCCAGGCAACAGTTTGTCTGCCGAAGAATCCTGGTCAGCGTACTGGAGGAGTGGGTCCTGGTCAACATTGTAGGGGGCCGACCTGGGAAACTGACGGAGGTAGTAGACTGGACATTGTTTGGGACCACGTCTGACGGCACCCTCAGGGCCACTAAACGTGAGTTTGGGAGCATCGATCACATCCTCGCCCGTGTCCGCCGATTTTACTTCTGGTAAGAAGACAGGGACATCGGTGGTCGTGACGGACGAGTCTGTAGACCAGAGCACGATCGGGTCGTAAACGGGCTTGTGACGTAGGGCGCGCGCAGCAATGCGGAGACGTCGACAGTACACGTTGCTTGTGACAGCACCACTAACTTCTGCGTCTTGGTGTTTGAGAGGCGTTTGTACCCCTGCAATCACATCGGTGAGAACCCGTAGCGCGATTGCTGCAAACCGGATGGAGTCTGTTGGCCAGATCGCTTCGTCGTCGATGACCTCCAAGTCCATAGAGGATTGCGCGTAGTTGAGAGTGGCAAACAGGTGCCGGAATTGAACCTTAGGTTTTAGGTTGAGCGTGTCAAGCAAGGCTTGTCGGGACGCTTTGAGCTTCGAGACATAGTCTTCCTCTTCATCAGCCCTCTTGGGACGTTCCTCCTCTTTCTTGATCTTTTTCAAGTGAGCCGATACGGAACGACCAAGTTCTGTTCTAAGACCTTGCCTCAATTCGCTACGTGCCTCCTTAGAGTCTTTCTTATCGTTCACGTTCTTGTCGTAGTCGTCCATCTTGTCAGAGAACGCTCTCTGAACGCTACCGAAGAGTTCATTTCGTTTGATGGCGTCATACGAGGGAGGCGGCTGCCTGATGACTATCGAAGTCCATTCAGCGGGCGACATCAGGACCGGATGGCCAATCATGATGTCAATGAGATGACGGAGTTGCTGGACGCGCTGCTCCCAGTTTTTCATTTCCTCCCACGAGTCGGTCTTGGCTTTGCGCCGATCCGTATTGGGGTGAGTGCTGAGGTGTGGGCGAAGTAGGGACAAAGCAGCGCTAGCGACGTACGTCAGCGCCGTGACCTCTCGCATATCAGACCAAGTACCGATACCCATGTTCGGGTCAATGCCGGTATCGGTGGTGGTCTCCTCAAAGTCCAAGGGGTAAACCCCATCGAGGCTGAACTCGCCGGATTTTGCTCGTTCTCTTCGATTGTCGAGAGAGTATTCCTCGCCCATCTCCGCGGTGAGTGTCACGAGGAGGGCCTGCTTGTCTTTTCCGTGGAGTTTGCGGAAGGCCGATTGGCGAGACTTCCAGGAGGCGACTACTTCGTAGAGTTCATCGTTCTCTTCGATGACGATATCGGGATCGTTTGTGAAGGGGGCTTCAGCCCTAGACGAGCGCGCTGCGCCGAACGACGTGACCGTTAGAACGGCCGAGCCAGGATCGTCAGCAAGGACGCTCGCGTAGCGCCCGGACCACCGATCCGGGAGTTGAGGTCCATCGAAGAGGAGAGCGAGCACTAAGGTCGGCCCGACGCCGCGCACCAGTTCCGAGATCGGTTCTATCCGCGAGAGGTCTTCGCAGATGAGTGGGCTCAGGACGAGCCAGGGAGCCGGGGCGAAAAACGTCAGGCGGCGTTGTTCAGCCGAGCATCGCTCGAAAAGGGGGCGTGCGGTAGAGAGTCGCCCTTGAAGGCCGTAGCGGCGGATTTGGCCTTGGTCTAGTTGCCAGCGATGGTGCTTGTGTTGAGTAAGCTGGTACCACTTGCCTGCGAAGTACGTTGCCAGTCGCAGTTCGTTATGGAGCTTCCCATCCTCCATATGGCTGAGACCAGCTACGACGATTGGCATGGAGGTGAGGCCTTCTCGGTCGTATCGGCGTGATAGTGCCGAGAGCAGACTCTTGTAGGTGTCCTCATCGAATGCCGTCTCGGTGAAGACCAAGAAGTGGGGAGAAACACCGCGCTCCTCACGGACCCGATTGACCAAGTCGACGGCGCTGCCAACCGCTTTCCAGCGGCCAGGCTTATACGTGAAATAGCCAACGCTCTCCGCGTAGTTGTTCTCGCCCTGGAAACTCTTCGGGTCGACTTCGAAGGGGTACGGTACATAGAGAATGTTGACCGTGTTTTCCGCGATGTTGAGCCACGGGAAGCTGCGCCACATTACCTCCGTTTCACTGCGGTGAAACGTCAGGTGATGCGACAGATTGCGGAGCGTAAGCCCCGTCTGGGGCGTCTTCATTTTCGGGAGGACGACTCCGTAAAACTTGGGACAGGTTGAGAGTGACCCCCTCAACGTGAGTAGGAGGTTGGCCAGCGTGTCGTAGACGGTCGATTCCAGGGTTGAGCTGCGCGGGAGACCGATTGAGCCAGCGGCGGCGTCAGCAATGATGTGAAGTCCGAGGATGGCTTCAAAGAAGCGGCGGAGCTCATTGTCCGGGTTTACCTCTGGGCCGAGGCCAGCGAGCTTGGCGCTGAGGGCCAGGATGTTTTGGTCAGCGAGAGGTCCTTGAGGGTCCTCGAGATAGCATAGATCTTGGATGAAAGCCTCGATGAGATGACTTGGAGCCTCGACCAAGTCGGGACGGCGGTTATCGAGGCGGCGTTCGCGGTCGCGGTGGGCTTTGGAGAGGGGGTGGACACCTTGTCGACCACAGCGGTCATGGATGCGATACTGGAGTAGCCTAGCAAGTCGCTGGTTCGGTATTAGAGCGTCGTCATGAAGCTCTAGTCCTGGGATATCGGGAATCCCGAGAAGGAGTTCGCTGGTTGCGCTACGCCATGCTTCTGCGTGCGCCTCAACGCGCGGTTGCCAGTCGAGTTGGCGCCAGAGGTCACACCCGATATCGCTGTCAGGGCCCACCACGAGGCGATAGAGCCCAGTACGATTGAGAATGATGGAGGTAAGGGCAAAGACATCGGGAGGCCACCAAAGCAGTTGCCTGAGGCGATTCTCGAAGGGTGTCACTTCGATAGGCGTCTTGAGGCTTAGGTCGGCTTGGAAGAGGGGCTCGAAGAGGAGGTCCTTGTGGTCCCGGAACGCAAGGAGGTAGAGTTCCGCTAGCAGGGTGCGCAGGCTCGTCGGTCGGGGAGCGAGATTGGATGCAGACACGGAAGGAGGAGCCAGGGTGAAGTACGGAATCAGCCTCGTGCCAAACCGGACACTCTTAGTATAATAAACTCCTCAGGTTTATCCGCAATAGGGTTGTGCTGGCTGCGCGAGCGCCGCTCGGTCACCACGGTTCCCGTCGGGCGGTGCGTGAGGCGCACGGCCGTCTCGACCTTGTTGGCGTGCTGCCCGCCCGGCCCGCCGCTGCGGAACGTGTCCACGTCGCACTGCGCCAGGAGCGCATCGTCGTCGAGGAGGTGGTAGGTCATGAGGCCGGGTATGAACGTGTGCTGGGGTGAACGTATGAACATGCGATGCGGTCTGCCCCCACGTCCACACCTGCATACGTCCACACCGCCACACCGATAGCCCCGCTATCGCCGTGCAGCGTAGTAGTCGTCGCGGAGCTCCTGCGCGATGCGGTCGGCGGTGAAGTCGGCGAGGCGTTCGAGGCCCGCGCGCATCTCGGCCTCGGTGAGCTTGGCGAGCGCCCGCGCCGTGACCACGTTGCCGATGGCCGTCGGCATGCCGAAGATCGAGGCGTCGAGGGTCTCACGCTCGCGGACGCGCTGCTCCCAGTACTCGCGCCCCGTTCGCCGGTCCACGAGCAGCACGTCGGCTTCGAGGGCGAAGAAGACCGCGCCCTCGAAGGAGTCGGCAACGAGGCCATAGTCGTAGACGCGGAGGTCGAGGAGGTAGTCGGCGTCGGCAGGGCGGCTCGTCGGGGCGAAGGCGAGCTGCTCGGCGGCCTGCACGAAGAAGCGCCGCGCGACGCGGTCGGCCACGTCGAGGCCCCGCGCCACCGAGTCGAGCTTGGCCTGGGCCTCGCGGGCCTCCTCCCACTTGCTGATGGCCGTGCCCACGCGTGCCGCCGTGCCGATGGGGTCCCACGGGTTGACAAACGCCTCGTCCGGGCCGGTCTGCACGCGCGGCGCGGGCGGCACCGCCGCGATGATGGCCACGCGCGCCTCGTCGAGGGTGACCTCGTCCAGGCGGTTGGTGGAGGCGCACCCGATCGTGAGGAACGGCAGGACAAGCAGGGTCCAGAGGAACGCAGAGCGGAGGGTAGAGCAGGACGATGGCATCGGCGCGGCGAGCACGGTTTCGATGGAAGCGGTTTCTTGGAAGGCGTTGCGGCCTGACGGCAGGGTAGGGCGAGGCGGGTGGAACAAAGGGCGTAGGTAAGGCTAGGTTTTCTTCCCATCCCCACTGCGCACGGAGGCGCTCTCCCTCCCTCACGCTCTACAGCCGCCCGGCTAGCCCACCGGGTAACGCCCCTCTCCCCGCCCGTCCTAGACTTCGCTCCTCCCATGCCGTACGTCGTCTCCGAACCCTGCATCAACTGCAAGCACACCGACTGCGTCGAGGTGTGCCCCGTTGACTGCTTCTACGAGGGGCCCAACTTCCTCGTCATCAACCCCGAGGAGTGCATCGACTGCAACGCCTGCGTGCCCGTTTGCCCCGTCGAGGCCATCTACGCCGACGACGAGCTGCCGGAGGCCTGGACGCACTACGCCGAGTGGAACGCCTACCTCGCGCAGCAGTGGGCCGACCTCGGCTACAACCTCACCGAGAAGAAGGAGGCGCTGCCCTACGCCGAGGACTGGGCGCAGGCCGAGAAGTCCGAGGGCGACATCCTCACCTGGGACACCGGCGAGACGGTCTAGCCCGGCCGAACAGGCTAGGCCGTACTGAGGAATAGAAGATTCATGGGAGCGATGATCTTTCCAGAACTGACCGAGTTGGCCGGGGCTCCCGCTCCAACTAGCCCTGACGCTCATGCGCCGCTACGAGATCTCCGACGACCAGTTTGCTCACATCC
>JBCCLD010000285.1:0-6237 GCA_039027055.1 Bacteroidota bacterium
CCAACACCATCAAGGCGCTCGGCGACGTGGACCGGATGCAGGGCGAGTACGCCTCGGCGCGGGCGCGCTACGAGGAGGCGCGGCCCATCTTCGCCGCCATCGGGGATCGTCTGGGGGAGGCCAACACCATCCAGGCGCTCGGCGACGTGGACCGGATGCAGGGCGAGTACGCCTCGGCGCGGGCGCGCTACGAGGAGGCGCGGCCCATCTACGCCGCCATCGGGGCTCGTCTGGGGGAGGCCAACACCATCCAGGCGCTCGGGCGACTCGCCCAGGCCGAGAAGCAGTATGACGAAGCTGCCACGCTGCTAAACGATGTGCTTGTGACGTATCAGGCGATAGGCGACCGAATGAGCGAGGCCCACACCTACTGGTACCTCGGGCTGCTCCGCGAAGAGGAGCGACGCTGGGATGACGCCATCGCGGCGCTAGAGCGCTCGATTGAGGTCTACAGAGCTATTGGGCTAGAGAGGGATGTCCGACTCTCCGAACGGCGCCTCGCTGCGATCCAGGCGCGGATGTAAGCGACTGGGCGCTACAAACCTTGCTGGAGTCAAGCAGGAAAGCGAACGAGCGCCGCGTGAAGATGCAGCGGACGGACAAACAGGACGCCACTGCTGCCGTTGTAGCTCCATCCTCCACTCAGACCGCTCACGTCGCCATGCGCCCGCTGCTCCCTCTGCTCGTTGCCCTTCTGCTCCTGGCGTTCGCCGCTCCGGTCTTCGCCCAGCCAACCGAGGACGCCGACGCCATCTTCGAGGAGGTCGACCGCCGCCAGCGCCTGCTCGACTCGGAAGCCTCGACGGTCCGCATGGAGATCGTTGACCCGCGCGGGCGGACGCGGACGCGGACGATGGAACTGCGCACCAAGGTCGGCGGCGACGACCTGACGAAGTCAATCGTGGTGTTCACCGAGCCGGCCGATATTCGTGGCCTAGGGCTGCTCACCGTCGAGACGGACGGCGGCGACGACCAGCGGCTCTACCTCCCGGCGCTCGGCCGCGTGCAGCGCGTCGCGGGCGGCGAGCGCGGCGAACGCTTCGCCGGGTCCGACTTCACCTACGAGGACCTCGGCACGCGCGACCCCGACGACTGGACCGCCACCCTCGCCGAGACCACCGACGCCGCGTTCGTGCTCGAAACTCGTGCCAAGGACCCGTCCTCCACGACGCACCCGAAGCTGCGCCTCACCATCGACCGCGCGCGCTACGTGATCCTGCGCGCGGCGTACTACACCGAGGACGACACGCTCGCCAAGGTGCTCGTCGCCGAGGACTTCGAGGAGGTGGGCCCCGAGACCTTCCGCGCGGGTACGCTCACGATGGAAGACGTGCAGGACGACCGCCGCACGGTGCTCACCTACGTCGAGCGCGAGGCGGGCGCGTCGATCCCGGACCGCGTGTTCTCCGAGCGCACGCTCCAGCGCGGACTGCGATAGGCGGGTGGGCGCACCTTTCGGGCAGGCCACCCGTAGCGATGCAGATCGCTTTCTCCACCCCGCCCGTCGTCTCATGCGCTTTGCTCTGCTGGCTCTCGTCGTCCTCGCCGCTCCCGCCCTCGCCCAAACACCACTGACCATCGGCACCGAGGCGGAGAGCACGCTCACCTCGGACGGGGCGGTCCCGTTCACGATCGCGTTGGAGGCGGGGCAGTTCGTCTACGGCGAGGCCGACCAGCGCACCGTCGATGTGGTGATCGACGTGACGGGTCCCGATGGCGAGCCCGTCGAGCGCATCGACCAGAGCGGGCGCGGTCCGGAGCCGTTCACGTTCACGACGGATGCCGCTGGGACCTACACCCTCACGATCACACCCTACGAGCGGGAGAGCGGCGCCTTCGCCATCGCCGTCCTCCGCGCGGAGCCCATCGCCACGACGCCGGCGGGCCGACTCGACCAGCGCATGGCGGCCTTCGACACCGACGACCGGCCCGGCGCCATCGTCGCCGTGATCCGCGATGGCGAAGTCGACGTGGCGCGGACCTACGGGCAGGCGAACCTCGCGCACGGGCTCCCGATCACGCGCACGACGCGCTTCAACATCGGCTCCGTCTCGAAGCAGTTCGCAGGCGTCTTCTTTGCGCTCATGGCCGAGGAGGGCCGCCTCACGCTCGACGACGACGTGCGGACCTACCTCCCCGAGCTTCCTGATTTTGGCACGACGGTCACGCTGCGGCACCTGCTCAACCACACCAGCGGCTACCGCGAGGTCTACGGCCCGCTCGCCATGACCGGCCGCACCGTCGGCGGCGACATCCTCGACCGCCAGGACGCCATCGACGTGGTGATGCGCCAGCCCGCCCTCCAGTTTGCGCCCGGCTCGCGGCACCTCTACAACAGCACGGCCTACGTGTTGCTCACCACCATCGCCGAGCGCATCACGGAGCAGCCCTATCCCGACTGGATGGACGCGCACGTCTTCGGCCCGCTCGGCATGACGCAGACGACCATCGAGCGCGAGCCCGGCGACGTGATCCCGAACATGGCGCGGAGCTACACCACCACCGAGCGCGGCACCTTCCGCGAGGACTTCGAGGCGTACGCCTACTACGGCGCGACCGACGTCTACACGACCGTGGATGACCTCGCGACGTGGATGCAGTTTCTCAAGACGGGCGACCTCGGAAATGGCCGCGGCGGCCCCGGCGTGATCGCGCGGATGACCGAGAAGAGCGTCTTGACGAACGGCGACACGCTCGACTACACGCTCGGCCTCACCGTGAGCGAGCACCTCGGCCTCACGCGCTACTCCCACGGCGGCGCGACCGGCGGCTACCGCGCGTTCCTCGCCTACTACCCCGAGATCGACGCCGGGCTGGTCATGATGGGCAACATCGGGGCGGTGCCGCTCGGTGCGGTTGCCGAGGCGGCCGGTGCCTTCTTCGCGGACGAGCTGCCCGAAGCCGACGCGGACGACCCTGCTGACGCCATGCCCGAGCCAGCGACCGTCGATCCGGCGATCCTGGACGGCGTGGCAGGCACCTACCTCGCGCCGGGCATCGGCCTCGTCACCTTCGCCCGCGAAGGCGAGACGCTGACGATGACCTCCAGCTCGGGCCGGGAGGGCCCGCTCGTCGCGCTCAACGACTCGACCTTCCAACTCAACGACGACTTCGCGTTCCGCCTGCGCCCTGGCACCGACACGGGCTCTGGCACCGCCGAGCCGTACGCCGCGCTGCTGATGGCCCGACGCGGCACCGTCGTCTTGAGCGCGGCGGCGCCCGTCCCGGACGACCCGGACCTGGACGCCTACACCGGGCGCTACTTCAGCGAGGAGTTGGAGGTGTTCTACGACGTCATCGTGGTGGACGGTACGCTCGGCATCGAGCACCGCCGGCTGTCGCGTGCGCTGCGCCCCGTGGCCGCGGACGTCTTCCAGGGAGGCTGGCCGCTCAGCGAGATCGACTTCGAGCGCGACGCAGGCGGCGAGGTCGTCGGGTTCACCGCGGCCGACGGCCGCAGCTTCGGGGTCCGCTTCGAGCGCGTCGAGTAGGCGAGCGACCCGTTCGAAGCGGTCGGGCCTACACATATGCTGGCCGAGGGTACACCACCGCTCGCGAGGGGGGGGAGTGAAGGCGATTCGCTGGGTCGCCGCTGCTAGGGGCGCCGATTTTCGCAGGGACCAAATGCAATGTAGGCGAGGTCATTGGATCGCCTCTCCTTATTATCACCGGTCGCCTACCTCTCTCGCCACGGATGACCCCTGCACACATGCACCCTGTCCAACTCTGCTGCCTCCTCGCTGCCCTCCTGCTCGCTCCTGCGTCTGCCTGGGCGCAGGTACCCATCGTCCAGCCGGGTGCCCCCGGTGAGACCGCCCGCGACCTGAGTGCGGACGAGGCCGTCGAGATTGCCAAGAACAGCTACTCGCCGGACGACGTGCGTTTCATGCAGGACATGATCCCGCACCACAACCAGGCCGTGCAGATGGTCGCGCTCGTCGGCGAGCGCACCAACAACCCGGAGGTCACCGCGATCGCGGGCAAGATCGACGCGTCGCAGGCCGACGAGATCTTGTTCATGAAGGGCTGGCTCGCGGAGCGCGGCGAAGACGCCCCCGACCCGATGGCGCACCACGGCATGCACATGGCGCACGACATGGCAGGCATGGCCACGCCTGAGCAGATGGCCGAGCTCGCCACGCTCGAAGGGGCCGCCTTCGACCGGCTGTTCCTCACGCTCATGATCGCGCACCACGAGGGTGCGCTCACGATGGTCGAGGACCTGCTTTCGCAGCCCGGCTCGGCCTACGACCCGATCCTGCTCGACTTCACGACCGACATCGTGAACGACCAGACCGCCGAGATCGAGCGGATGAACGCGATGCTCGTCGACCTCTCCGCCGACCCGCGAGCAGGCCTCGCGGCGGGCTTCGACGATGCCGAGGAGGCGATCCGCAACCTGCGGCACGTCGCCACGCTCCCGAAGCCGCCCGGCTTCTTCGACCCCGCGAACCCTGCCAACCTCCCGCCCGAGGTGATGGGCGACGAGGGGGACGACCAGGACAACGAAGACACCGAATGGGGGACGCGCTCGCCGCTGCTGAGCTTCTCCAACACCGACCTCGCGTTCGCGGGTGACGTGATGGTCGTGGGCAATTACCACGGCTTCAACGTCTACAAGCTGGTCGAGGACGGCGTGCCCGAGCTGTTCAGCTCCATCGTGTGCCCCGGCGGCCAGGGGGACGTGTCCATCGTGGGCGACCTACTCATCATGTCGGTCGAGCAGACCCGCGGCCGCGTCGACTGCGGGCGGGAGGGCGTCACGGAGGACATCAGCGATGAGCGCTTCCGCGGCCTGCGCATCTTCGACATCAGCGACCTCGCGCGGCCCGTGCAGGTTGGCCAGGTGCAGACCTGCCGCGGCTCGCACACGCACTCCATCGTCGATGCCAACGACGCGCGCGTCATCGTCTACAACTCCGGCACGTCGTCCGTGCGCGACACCGAGGAACTCGACGGCTGCGTTGGCGAGTCGCCTGGCGACGACCGCACGGCGCTCTTCCGCATCGACGTGGTCGAGATTCCGGTCGGTGACCCCGGTAGCGCCCGCATCGTCCACAGCCCGACCGTGTTCGCCGACCCCGAGTCTGGCCAGATCGCAGGCCTCTGGCAAGGGGGCGACCACGGCGACGGCACGCAGCGGACCCGGCCGACGGACGAATGCCACGACATCACCGTCTTCCCGGCGGCAGGCCTCGCGGCGGGTGCATGCTCCGGCAACGGCATCCTCCTCGACATCAGCGACCCGATGAACCCCGTCCGCATCGACGAGGTCCTCGACACAGGCTTTGCCTACTGGCACTCGGCGACGTTCAACAACGATGGCACGAAGGTGCTCTTCACCGACGAGTGGGGCGGCGGTAGCCGACCGCGCTGCCGCACCTACGACCCGCTCGACTGGGGCGCCAACGCGATCTACGACATCGTCGACGGCCAGATGGAGTTCAGCAGCTACTACAAGATCCCCGCCCCGCAGGTCGACCAGGAGAACTGCGTCGCGCACAACGGCTCCGTCGTGCCCGTGCCGGGCCGCGACATCTTCGTGCAGGCCTGGTACCAGGGCGGCGTCTCCGTCCTCGACTTCACCGACTCCACGAACCCCTACGAGATCGCCTTCTTCGACCGCGGCCCCATCCATGAGGAGATCCTCGTGCTCGGCGGCTACTGGTCGACCTACTTCTACGAGGGCCGCATCTACGGCACCGAGATCGTGCGTGGCCTCGACGTGTTCGCGCTGGAGCCGAGCGACTTCCTCAGCGCCAACGAGATCGCGGCGGCGGCGCTCGCGGACCAGGGCGGTGCGTTCAATCCGCAGCAGCAGTTCCCCGTGACGTGGCCCGCCGAGCCGGTCGTCGCGCGGGCCTACCTCGACCAACTCAACCGCGCCGAAGCGCTTGAGGCGGAGGTCGCTGGCGAGCTCGAGGCGGCGCTGGACGCGGCTACCTCGGCGCTCGACAACGGCGGGAGCGACCCCGACACATCGGACTCGCTGAGCCGTCTCGCCACCCAACTCGACGGGGAGGGTAGCGACGGGGCGACTGCAAGCCGGCTGGCCTCGCTCTCGGATACGCTCGAAGGGATCGCTGCACGCCTGCGCTAGGGCGTGTGGACATTGATCGGGTCAGGTGCTCACGAGACGCCGTTTGCGTCTCCGAAAGGCGCACGAGGAGCGCGATCCCGTAGGATCGAGTGACGAGTGGAACCCCCCTTCTGTAGAGGTGGGCGGAGGCCGAACGG
>JBCCLD010000286.1:0-6226 GCA_039027055.1 Bacteroidota bacterium
GCGGTGGGGGCGGGGGCGGGGGGGCGTCGTTCAAGTCGAGGTCCATGTCGAGGTCGATCTCCTCATCTTCGAGCAAATCCTCATCCGGGACTTCGACGGGGGAGGGCGGCTTGGGCGGCGGCGGCGGCGTCTCGATCTGCTGCGTCTGCTCGATCTCCTCGATCTCGATGCGCTCCATCTCCATCTCGACGATCTCAAACTCCGCTTCGGCGCGGTAGGGCGTGATGAAGGCCGCGAGCACGAGGCCGAGCGAGAGCAGCATGCCGATCTGAACCATGATCGGGTACTGCTGCTTCAGGTCGGCACCAGGGGCTTTGCGAAGGGCCATAGGATTCCTCTAGGCAGGTGGGCGAACGCGTACCAAACGAATGGCGCGCTCAGGCTAGTCTTCTTGGGAATGGGAAAGGGGGACGCCGCGTTCCGAAATCGGTCGGGTCAGCGCATCGCGAGAGTGCTCGAACCTACGGAGCGCGGGTCCCTTCAATCAAGCCAGACACGTCATGCGTCCGAAAGTTGCTCCCGGCGCTGGCGTCGCTGCTCCCAGAAGAGCCATCCGCCCACACCGAGCCCCATGCCAATCCCGTCCGCGAGCGCGTCGTAGGGATCCGGTTCACGCTCCCAAGGCAGCATCCCCTGGTAGAGTTCGGTCCCGATGCCAAACACGATGCCGCCGATGAGCACCCATGGCCATACGCGACGCGGGACGGCGCGCATCCAGAGGACGCCGAGGATCGCAAAGAGGCCAAGGTGGGCGACTTTGTCGAACGACAACAGCTCAGGCGGCAGATCCTGGCCCGGAATCGAAAAGAGCGCGAGGCACAGGAGCGTCCAGGCGACTGCAGCAACGAGAGGGGAGCGCAACGGATCAGGCGGTCTGGAGGTCATGGAGGACGAACGGCAGCTCGTCCAGTAAGTCCGTCGCCTGCATCGAGCGACCGTCGCGGGTCGCGGTGTAGCGGTCGGCGGCGGCAAGGCCGAGGTGAAGCGCGCACACGGTAGCCGCGACGGGGGCACGCTCTTGTGCTAAGAGCCCTGCGATGCTGCCCGCGAGCACGTCGCCCGAGCCTGCCGTGGCGAGCGCGCTATTGACGGAAGCAGCTACGAATGTCGCGTCGTCTGGCTGTCCGATGACGCTCGGTGCGCCTTTGAGCAGGAGCACTGCGTTCCAGGCAACCGCCCACTCCGGGACGATCCACGTCCGTCGGTTCAGATCGAGGTTGTCTGGATCACCGCCCGACCCGGCGACGAGGCGGCGGAACTCGCCGAGGTGCGGCGTGAGCACCCAACGCGGTGCGTCGTAGCGGTGTGCGATCTCCCACACGGAGGCGTCTGCGTCCGCGAGTGCGTTCAGGCCATCCGCATCGAGGACGACGGGTGTGTCGGGGAAGTCCGTGGCAAGCGCGTCGAGAAGGCGATGAACGAGGCGCACCGTCTCCGCGTCGCGCCCCAGGCCCGGACCGATAAGCACCGACTTCGCTTTCTCGGCGCGCTTCAGGATCCCGTCGAGCGCAGCCTCCGCGATGCCGCCGCCCTGCGTCGTGGGCAGTCCGAGCGTGGCGATGGCAGGAGCGTGCGCGTCGATGGCCCGCTGCGCGTCCGGCGTGGTGGCGCAGACGACATAGCCCGCCCCAATCCGTGCCGCCGCCTGCGCTGCCAGCACAGACGCGCCCGTGTAGCCGTTCGACCCCGCCACGACGAGCGCCATGCCGACCTCGTACTTGTGGGCGTCTACCGCACGACCCGGCAATGCTTCACTCACGTAGGCATCTGTCGGGAGGTACGCGCACCCTGGCATCTGCATCACTTCCCGCTCGATGTGCCTCGGGATGCCGATGTCCACGGTCACGACGTCGCCCGCGTTGAAGCGGCCACTGCCGAAGAGCAGCCCGACCTTTGGGCGAGCCATCGTGATTGTCAGGTCGGCAATGACCGCCGATTCATCCGTTTCGAGTCCGGTGTCACTATGGATACCAGTAGTGAGGTCGATAGCGGCAACGGGGTACCACGAGCATGTCCAGTGCGCGAGCGTTTTGATTGGCTCGCGGAGCGCTCCCTCGGTTCCAATGCCGAGTAGCGCATCCACGCAGAGGTGTGGCTGACCCCAATCTTGAATCTGATCGTCAAGCTCTTCCCAGTCGAAATCATCGTGGACTGTGACGATCGACGGTTGAAGAGAATCACCAATGCCAAGCTGTCGCAATAGTCGAAGGTTGTGCACGGTGTCAGGTGTGGCGTTCTCCTCCGTGGCATTGGTGACGACAAGCACGCGTGCTCGCAGGTCATACAGTAGCCGCGCTATTGCCAACCCATCGCCCCCGTTGTTGCCTTTGCCAGCGAGGACGAGCACACGCTTGTGACGCATGGGTCCGTAACGCTCCACGATGGCATGCACGGCTCCGCGTGCCGCCGTCTCCATGAGCGTGAAGCCGGGGATACCGAAGTCCTCCATCGTCGCGCGGTCGGCCTCGCGCATCGCGGCGGTGGAGTAGACAGGCGTGCAGAGGTCGAGATGGCGCATGGGGGCACGGGAGCTTGGGAGCACGGGAGAACCATGTACCTCGGGCAAGATCCAGACGATCCGCCCCAACCTCACACGCTCTACCCCCCTGCCCCCGCGCCCCCCTGCCCCCGCGCGTCCCTACTTTCACACGGTCACACCTCCACACGTCCACACCTCTCCATGCCCCTCTGGACGCCGCCTGCCTCGTTCCTCGACCGCGCGCACCTCACGCAGTACCGCGTCTGGCTCGCCAACCGCCCCGGTCTCGGCGTGCCCGACGCGGCGCTGCAGCCGAACGCCGAGGGCTACGAGGCGCTCTGGCGCTGGTCCGTCGCCGACGTGGACCGCTTCTGGCAGAGCCTCTGGCGCTACTTCGCCGTGATCGCGCATACGCCCGCGACGCGCATCCGAGGCGGTGGCCCGGACGACGGCGGCGTTGGTCCTGATACCCGCTGGTTCGAGGGCGCGATGCTCAACTACGCGGAGCACAGCTTCCGGCATCAGACCGGCGACCATCCGGCGCTGATCTTCCAGTCGGAGCGCGGCGCGGCGGCGGGGAGCGCGCCTGTCGAGGTGTCGTGGGACGACCTGGCGGCAGCGGTGGCGGCGTTTCAGGGCTTCTTGCGGAGCGAGGGCATCGGCCCCGGCGACCGGGTGGCGGCGTACCTCCCCAACGTGCCGCAGGCGGTCGTCGCGTTCCTCGCCACGGCGTCGCTCGGCGCGGTGTGGTCGTGCTGCTCGCCCGACTTCGGCGTGCGGACCGTCATCGACCGCTTCGCGCAGATCGAACCCGCGCTGCTCATCGCCACGGACGGCTACACCTACGCCGGCAAGCCCTTCGACCGCACCGCTGAAGTCGCCGAACTCCGCGCCGCGCTGCCAAGCGTCCGGCAGACCGTCTTCCTCCCGTACCTCGACCTCGACGCACCCACGCCCCCCGACGCTGTGCGCTGGGGCGACGCCCTCGCCGCGCACCGCACCGACGCCCCGCCGACGTTCGAGCCCGTGCCGTTCGACCATCCGCTCTGGGTGCTCTACTCGTCCGGCACCACGGGCACGCCGAAAGCGATCACGCACAGCCACGGCGGCGCGCTGCTAGAGCACCTGAAGTACCTCGCCTTCCACAACGACACGCACCCCGGCGAGCGCTTCTTCTGGTTCACGACGACCGGCTGGATGATGTGGAATGTCCTCCAGGCGAGCCTGCTCGTCGGCGGCGTGCCGGTGCTCTACGACGGCAGCCCCGGCCACCCCGACCTTGGCGCGCTGTGGCGGCTCGCGGGCACGCTCCCGATCCACCACTTCGGCACGAGCGCCCCCTACCTCACAGCGTGTATGAAGCAGGACCTCCGCCCCGGCGAGATCGCCGACCTCTCCGCGCTACGCTCGCTCGGCTCGACCGGTGCCCCGCTCCCGGCGGAGGCGTTTGACTGGGTCTACGACGCCGTCTCCGAAGATGTATGGCTCTGCTCGATGTCGGGCGGGACCGACGTGTGCACGGCGTTCGTGGGCGGCTGCCCCGGCAAGCCCGTGCACCGAGGCCGCATCCAGGGCCGCGCCCTCGGCGTCGCACTGGCCTCGTGGGGGGACAACGGCGAGCCGGTAGCCGAGGGGCTGGGCGAGATGGTGATCGAACAACCGATGCCGTCGATGCCCGTCTTCTTCTGGGGTGACGCGGGCGACGCGCGCTACCGGGCGGCCTACTTCGACCACTACGCCGACCTCGACGCCCCGAGCGTCTGGCGGCACGGCGACTTCATCGAGCTGTTCGACGACGGCAGCCTCGTCATCCACGGGCGCTCCGACGCGACGCTCAACCGCCGCGGCGTCCGCATCGGCACGGCAGAGCTCTACGCTGTCCTCGACGGCCTCCCGTTCCTGAAGGACAGCCTCGTGCTCAACCTCGAACGCCCCGACGGCACCGACGTAATGCCGCTCTTCGTAGTCATGGCCGAGGGCGAGGCGCTGACCGACGACCGCATCGCCGAGATCAAAGCCACGCTCCGCCAGGAATGCTCGCCGCGCCATGTCCCGGACGCGGTGATCGCCGTGCCCGACGTGCCGTACACACTGAGCGGGAAGAAGATGGAGGTGCCCGTCAAGAAGCTGCTCCTCGGCCTAGACGCTCGGGCTGCGCTCAACAAGGACGCGCTGCCGTTCAAAGCCGTGCGCAACCCCGCCGCCGCCGAGCACTTTGCCGCGATGGCCGAGGCGTTTCGAGCAGACCACCTCCTGAAGTCCGATATGTCATCCTGAGCGGAGGCTGAAAGCCGGAGTCGAAGGACCTTCGGCTACCCCGGCGCTTCGCTCTCGGCTTGGAAGGTGGCCCGTGGATCCTTCGACTCGCTGCGCTCGCTCAGGATGACATGGCAAGAAAAGCGGCGTGCCTCCAGGAACCACTGAGGAGAATCATGCATTGACATATCGTCAACAAGCGAACATGTGTCGATATGACCGCTCCCTCCCTCACCGCTCAGCGCCGCGCCGAAGAGAAAGAGCAGCGCCGCCAGTCGATCCTCGACGCGGCGGCGGCGGTGATAGCGCGCAAGGGCGTTGATGCACTCACCATGGGCGACGTGGCCCGCGAGGCGCGGCTAAGCCGAGGGCTGGTCTACTTCTACTTCCAGGACAAGCTCGACCTCTTCGACGGCCTCGCGCACCGGGCGGTAGCGAGCCTCTCGGACCGGTTCCGGACAGCCGTCAGCGCGCACCCGACCGGCTTCGACCAGATCAACGCCATCGGGCGGGCCTACGTCCGATTTGCGCACCAGCGGCCCGTGCTCTTCGAGGCCCTCGCCCGCTTTGAGACCCGCGAACTCGACCCCACCGAAGCTGAGCATGAGCAGGCCGCGACGCTCGACCGGAGCCAGGACGTCATGCAGGTCATCGTCGAGGCCATCCTGCGCGGGCAGGCCGACGGCACGATCCGTACGACCCTCGACCCGATGAAGACCGCGATGACGCTCTGGGGCTTCACGCACGGCATGATCCAGGTCGGCTCGATGAAAAACGCGATGCTGGAGCAGCAGTTCGGCTTCGACAGCGAGGCGCTGATGGGCCACGCCTTCGAGATGGCGGACCTCATGCTGCGCCCGAGCTAGCCCTTTTTTTGCCTCATTTGTTGACACTCTGTCACTCAGCGACACAAAGCCAACATGCACCGACGCTCCCTGCCCCTCCTCACGCTCCGGCTCGCCGCGCTCAGCCTGACCGCGCTCCTGGCAGCAGCCCCACTCGCAGCCCAGCCCGGCTCGGCTTCCGACGCCCAGCAGCGCCTCGACGCCTACGTCGAGGAAGCCCTCGGGGCCAACCTCGCGCTCCAGCAGCGGGCGTTCGACCTCGCCGCGAGCCGCCACGCGCTTGCGGCGGCGCGGCGACAGTTCTTCCCCGCGCTCTCGGTCGAGGCCCGGTTCTCCCGCGCGGGCGGGGGCCGCACGGTCAACCTCCCGCTCGGCGACCTGCTTAACCCGGTCTACGGTACGCTGAACGACCTCCTCGCCGCCGAGGGCCAGGACCCCGCGTTCCCGACGCTCGCCAACGAAGAGATCGAGTTTCTGCGCGACCAGGAGCAGGACACGCGGCTTCGGGTCGTGCAGCCGCTCTACCAGCCGCGCCTGAGCGCCGCCGTCCGGCTCAACCGCCACCTCGTCGCGTCGAGGGAGGCCGAGGTCGAGGCGTTCCGGCGGGCGCTCGCGCGCGACGTACGCGTGGCCTACTTCGAGTACC
>JBCCLD010000287.1:0-6131 GCA_039027055.1 Bacteroidota bacterium
CGAGGTCGTTGCGAGCGAGGGCGGTGGCAAGCGTGAACTGGCTGCCGGTGAGCTGCTTGCCGTCGCCCGAGTCCCCGGCGTCGAGGATCGTGACTTCGGAGAGCGAGCGGACCGGCTTCGCGCTGGTGGAAGCGCTGGGCGCCGCAGGGGCGTCGGACATCAGACCGAAGGAGAACGGCAGAGGAGCGAGAGGGGCAAGGTAGAGCGCACGGTACGCCGCCTCAAGCCGCATGATTCCCAGAGGCTCCTGAAGTCTGAGCTAGTTCGTGCCTTACACGCCGACTTCACGCACAGCCCCCGCGGCTAGGCCGGCTCGACGGCGCGCAGCCGCTCCAGCACGTGCGCCATGTCGTCCGGGAGCGGCGCCTCGAAATCCATCGGCGCCTCGGTGACGGGGTGGGCGAAGCCGAGCGTGTGGGCGTGGAGCGCCTGGCGCGGGAGTGCCTCGAACAGGTTGGCGATGAACTTCGCGCGGCTGCCCACAGCGGTGCCGTAGACGATGCGGTCGCCGTCGTACGTCCGGTCGCCGAAGAGCGGGTGGCCGAGGTGGCGCGCGTGGACGCGGATCTGGTGCGTGCGGCCCGTCTCCAGCCGAAAGCGGCAGAGCGCGGTGTGCGCATGCGCCTCCAGCGTTTCGAGGTGCGTGATCGCGTGCTTGCCGCGTCCCGGCTTGACGACGGCCATCCGCTTGCGGTCGCGCGGGCTCCGGCCGAGCTCGGTCTCGACGCGTTGCGCGGGCGGGTCGGGGACGCCCCACACGAGCGCGAGGTACCGCCGCCGCGTCGTCCGTGCCGCGAACTGCTTGGCGAGGTGGCTCAGCGCCGCGTCGGTCTTGGCGACCACCATCAGGCCCGTCGTGTCCTTGTCGAGGCGATGCACGAGCCCCGGCCGCGCGACGGGGTCGCCCTCGAAGCGGGGCCCGGCGTCACGCGTCGCGAGTCCCACGTGTTCGTCGTCCTCCTCCTCGATGTCGTCGTAGGCGAGCGGCCCGGCCCCGACATGGTGCAGCAGCGCGTTGACGAGCGTGCCCGCGCGGTGGCCGTAGGCCGGGTGCACCACCATGCCAGCAGGTTTGTTGACGACGAGTAGCACGTCGTCCTCAAAGACGATGTCGAGCGGGATCGGCTCCGGCGTCAGTTTGATGGGCGGCGGGCGCAGCACCTTCGCCACGAGCCGGTCGCCCGCCTGCACCACCGTGGAGGGCTTCGTCACGACGGCCCCGTTGACCGACACGCGTCCGTCTTTGATGCCGCGCTGCACCTTCGAGCGCGTGACGTTGGGGAGGAAGCGAGTGATGTATACGTCGAGCCGCGTGTCCGTGACCTGCCCTGCCGGCACATCGAGGACCACCTCCTGCTCGACCCGCTCGTCGTCGGGGCGCTCGTCGTGGAGACGCTCGTCGTCGGGGTCGGTTGCCATGGCTGGGTCGAGGGTCGAGGGTCGAGGGTCGAGGAAACAAACGGGCTTTCGGTACCAACGCAAGGAGGTCTACGAAGGCAGTCCGCTCGCCTAGTCGCTATTCGCTCGTCACCAGTCGCTGCGCGTGGTGCATCGACGCACTCAAAGCGCCCAATGCCCGGTCCACCTCCTCCAGCGTGTTCGTGTAGGACGGGGCGAAGCGGAGCTTGCGGTCGCGGACGGCGGTCATGACACCATCGGCGGCCAGGGCTTCAAAGAGCGAAGCGGCGTCCTGGCCTACCTCGTCGGGCGCGACGGTGACGATGCCCGCGCGCTCGTCGGGATCGCGTGAACCGTAGCGCGGCAGACCGAGCGCGTCGAGGCCGTCGGCGAGGCGGGCGGTGAGCGTCTGGATGTGCTGCCACGCGGCGTCCGGCCCCACGCCGAGGTAGACGCCGAGCGCCGCGTCGAGGGCGACGATGCCCGCGGTGTTGAGCGTGCCGAGGCGGAAGCGCATCGCGTCGTCGTGGAGCGTGGTGTCGTAGGCGGTGAGGTTCTCCCAATCGACGGGGCCGTTGAGCCAACCCATTTGCGGCCGGAGGCGAGCCTGCAGCGCCTCCGTCACGTAGAAAAACCCCACGCCCTGCATGCCCATGAGCCACTTGTGCCCGCCGCACGCGAGGAAGTCGATGCCGAGGGCCTCCACCCCACCGTCAGCGCCGATCGGCACCGCACCGACGCCTTGGATGGCGTCCACGGAGAACAGCGCGCCGTGGGCGTGGACGAGGTCGGCGAGCGCGGCGAGGTCGGCGCGGAAGCCGGAGAGGAACTGCACCCAGCTCACGGCCACGAGGCGCGTCTCGGGGCGCAGCGTCTGTGCTACGGCGTCGAGGGTGAAGGTGCCGCGCTCCGTCGGGATGAAGTCGATCGCCACGCCCTGTGCTTCGAGGGAGCGCCACGGGAAGACGTTGGCCGGAAACTCGCACCCCGGCACGGCGATGCGGTCGCCCGGCTGCCAGTCGAGGCCGTGCGCGAGCACGTTGAGCGCGTACGATGTGTTGGGCGCGTACTCGACCCGTTCCACCGCCGTGCCGAGCACCTGCGCGATGCGCGCCCGCCCACGGTCCAGCGTCGGCGCGATGTCGACGTAGTTGTTCGGCTGCGTCGCGTGGCGCTGCTGGAGGTGCGCTGCCACCGCGTCCATCACAGGCCGGCTGAGCGGGCCCGTCGAGGCGTGGTCGAGGTAGGCCATCCGCTCGGTGTGGGGGAAGAGGGCGCGGAGGTCGTCGGTCACAGGTCCAAGGTCGGGTGTCGTAGGTCGAGCAACGTTTGAAGCGATGTCGTGTCTGTGGGGCAAGGATAGCACGCGCCGTGCGATGTGTTTCCACCGCCCTGCCCGTTCCGTCCGCCGTCGTCTCATCCACGAGCCTCCGATGTCCATGTCCGTCCAGAAGACCCCGCGTGCCGACCTGAAGCGCCAATACCCCGTCGTCCTGCAAGTCGGCACGCTGCTCGCACTCGGTGTGGTACTGGCTGCCTTCACCACACCGTATCGCGCCGCCAACAGCTTCGAGGTGATCGAAAACCCCGTCGAACGCGTCCCACTCGAAGACATCGAAATCACCCGGCACGAGCTGCCACCGCCACCGCCGCCAAAGCCACCACCGCCCGTCGAGGTGCCCAATACCGACGTGGAAGACCCTGACCTGGACATTGAGGTGATCTTCGACCCCGCTGAGACGCCGCCGCTACCCAGTCGAACGCCTGCGCCCGCTACGGACCCGGAGCCTGTGTCCGATGAGGTCGTCGATTTTCTTCCCATCGAGGACCAACCCCAGCTCCTTCCTAGCGAAGCGGAGGCAATGGCGGCCTTGCAGAGCTGCATCCGCTATCCCGAGATGGCCCGACGCGTGGGCATCGAAGGCCGCGTGTTCGTGCAGTTTGTCGTGGATAAGCGCGGGAATGTCACGCAGCCAAAGGTCGTGCGCGGCATCGGCGGTGGGGCCGACGAGGAGGCACTGCGGTGCGTCCAGACGCTGCGGTTCAGCCCCGGCATGCAGCGGGGCCGCCCGGTGAAGGTGCAGTTCTCGCTCCCCGTCACGTTCCGCCTGCGCTAGGGCGTGTGGACATTGATCGGGTCAGGTGCTCACGAGACGCCGTTTGTGTCTCCGAAAGGCGCACGAGGAGCGCGATCCCGTAGGACCGAGTGACGAGTGGACCCCCCATTCTGTAGAGGTGGGCGGAGGCCGAACGGAGGCCGTGAGCACCGATCAGACCGATTGTCCACACGCCCTAACCCACACATCGCACATCGTCCATCGCACGTCACGCGAAGACAATCGTCTTGTTCTCGTAGACGAGCACACGGCTTTCGAGATGCCACCGAACGGCCCGCGCGAGGACCTCGCGTTCGAGCGTGCGGCCGAGGTCCTTCAGGTCGCGGACCGTGTGGCGGTGCGACACCCGCGCGACGCCTTGGTCGAGGATCGGCCCGGCGTCGAGTTCCTCCGTGACGTAGTGCGCCGTCGCGCCGATCACCTTGACGCCGCGCTCGAACGCCTGCCGGTACGGGTCCGCCCCGATAAACGCTGGCAAGAACGAATGGTGGATGTTGATGATACGGTTGGGGAAGCGCGCCACGAAGTCGCCCGAGAGGATCTGCATGTAGCGGGCGAGCACGACCACCTCGACGCCTTCCCTTTCAAAGAGCGCCAGCGTCTCGGCTTCGGCCTCCGCCTTCGTCTCGCGCGTGACGGGGAGATGGTGGAACGGCACGCCGAAGCGCTCGACCTCGGCGCGGAGCGTGTCGTGGTTGCTCACCACGCAGGCGATGCGGCCGGGAAACTCGCCGCGGCTCCAGCGCCAGAGCAGTTCGAGCAGCGCGTGGTCGTAGCGCGACACCATCACCGCGACGGGCGCGGGCTGCGCGGCATAGTCCAGGCTCCACGTCATCCCGAACGGCTCGGCCACGACGCGGGCGAACGCCGCTTCGAGCGCGGACCTCGAGAGGTCGAGGTACGGCGTGGTGAACTCGGCGCGCATGAAGAACACGCCCGCCTCGGGGTCCGTCGAGTGCTGGTCGAGCGCGGTGATGTTGGCCCCGTGCGCGCGCAGAAACGTGCTCACAGCGGCAACGATGCCGGGGCGATCGGGGCAGGTGATGCGGAGACGAGCGAGGTCCGCGTGCGCAGCGCGGGCTTGCACGGGGGGCATGGCGGCGAGGCGAGGTCCAGACTTAGCGGCGGTAGAACTGCCGGCCGGCGAGTTGCCCGATGTGGCCGCTCAGTTCAAGGCCCAGAAGGTAGACCAGCGCGTTCGACACGTCCACCCCCGCACGTTCACAGAGCGTGTCGAGGTGCATCGGCTCGGGCGTGAGGGCGTCGTAGAGTTGCTGCTCGACCCGGTTGAGGCCCTCCGGCGGCGGCGTGGCCTCGGCAGGAGACGATGGCGCCGAGTCCCTTCCCTTGGACGCCGCGCCAAACAGGTCCTGCTGGCCCTCGATCTCGGCGAGGAGGTCGTCAACGCTTGTCACGAGCTTGGCGTGACCGAGCTGGATGAGGGAGTTGCCACCGTCGCCGTTCCCGGAGAAAAGCGGCGCGGGGGCGGCGAAGACCTCGCGGTTCTGCTCCAACGCGGCATAGGCCGTCAGCAGCGCCCCGCCCTTCGCGCGCGCCTCGGCCACGAGGACGCCGAGTGAGAACCCGGCGATGATGCGGTTGCGGCGCGGGAAGTTGGGCGCGTCGGGCTTGGTGCCGAGCGGGAACTCGGAGACGACGGCCCCCTGGCCGCTCTCGATGATGCGGCGGACCGTGCCCGTGTGGCGCTGCGGGTAGATGCGGTCCACGCCCGAGCCGAGGATGGTGAGCGTCCGCCCACCGGCGTCGAGGGCCGCCCGGTGCGCGGCGATGTCGATGCCGTAGGCGAGGCCGCTCACGATGGTGTAGCCCCGCTCGGCGAGGCCCGCCGCGAAGTGCTCGGCCACGCGGAGGCCGTAGGCGCTCGCCTTACGCGTCCCGACGATGGCGACGGCGCGCGTGTCGGCCTCGGCGAGCGTGCCCCGCAGCCACAGGAACGGCGGCGGGTCATAGAGCTCGCGCAGCCGCGCCGGGTAGGCGTCGTCGGCGCACGTGACGAGGTCAGCCCCAAGCCGCTCGCCCTGCCGGAGTTGGTCGTCGATGGTGGCATAGTCGTCGAAACGGGCGATGGCTTGCGCCGTCTTGAGGCCGATGCCCTCCACGTCGGCGAGCGCGCGCACGTCGGCGTGCATCACCGCGGCCGCGTCGCCGAAGCGGTCGAGCAACGCCCGCACCCGCGCAGGGCCGACGCCCGGCACGGCGGCGAGGGCGAGCAGCATCCGTGCGCTGCGCCGCTCGTCCGATTCGATGGGCGCGGTATCGAGGCGGGCGGTAGGATGAGGCATAGAGGGGCGCGGTGGGGGTTCGGCTCTCTCAGACACCCCACCGCGCGCGATGTAACCTTCGAGGGTCGCAGGCTAGCCGTCGATCTCGACCCGGGTAGACGCCCACGTGTTCGAGGCTGTCGTCTCTACGAGCCACACGAGGAGACCTCCCCCAAAGCCCACGCTGGACCGGCAGGGAGCGAGCCCTCCCCGCCGGCCGAGATGGCAGGCCACCCGTCGTAGCGTGTGCGGAGGGCCGCAGCAGGCCGCGTCGAACGCCTGAGCCCTAGTGCACACTCAAGGCGTCGTCTGCGCGTTCGGCTTTGGACGTGAC
>JBCCLD010000288.1:0-6121 GCA_039027055.1 Bacteroidota bacterium
ACGACCCCAGTCTCGGCACGGCGGCGCAGCACGTTGGCGGCCGTGAGCTCGGAGCGATCCTGCACAAACCCGTTGCGCCGCATCCACTCGTCGCTATACGTCGTTGTGATCCTGCTACCCGACTCCGGTTTCCGTTATCTCTCGAAGACGTATAGCGACGAGTGGATGCGGCGCAACGGGTTTGTGCAGGATCGCTCCGAGCTCACGGCCGCCAACGTGCTGCGCCGCCGTGCCGAGACTGGGGTCGTGGTCGCCGTCGCGCCGAGGGACACGCTCGCCGACGCCATCGCACGGATGACTGAGCATGGCATTAGTCAGCTTCCGGTGATCGACGAAGGCGAGCCGGTGGGCAGCCTCACAGAACGCTCTGTGCTACAGCGGCTCATCGAAGACCCAGCGGCCCGCGACGCCGCCGTGGCCGAGACGATGGGTGACCCCCTGCCGGTCGTGCCGGCAAACCTGCACCTCGATCACCTCTCAGCCTACCTCGACGGGCCGGCGGGCGCCGTGCTCGTCCACGCCAGCGAGACCTCGGCGGGCGGCGATGGTGCACCGGTGGACGGCTACTTCATCCTCACGCGTTCGGATCTCATCGCTGCACTCGCGGAGGCCAGTCGTGCGAAGTAGCGTCTCAAGGCATCACCGCCAGCGTGCGCGTTATTAGCTGCGCGCCCACCCGGACACGCAGCGCGACCAGACCCGCGTGCTTGTCAGCGAGGCGCAGCCGCACGGGCGTGCCGTTGCAAATCGGCTCAGCGATCCGAAGCGTGCGCCCGAGCAGGTCCACCACGTCAACGGTGCCGCATCCAGGCGGGCCGTCGAGTTTGAGCGTGACGATATCGGTGGCAGGGTTGGGATAGAGCGCGAGGCGTAGAGCAGACGATGGGGAAGGCGGAGGTTCACTGGCGACTGCCGTACCACCGAGCACAGCCGCGGCCGGGAGTAGCTGCCCCTCGTCGTCGAAGAGCGCGACGTTTTCCCATGCCGAGCCCAACGTGGGCGCGACGATCCAGTCGGGGGCCCAGTAGCACACCCCAAGGCCACCGGGCACCGCGGCCACGGTGGTTGACACGGCGGCGAGAAAATCAGCTTGGCCAGCGGGCGTGGCGGGGAAGCCAGGCAGCACGTGCTCGGGCAAGCCGACGAGGTTGTTCGTATCGTCGAAGAAGCCAAGCGACCAGGGGTACCCGGTTTCGGCGACAAAGAGCGGAAGGCCATAGCGCTCGGCGAGGCCGTCGAGCGTGGCGGTGAACGCGTCGAGATCGCCGTGCCACCAGGGGTAGTACGATAGCCCGATCACGTCGAAGTCGCCGAAGAGGGGGCGCAGGCGGTCGAAGAACCACGTCGCCCCGGCAAGGTCGGCCCCACGGTCGATATGGAGTACCACGGTGGCGTCGTCGCCGAGCACGTCGTGGACGGCGGCGCGTCCCTGCGTGAGGAGCTCGGCAAGCTGTGCCCATTGCGCCGGTGTGTCGAACGCGCCACCGACCCGGCCGGTGTCCCAGAGCATGCCGACCGTGATCTCGTTGCCGAGTTGGACGTACCGTGGCGGGGTGCCCTGATCGCGCAGCGCGAGGAGAACGTCACGCGTGTAGCGGTACACGCTGTCCGGGAGCAACTCGGTCGACAGCGTAGCCCAGGCTCTCGGCGTAGTCTGCTTGCCAGGGTCAGCCCAGCTGTCCGAGTAGTGCAGCGCAAGAAGCACGTCGAGGCCACGCGCATCGGCGCGGGTGGCGGCCGCGAGCACGTCGGCGAGGTCGTCGCGGCCGGGCTCCGGCGTATGCCATAGGCGTAGGCGCACCGTGTTCACCCCGGCCTCGGCGAGCAGCGGGAGTGCTCCTTCTGAGCCATCGCCGAACTGCCCACCGCCGTCTAGGACTTCGTCTTCAAACGAGAGGTCGGCACAGCGAATCGGTAGCGGCGACTGCGCAATGCCAGGCAGTCCCGCGATCGTGCACAGGGCGAGCAGAACGACGAAGCGACGGGTAGACTTCATGCGGGTGGAGGCAAGGTTGCAGGCACCAGGCAAAGGGCGGGCCGTACCTTCGGTTCCCGATCCCAATTGCTTGCCTCGCTGTCCATGTCCGACGCCAACCGCCCAGACGACGCGCCAAAGAACCCGCAACTCAACATTGAGCTGCGCGAGGAGCAAGCCGAGGGGATCTACTCCAACCTTGTGATGATCGCGCACTCGCCCGAAGAGTTCATCCTCGACTTCATCCGCGTGATGCCCGGGTTGCCGAAGGCTCGCGTGAAGAGTCGCATCGTCATTACGCCGCAGCATGCCATGCGCCTGCTCGCGGCGCTCGAGGACAACATCAGCAAGTACGAGGCGCAGTTTGGCCCCATCGGCGAGAACGGGACTGCCGGCCCGATCCAGTTCTTCGGCGGCCCCAGCGGCGAGGCGTAAGGATATTGGCTATGCGACATGGGATGCTGGTTGCCTACTCCGTCAACACATACCCAACTCAAATGTGTGCCCTATCAACGAGCGTTCCGATGTGGTAGGGGGGCGTGAGGAGGGAGTGGAGGGCACCAGATGCTCCATAACCTGCCTGCTCTCCTCAGGCCGTCCGAAGCGCACCGCCGATCCAAAGCGCGAAACCTGGGTTACCCATCTCAAATCATGCATCCCAATCCCGCATCAGAGCATGACTATTGACACGGTCCGCGATTATTGCCTCTCCAAGCCCGACGCGACGGAAGGCATGCCCTTTGGAGACGAGGTGCTGGTTTTAAAGGCTGGTGGGAAGATGTTTTCGTTGCTCCGGCTCGATGGACCACCGTGGACGGTAACGCTAAAGTGCGAGCCGGAACGGGCCGTTGCCCTGCGCGAGCGCTTCGACGCCGTGCAGCCCGGCTATCATATGAACAAGCAACACTGGAACACCATCGAATACGGCCGCCTGGACGGCACGCTCGTGCGCAAACTCATCGACCACTCGTACGATCTCATCGTGTTGTCGCTCAAGAAGTCCGAGCGTGCGCGGTTGGAGGCGCTCGGCTGGACCGCACTTGAGTAGGCACGTCATGCCACCACCGGCATGTAGCCGACCACCGGCATGTAGCCGACCATCGGCATGTAGCCGACCACCGGCATGTAGCCGACCACCGGCATGTAGCCGACCAGCCCGCTCAAGCCTTTCGCACTCGCTCTCACCATGCCCTCTCGACCCATGCGTGTCCCGACTCTGGTCCTGATCGCCCTCGTCCTCGCAGCCTGTACCACCCCAGACGCCGAGCCCGCTGCCTCCGACGAGCCCGCTCCTGCCGCCGACGCAGAACCGCTCGCCCAACTAGCCTCCGTCGAGATCGCGCCGCTCGCCGGTTCGGGGGTCTCAGGTACGATCACCTTTTCTGAGGGAGACGAGGGCGTAACGGTTGCCTACCAACTCAGCGGTCTCACGCCAGGCCTGCACGGGTTCCACGTCCACGCCAACGGCGACTGTGGTCCCGGCGAGGACGGCACACCAGGCGGCGCGGCAGGCGGCCACTTTAACCCCGAGGGACACGAACACGGCGCGCCGTCCAACGAGGCCGACGCCCGACACAAAGGCGACCTCGGTAACATCGAAGCAGACGCCAACGGACTCGCCGAGGGCGCCTTTGCCGACACCGTGCTACGCCTCGACGGGGAGACGAGCATCGTCGGCAAGGCCTTCATCGTGCACGCGGGCGAGGACGACCTGTCGAGCCAGCCTTCGGGTGCTGCTGGTGCCCGTGTCGGGTGTGGAATCATCGCCATGGACGTGGCGGCGCTTTAACGCGGCATCGGAGGAGGCTCATGCGCTACGCTCGGCTGACAAGCTGCCTGACGCTGCTTGCTCTGTTGGGCTGCCAGCCGTCGTTGTCGGAGTCGGACACCGCAGCGCGTACTGAGCCGCAGACCGTCGCGTACGACGAGGCCTGCGCCTATCCGTACGACGACCAACTCGTGACGGTGGAGGGCGTCTTGCACTTGCAGCCCAGCCTGCTCTACTGCTCGGCTGGAGGCCAGGCCCCGAGTGGCCGGTCGTGCCAAATCAAGCTGCTCCCCAATGTGGACGCGCCCACTGGCGACGTGGAGACAGAGCGTCGCTACTTCACGGCGTTCATCGAAGACGGACGAGGCCCCAGCCAACTCAACGCGCGCGGCTACGGTACAGGCTACCAACCCGCCACGGTCCTCGATGCCGACAGCGTGGTCGTTGGCCTCAAGGACCACGTCCGTGTGACGGGCACGCTTCGTGTGCGCGATCTCTTCGCGCGCGACTTGGACGAAGATGGCAACCCGATCGGGTGTACCATCACAGAAGTCAGCCGCATCGAGCGTGCGCGCGACCGTGAGGCCCCGCCTGAGGAGGACGGCTGAGCATGCGACTGTGCACACGAGGCCAACACAGCAGCGGGCAGTGCAGGCTCGACAGATCCCGACAGCATTGCTGTGTCGGAGCACGAAGTACAAACACGTTGAACATGGCGGATCTACTTGGCGCAAATCAGTCTAATCAGCCCCAATTTCCTGCGTTGGAGGTTGGGTAGTGGACCGCCGACCCGACACAACTTCAGCGTTTGTACTTAGGCCGTTGTCGAGGCGCTGTTCACGCCTTCGCACCATGCTCGTTCGCGTCCTCGTCGTCCTGCTTGCTTTGATCGCAGCGCAAGGAGCAGCGAGCCAGACCGTGCGGGGGATCGTCGTCGGCGAAGCCGACCAGCCGCTGGCAGGGGCCTCGGTGATTCGGGTGGGAGAAGCGCAAGTTGGCACAACAACCGACGCCGCCGGGCGCTTCCGACTCCGTCTGCCAAGCCTGCCCGCCACCATCGAGGTACGGTTCCTCGGCTACGAACCGCTCCGCCTGACGATTGACACAGGCGACGCGCTGGAACCCACCCTACGGCTCCGACCCCGCGTATTCGAGCTCGATGGCCTCGATGTGGCAGGCGAGAACCGCGCGGTGACGCTGATGCGTGAGGTTGTGCGGCGCAAGCAGGTACGGCGGGCGCAGCTAGACCCGTATACCGCCGAGCACTACACCCGCTTCACGCTCCGCAGGCGTGGCGAGGTGATCCGCATCGAAGAGTCCCTGAGCGATGTCTACGTACGACCGAGTCGGGCTGGAGCGGGAGGGAGCCGCCGCGAGATCGTGCTCGCCCGGCATCGTCGCCCGGGAGGCCGCGCGTTCCGCTACGCCGAAGTCGTTCCCGTCCCCGACTTCTATCTCGACGACGAGCTAGTCGTGGACGGCTTCCGCTTCATCGGACCGACGCATCCCGATGCGCTCTCGGTCTACACGTTCCGGGTCGGCGACCGTATCGAAGAAGACGGGCGCGTGCTTTGGGAAGTGTCGATACGGCCCCGTTCGCCGCTCGCGTCTGCACTTGAGGGGCGGCTGCGCGTAGTGGACAGTCTCTACGTGTTCGCCGAGGTCGAGCTCCGCCCATCGGCCACGCTTGAGAAGGAGCCGCCCGTGGAAGACTGGGCTGCGACCTACCGCCAGACGTTCGCCCCAACCGACGTGGACGACCCTGTTTTCGGCGATACGCTGTGGCTGCCTGATCGCTTCGAGGTGGCTGGGCGCGTCGACGTAGGCGTTCCCGGCGCGTTCCTTCCGACGGTGCGGACCTATCAGACGACCGTCGTTACGAGCCGTCGCCCTGGTGCGATCGGGAGCGACAGCCTGTTCGCAGGCAGGATGCGCACGGTCGAGCCTTCCGGCATCTATCGGGGCCGAGACGTATACGCGCCGGGTCGTACCCTCGCTCCCCTGGACGACGACGAGGCACGGGTACTACGGGAAGGCACGCGTCCGCTGCGCGCTTCACTGATCCCCGAAGGATTGCTCCGGTACTATGTCCCGCTTCCTGTGGAGGTTGCCCCAGAAGAAGCCCCCGTCACCGACGCACTTGCACCTCCGCTGCCTCGCGTCAGCGAGAGCGTCGAGTTGTGGTATAACCGCGTCCAAGGAGCCTACGTAGGCGTCCGCCCACGGTTCGGCATCGGCGAGCACGTGGCGATTCGTCCTCGTCTGGGCATTGCCACGTCCAACGTTCGGCTGGACGCTGGACTACGTGCTGAGGCACAATTGCCCATACGAATAGCCTCCGAGGAAGTGATAGGGTTCGCAGAGGGCGGTGCGGCGAC
>JBCCLD010000289.1:0-6088 GCA_039027055.1 Bacteroidota bacterium
GCGCAACAGAAAGCGGCGGCCCCCGGATTGGGAGCCGCCGCTATAGCCTTGGGGCTGGTTGAAGGCGAGCGCCTACGATTCCGACCTATTCGTCTTCATCGAAGTCCTCGTAGGCCTCCTCCTCTGCCGCGAGCTGGTCGCGGAGGGCGGCGAGGCCCGAGAGCTCACCCAGCGTGGCAGGACCGCTCGACGACTTCTGGTAATCGCGGACGGCGCGCTGCTCATCCTGGTAGGCCTTCGACTTCTCGGCGCGCTCGGCGTTGCGCTCGGCGCGCTGGGCGGCCATGCGCTTCGCCGTCTCCGAAAGGATGATCTGGCGATCGTTCCGGTCGAGACGGATCACGCGGAGGTCCAGTTCGTCGCCGATGGCGTACGTCTGGGTCGGGTCGCCCTGGCGCTCCAGATGGCTCGCCGGGACGAAGCCCTCGGCCTCCAGCGGAAGCTCCACAACCACGCCCGAGCCGTTCACGTCCGTCACCTTCGCAGGCGTGTCCGTGTCGACGGCGTAGGCGGTTGCGTACTGCTGCCACGGGTCGGTCTGCACCTGTTTGTGGCCCAGCGAGATCCGCCGCTTGGCGACGTCGATGTCGAGGATCTGCACTTCGATCTGGTCGCCCTTCGTTACGACTTCGCTCGGGTGCTTGACCCGCTTCGTCCACGAGAGGTCCGAGACGTGCACCAGCCCGTCGATGCCCGGCTCGATCTCGACGAAGGCCCCGAAGTTGGTGAGGTTGCGCACCTCGCCCCGGGTGACCGAGCCGACCGGCATGCGGTCGAGGATGCCCTCCCAGGGATCGGGCTCGAGCTGCTTCATGCCCAGCGAGATCTTCTTGTCCTCGGTGTCGATCCGGAGAATCTTGACCGGGACAATCTGGCCGAGCTGCACCTTCTGGGTGGGGTGCTTGATGTGCTCCGTCCAGGACATCTCCGAGATGTGGACGAGGCCCTCGATGCCCTTCTCCAGTTCGACGAACGCGCCGTAGTCGGTGATCGAGACCACGCGGCCCTCGACCTCCTGACCCTCGGCAAACTTCTCTTCGATGTTCTCCCAGGGGTGCGGCAGAAGCTGCTTGTAGCCCAGCGAGATACGCTGGCGCTCCTTGTCGTAGTCGAGCACGACCACGTTCATCTTCGTGTCAAGCTCCACCACTTCGCTCGGGTGGCCGACGCGGCCCCACGAGAGGTCGGTGATGTGGAGCAGGCCGTCGACGCCACCGAGGTCGATGAAGACGCCGAAGTTGGTGATGTTCTTGACGATGCCTTCGAGCACCTGGCCCGGCTCCATCGTGTCGAGGATCTGCTTGCGCTGTTCGAGCAGGTCCTTCTCGATGAGCGCCTTGTGGCTCACCACGACGTTGCCGTTGGCGGGGTTGGTCTTGACGACCTTGAACTCCATCGTCTTGCCGAGATAGACGTCGAAATCGCGCACGGGGCGGACGTCAATCTGGCTGCCCGGGAGGAAGGCTTCCGCGCCGAGGAGGTTCACGATCATGCCGCCCTTGATGCGGCGGATGATGGTGCCTTCGAGCACGCCCCCGTTCTCGAACGCCTCGTCGATGGTCTGCCAGCGGCGGAGGTCGTCGGCCTTGGTCTTCGAGAGGATGAGCTGGCCGCGGCGGTCTTCGAGGCGGTCTACGTAGACGTCGACCTCCGTGCCTATCTCCAGCTCCTCGTCGAACTCGTTCTTGCCGATGACGCCGTCCGACTTGAAGCCGATGTCGATGACGTACTCCTTGTCGCTCATCGCGACGATGCGGCCGGTGACGATCTCGTTCTCGCTGACGGAGGAGAGCGACGACTCGTAGAGGGCGAGCAGCTGCGCGTCCTTGTCCTCAGCGTCGTCGGGGGTGCGCTGGTTCTCCAGCGCCTCGAGTTCGGCGAGGGTGATCGAGCGGCCCTGGATCTCTCCGGTGTAGCCGAGGCGGCCGCCGGTGTGCACGAGCGCATCGGCGTCGTCCACGGCGGTCAGCGAGGCCGTCTCAACGGCGGGCGCGACGTCCTCGCGGTCCGTGTTGATCTCGCCGAATTCTTCCTTGACGGCTTCGATAGCGTCATCGACTTTTTCGTCGAGGACGCGGGTGTCGTCGCCCGGCTCCTCGGGCGGGACGACGGCGGCGACGGCTTCAGAGATGGCCTCGGGGGCCTCTTCGGCCTTGGCCTCCAGGGCCGCCTCCACTTCCGTCTTGGGCGCTGCGTCAGCGGCCTCCTCGGTGGCCTCGGCGGCGACTTCGGCAAGAGGCTCTGCTGCTTCTGCGGCGGGCTCTGCGACAGGCACTTCTGCAGGCACTTCTGCAGAGACTTCTGTCACGTCCTCAGCAGTGGAATCAGTAGCTGCCGCGACAGCCTCGGTGGCCTCCTCGACGGGGCTGCCGTCTCCTCCAGCGATGGGGGCGTCGGCAGTCTCAGGATTGGGGGTGTTGGTCTCGTTGGACATTAGCATGTTCCTAGCACGGACGGTCCCGGACTACCGGGTGAGAGGTGCCGACCGGCCTAAAAGGGTCTAGATGGAGAAGCGCGCTGCCGACTCTCCTCTCAGCTAGAGCGGCGGCGAACGAACCCCCAGCGCAAACCTCGAGCATGAGGGGGTTCACGAAAGGGGGAAACGGCTAAATGACAGACGGCCCACCGCGTTCCGCTATAAGGTGAAGAACGTGTTCGACTTGCTGGTCGATTGACTGAGTCGTCGTGTCCAAGGCAACCGCGTCATCTGCGCGGCGCAGCGGCGCGTGGGTGCGGCGGCGATCCCGTGCGTCGCGCTCGGCAATCTCGGCGCGCACCACAGCGAACGTCGGCGGCGTCCGCCCATGTGCGTCGCACTTCGCTACCAGTTCCGAATGCCGCCGTCCCGCCCGCGCATCGAGGTCGGCCTCCATGAACACCTTGAGGTCGGCGTCAGGGAACACCACCGTACCGATATCGCGCCCGTCGAGTACCACGCCGCCCCCTTCAGCGACCAGACGCCGCGCCGTCTCGCGCTGCACGTCCAGCAGTGCCGCGCGAACCTGAGGTAAGGACGACACGCGGCTTGCCGCCTCACCCACCTCCGGCGTACGGATCGCACCGGTAACGTCTTCCTGCCTCAAATGAACGCGCATCCGATCATCGTCCGGATTGACACGGAGGTCGAGGCCTGGCAGCACCTCAGCGGTACCCTCCTCATTGTAGGAGGCCTTCGCGCGAAGAAACGCTAGACCGACGGCCCGATACATCGCCCCCGTGTCGAGATAGAGCCAGCCGAGGCGCCGCGCCACGAGGCGGGCTGTCGTGCTTTTTCCCGAACCAGCCGGGCCATCAATGGCAACGATCATCCTCCGACGTCGGCTTTGACGATGGTGATCGCGCCTGGATACCGGATGGGTCCCAATGAGGTGTTGACGCTAGGCGTGGCCTGCAACCGCACCTCCTTGCTGCTTCCGCCTAGGTCCGCCACAGCGAGAGCGAGGTCGAACAGATCCGGCAGGCTATTGCCGAAGAACTGGATGAGGTCGAGCCGTATGTCAAGCGGGATGCCGACAGTCTGTCCCGGAGGAAGCAGCGTTTCGTTGTTGTAGGTACCGCTTACCGTCTCGCTGCCATCGAGGAACAGCGTCCAGTCGAAATTGACCAGGCGGGCAGCCGTCGCATTACTCTCGGGGTTCGTGGCATCGACCATGAGGGTGAACTCCAACGGCAGCTCGCCTCGAGTCACAGCGGCGCCTAGTTGGACGACCTGGATCGGGTTGAGATCGCCATAGTTCTGCAGGCTCGATAGCGGAATGCCTCCCACCTCCGTGCCGGTCGTGCTGTTCAGCGCAAAAGCGACATTCTGAAGGGAAACGATCTGTTGCAGTGCGGTGCAACCTCCTAGACTGAGTGAAAGAGCAGCCAGGAGGGCGAAGCGAGAAACGGGAGAACGAAGCATGGGCAGGCGCCTACGAAAGCGCGAATGTGAAGGAGCCGCGGCGCGGCGATGAACGCTTCGAGGCGGAGCGTGGAAGCGTGCACGAAGAAGGTACGCTGATCACGCAGCCCTTCCGAGCGCTGGAACGAAGGAAGCCGGTGCTTGATTGGACCCCCTCATCCAATCCACAAGATTCCCGTTGTTTGGCGCTTCGGCCTCCCGAGAGCTCGCGAACCGCCAGACCGAATGACTGGCTAGAGGGTTGGGTTCTGCTGACGCACTTCCAACTGGATGAACTCCGCTTCCTTCGCGATGAGGTTCCGCGCCGCCTGTGCGTTGCTGGCGCTTCTGGGCATGGTCAGCTTGGGACTCGTCACGGCTGACGTTGCTCCTGGCACCGTCGCGGACGAATTAGGGCTTCAGGCTCCTGCTCGTACCGTCGCGGCTCCGCTGCTTCGCACGACGCCTCCCACGGAGCGCCCTGCATTTCGCTCACTTGGCGAGGGTGAGGCGAGCTACTACGGTCCGGGCTTCGAAGGCAATTTGACCGCCAACGGCGAGACCTTTCGGATGAACGGACTCACTGCAGCGCACCGGACGCTGCCCTTCGGTTCGCACGTGCGGGTGACCAACCTTCGTACTGGCGAGTCCGTTGTGGTACGCATCAACGACCGCGGCCCATTCGTGGGCGACCGAGTCATTGATCTGTCCAAGGGGGCGGCCCGCACGATTGGGATGATCCAAAGCGGCACGGCTCCTGTTCTCCTCGAACTACGTAGCGACAGCAACGAGGCGTGACGCAGGACGACCACTCGGCTCACTCAACGCCTTCCCTACGGAAGCTGCGTCTCGACGAGATCAAGCGGCCAAACGAAGAGCAGCTCCGCGCGCTCCCGCGACACCCCATTGTGGTTGTCGTGGACCAGGTACGCTCTGCTCACAATGTCGGCTCCATCTTGCGCACCGCCGACGCCGCGCGCGTCGAGCACGTCTACCTGACGGGGATCTCGCCCACCCCTGGCCATCGCGCCGTCACCAAGGCAAGCCTCGGTGCCGAAGACAGCGTACCGTGGAGCTACGAGGCGGACCTGGTGCCCCTCCTCGCGAGCTTGCGAGCCCGCGGGTATTTCCTGCTAGCCCTCGAACAGACGGTCTCGCCGACGTTTCTCAGCGAGCTATCGCCAACACACGGGCCCGTTGCGCTCATCGTCGGCAACGAAGTCGAGGGGGTGCAACAGGCTGTGCTGGACCGCTGTGACGCCGCGTTGGAACTTCGACAGTTCGGCGCCAAGCACTCCCTCAACGTGAGCGTCGCCTTCGGTGTCGCGATCTATGGGCTTCTCAGCCAGTTGGGCGTTGCCACGTGACCTACTCGCTCCGTAAAACAAGGTCGCCGTAGTAGGCCGTCACGGATTCGCCTGTGTTGTCCGCGTCGGTCATGAGGGCAATCCCGGTGATCGCGGGGGGGTCTTCGCCGAACGCACGGCGGTAATCCTCGACGATGTTGCGTCGCTCGACGACCCAGCGCCCGACGTTCTCCTGCCCTCCCTCCACTGGCACCATCATCACCCAGTTGGTAAACGGATTCGGCACCGGGACGTCGTCCCGCTGTTCATTCGACCAGATGTAGCTCAGCGCACGCAACGGGATGTCGTGTGCTGTGAGCGCCTGAGCAGCCCGGTACTTCAGCCATTCGGAGGTAGACAGGTTGGACGGATCGTAGTCAAAGGTGATGTAGATCCGGGCGGGATAGTCGTCGCCCCGTCTCTTTCTAACGTCGCCGCTCTCCAAGACGCCCTCCGCTCTCCACCGCCACTCAAGCACAGGAAAATCATGCGGGTCAATCGTGATTCTCCGCACCAAGCCCGAGGCGGAGTCATCAGCATGGGCCTGTACGACGGTGATCCCATTCTTCTCAACCGTAGCGTAGGTGCTACGTGGCGTGTTGCCGAGCGGCATCGTGGCCCACCCTGCTGGAAGGGTACCGGGAGCCACATGCGAGAATGCTCCGATGATGAAAGCCCGAGGCGGGTCTGCAAATCCACTCGCCCATAGAGCAGCGACGGCGAGAACGCCCGCTGTGACGATGCGGTGGAAACGAGTTTGTAGCTGAGACGTGCGTGCCATGATTCGCTGGCGGAGAGGTGCAATAGGTCATACACGAGAGTTGCCTAGGATGACGTGCCCACGCACTTTGCTCCCGAGACC
>JBCCLD010000290.1:0-6063 GCA_039027055.1 Bacteroidota bacterium
CGGCCTCGGCCTCGCGCGCGGCATGAGCCCGAACGCCTGCATGGCCGAGCTCTTCGGCAAGATCGACGGCTCCTCGCGTGGCAAGGGCGGCTCGATGCACTTCTTCGACATCTCGAAGCACTTCTACGGCGGTCACGGCATCGTCGGCGGGCAGATCCCGGTCGGCGTAGGGCTCGCGTTCGCGTGCAAGTACAAGGAGACGGGCGGCGTGAGCCTGACCTACTTCGGCGACGGCGCGATCAACCAGGGTAGCTTCCACGAGGCGGCCAACCTCGCGGCGCTGTACGACCTCCCGGCACTACTCATCTGCGAGAACAACAAGTACGCGATGGGTACCTCTGTCGAGCGCTCGCGCGGCGACGTGGACCTCTACAAGCAGGGCTACCCCTACGGCATGGGCGGCGTCCTCATCAATGGGATGGATGTCTTCACGGTCTACAAGGCCATGAAGGACATCACCGATGAGGCCCGTGAAGGCAAACCCTTCATGGTGGACATGCGGACCTACCGGTACCGCGGCCACTCGATGTCGGACCCGCAGAAGTACCGCACCAAAGAGGAGATGGAGGCGAAGAAAGACGAGGACCCCATCGTCCGTCTCAAGGCCTACATGCTGGAGCACAAGCTCGCCGACAACGACGCGCTCGACACCATCGACGCGGAGGTCAAGCAGGTCGTGCTCGACGCCGTCGAGTTTGCCGAGAACAGCCCGTACCCGCCCGTTGAGACGATGTACGAAGACGTCTACGTCCAGGACGACTACCCGTTTATTTCGTAGCGGTGGTCCAGTGTCGCGGGTCATGGGTCGAGGGTCTCTATGATGCTGCGCCAAGCTTCACCTGACCCTCGACACACGACCCTATACCCACGACAACCAACATGGCTGAACTGCAATTTCGCGAAGCGCTTCGGGCGGCAATGACCGAGGAGATGGAGCGCGACGAGAACGTATTCCTCATGGGCGAGGAAGTCGCCGAATACAACGGCGCGTACAAGGTGTCGCAGGGCATGCTCGACCAATTCGGGCCGAAGCGTATCATCGACACGCCGATCTCGGAGAACGGCTTCTCCGGCCTGGGTATCGGTGCAGCCATGATGGGCCTGCGGCCGATCGTCGAGTTCATGACGTGGAACTTCGCCTTCGTGGCGTTCGACCAGATCGTCTCGAACGCGGCCAAGATGCGCTACATGTCCGGCGGCCAACTCAAGGTGCCGATCGTCTTCCGCGGCGGCAACGGTGCCGCGGGCCAGCTTGCGGCTACGCACTCTAACTCGACCGAGCCGTTCTACGCTAACGTACCCGGCCTCAAGATCGTCGCACCATCGAACCCGGACGACGCGAAGGGGCTGCTCAAGTCCGCGATCCGTGACGACGACCCCGTGCTGTTCATGGAGTCCGAACTGATGTTTGGGATGAAGGGTGAGGTGTCCGACGCCGCCGACTACACGATCCCGATCGGTGAGGCGCGCATTGCCCGCGAGGGCGACGACGTGACCATCGTGGCGCATTCGAAGTCGTATTGGCTCGCGATGGAGGCCGCCGAGGAGCTCAGCAAGCAAGGCTACGAGGCGACGGTCATCGACCCGCGCACGATCCGTCCGTTCCCGTTTGACGCCGTGATCGACTCGGTGAAGAAGACCAACCGCCTCGTCATCGTAGACGAGTGCCAGCCCTTCGGCGGTATCGCTTCGGAGGTCGGCTTCCAGATCCAGCAGCGCGCCTTCGACTACCTCGACGCGCCCGTCGCACGCGTCACGGCCAAGGACGTCCCCGCGCCCTACGCCAAGAACCTCATCGAAGCGTGGATGCCCTCGGTGGACGACACCATCGCTGCCGCCAAGCGCGTCATGTACGTGAACTAGCCGCAAGGCAAAATGATGAAGGCGAAAGGCGAAAATGTGGTAGCGACCCCATGCTCTCAGCCTCATCACCTAGTTGATTCGCACCTTCCTTTTTGCATTCTCCATTTCCCTTTTGAATTATGGCGATCGCCGTAGAAATGCCCAAGATGAGCGACACGATGGAGGAGGGCGTCCTCGTCGCGTGGCTCGCAGAAGAAGGCGACAGCGTGTCCGCCGGCGACGTGATCGCGCAGGTCGAGACGGACAAGGCTACGATGGACCTGGAGGTCTACGACGACGGCGTGCTGCTCAAGAAGGTCGTCGAGGAAGGCGCAGGCGTCCCGATAGGCGCGTTGATCGCCGTGCTGGGCAACGCAGGCGAGAGCGCCGACGACGTGCTGGCGAAGTACGGCGGTTCTGGTGATGGGGCTGCCGCGGAGGCTGCACCGGAACCTGCTGCCCCCGTTGCGGAGGTAGTGGCTCCTAGCGGCGATGGCGCCCCGGTCGCGCCCGCCCAGGAAGGAGGCCGCGTGAAAGCATCACCCCTGGCACGGAAGATGGCGGAGGACGGAGGCATCGACATCGCAACGCTCTCCGGGAGCGGTCCGGAAGGTCGCATCGTGAAGAAGGACGTGGAGGCCGCCCTCCGTGGCGAAGCGCCGGTAGCGAAGGCCGAGCCGGTCGCGCAGCCCGTTGCGCAGCCCGTCGCCCAGCCGGTGAGCGCGCCCGCGCCCGTAGCCGCTCCCGTCGTGGCGACGGCAGCTGCGGAGGACCAGAAGCTCTCGCAGATGCGCAAGACAATCGCGCGCCGCCTCGCCCAGAGCAAGTTCACCGCGCCGCACTTCTACCTCACCATCGACGTGGATATGGGCGAGGCGATGGGCTTCCGCAAGCGCCTCAACGAGATCGGCCAGGCACAGGGCAAGACGAAGGTGTCGTTCAACGACCTCGTCACGAAGGCCTGCGCGCTCGCGTTGCGCCAGCACCCTGCGATGAACGCGTCGTACCTCGAGGACGAGGGCGTGATGCGCTACCACAAGGAGGTGCACGTCGCTATCGCCGTGGCCATCGAAGACGGGCTGCTCACTCCGGTCGTGCGTCACGCGGACCGCAAGGGCCTCTCGGAAATCGCTGCCGACACGCGCGAACTTGCGAGCAAGGCGCGTGACCGTACGCTGCAACCGCAGGACTGGGAAGGCTCGACCTTCACCACGTCGAACCTCGGTATGTTCGGCATCGAGGAGTTTACGGCGATCATCAACCCGCCGAACGCGGCCATCCTTGCCATCGGTGGCATTCGTGACCTCCCTATCGTCAACGACGGCGAACTCGCGGTCGGCAAGCGCATGAAGGTCACGCTCTCGTGCGACCACCGCGCCATCGACGGGGCGACCGGCGCGCAGTTCCTGAATACCGTCAAGGGCTACCTCGAACAGCCCATGACGATGCTGCTCTAGACGGAGCACTCCGACACGAATAGCCTCCGCCTCGACCCCGCTTTCCATTTCTCTCCCTACCCAACCGGGGCTCCGGCCCTCACCGCCATGCGCATCCTTGCACTCTTTTCCCTCCTGCTGCTGATCGCTGCGCCAACGTACGCCCAGGACATGCCGACGCGTTCGAGCGAAGAAACGCGCGTCAGCCCCAACGCGATGATCATGCAGACCGTCGGAACAACCAACGTCACCGTGCTCTACGGACGCCCTAGCGTGAAGGGGCGCACCCTCTTTGGACCGGAGGGCGAGGCGCTTGAAGCCTACGGCAAGGTCTGGCGCTCAGGGGCCAACGAGGCCACCGTCATCCGCACCTCCGCTCCGCTGATGGTCGAAGGGGAAGAACTACCCGCGGGCACCTACGCGCTCTTCACGATTCCCAACGAAGACTCCTGGACGGTGATCTTCAACAGGACGGCCGACCAATGGGGGGCCTACAACTACGACGCCAGCCAGGACCAGCTGCGCGTCGAGGTGACACCCATGGAGGTCGCACACACGGAGCAGCTGACCTACAGCTTCGAGAACGTGGCGGGCGACTCCGCGACGCTCGCGCTCAAGTGGGGCACCGTTGGCGTGCCCGTCAGCATGGGTCCGACGGAGCGTCGCCGCCAGCCGGAATAACACGTCGATTCCACCCGTCTCCGAACGCGCCGTCTGTGGATCGCAGGCGGCGCGTTTGCGTGTGTACACCATGTCTCAGCCTACCTATCGACTCGCGCACCTCTCGGACGTCCACTTCGGCCGTATCGACAGCCCTTCCATCGTCGACGCCCTGGTTGAGGAAGTCAATGCCGCGCGCATGGACCTGGTCGTTGTGTCTGGCGACCTGACGCAGCGGGCTCGGCGGTGGCAGTTCCTGGCCGCTCGCGCATTCCTCGACCGATTCACGGCCCCCGTACTTGTGGTGCCGGGCAACCACGACGTGACGGCGTGGTGGCACAATCCCGTCGAGCGTGTCTATCGACCCGTTCGGAAATACCAGCGCTACGTCACAGACGACCTAGCCCCCACGTTTGAAGCCACGCGGGCAGGCCTCCCGTCGCTTGCCGTGCTCGGACTCAACTCGGCGCACGGAAGGACCATCAAGGGCGGGTTCCTGCAGGACCTGCATCGCGCACAGATTGTGTCGTATTTCAAAGAGCAGCCTCAAGACGCCTATCGCGTGTTCGTGGTACACCATCACATGGTGCACTTGGACGCCTTAGGTGAACACGACATTGCGCTGGGGGCGGCACAAACGCTGAAAACGGTGGCCGACGCTGGCGTAGACCTCATTCTCTGTGGTCACATCCACAAATCCACCGTGGCTCAACTGGAAGTCACCGCTGCAGACGGTAGAGCGCATCGACTCGTGATCGCAAGCGCGGGGACGGCAACAAGCAACCGCTCCCGTGAGGTAGAAGGAAGCCGTACGAACTACTACAACTGGTGCCGCATCGACGCCGAAAGGCTCGTCGTGCAAGAGCGTCGCTTCGATCATGAGGCCGGGCATTTTCATGCGGTGCGTGACACGAGCGTGCACCATCGGGCAGCGGTAAACGGCGTAGGAATACGACTGGTGTAGGGCTTGGACGCGCATGCGCGCTCTTCACTCTCGTTCTCCCTGTGGTCATGCGCCCGTCCCTCTTCGTGCGTCCGTCTGTTCTCGTGTGGTCCCTGCTCCTTCTTGGATGCGAGGCGTGGACGGGAACGTCAACCGAGACGTTGCCTCCGAAAACTGTGCCCGTCGAGACCGTGCCTGTGGCTACGCCTGCGGACGCCACCGAGGCACGTCAGGCACTGCAGTCGTCATCGCCCTGTGCTCTGCTACTCCCCGACCTGGTAAGCCAAGTCGTTGGGACAGATGCGGGAGACTTACAGCGCACCAACCTAGGGGGTACATGCCGCTACACTTGGAGCGGTGCACTTCCTGGTACGGCGTCGTTGACGCGCCTCGAAGTGTTTGACACGGCCATCGAGGCGCGCCAAACATTTGAACGCCGCTATGCCGACTTTGACCTCGTCGAGCACCTCGGCGATGAGGCGCGCTACGACGGGACGGTGCGCGTTACTGATCTGCCACTCATCGGGCGCGTGCGTGAAGCCAACTCCGCGGTGAAGGTGCGCGCCGGCAAGGCGATCATGAGCGTGGAGGTGGATCATTTCGATCCAGGCGAAGACCTCGTGGCGATGCGAGCGGGTCCGTCTGCCGAGATCCGCGCGACGAACCGGGTCGACGCAATTCAGCTTGCCTCGCTCGTCCTCCGGCGTCTCGAACAGGCGCACGAGTGATAGGCGCTCGAGTGCTTCCAGAGAGCGCCAAATAAGCACCTGTTCACTCGTTTTGTGGCCTCTGGCTCGACGCGCCACCCCCTATCCTGTGTCGCCTCCGTTCCTCGGACTGTCCCTCTCAAGCGCGAGGGGGACCGCTTGTGCGTCGTGACAGACGTACAATCAGGGGGTGAGGGCTGTGCCTCGCAGCGGAGATGTACCGCAGATCGTATGCTCACCTGCTTACCAGGCCGGGCTGGTTACAGTTCGAGGTAGATCGCTTCGAACGTGCCGACCGATCGGAATGCCCGGGCTTGCCCCTCGCTGAGAAGGAACTCGGAGAACTGGATGTCGAACGATCCGGCGACGCCGTCCACGCCGTGGTAGGTGAAGGTCATGGAGCCGGACTCGGCACGCCAGAACCCGGGCGAGGCCGCGTCGCCTTGGTAGGATCCGCTGGAACCTCGAATGTCGA
>JBCCLD010000291.1:0-6024 GCA_039027055.1 Bacteroidota bacterium
CCCCGGTCTACCTCGGCCGTCGACTCCGACGACACCTCGACGATCAGTTCAGGGTTGAGCAGGATGCGGGGGCGGCTGTCGTCGTACTCCGGGCGGCATGCCACCACGACATCGGGGTAGAAGTAGCGACCGGCCTCGCCTGTGGTCACTTTTTGGTCCGAGGATAGTACGCGGCAGCCTCGGCGCGTCAGGCGATTTCCAAGCTCACGACAGATGTTGTCTTTGAGTTGGTTGTGCTCCGGCTCCGCTCCCGCCATGGCCGTGATGCCGTCGGGCTCGTAGCCGTTGACGGGCCAGATTATGCCGTCCCAGAACTCGTAGCGCACCCCGTCCGGCGCGTTGCGGTCGATCTCGTGGTACTCCTCCTCGGTGTAGCGCCGGTGGCGCTGGACGACAGCAGGCATGGCGGGCACGGACAGTTGCGGACGACGGAGCCACAACGTACGCAGACGCCGCTCGCTCCGCCATGCCTACATGTTCCGCCGGTACTGCCCACCGACCTCGAAGAGCGCCTCGGTGATCTGGCCGAGCGAGCACACGCGGACGGCGTCCATCAGCGCCGCGAACGTGTTGCCGCCCTGTCCATTACTGCCGAGCGCCACGTCCTTCAGGTGCGCCAGTACCGCCTCGGACCGGTCGGCGTAGCGGTCCTGGAAGGCGCGGAGGTTGCGGATCTGGTGTTGCTTCTCGTCGTCTGAGGAGCGCATCAGCTCGACCGTCTGCTCGTGCGCGGTGCCGTTCGGGTTCTGGAACGTGTTCACGCCCACGACGGGAAGCTCGCCGGTGTGCTTCTGGTGCTCGTAGACCATCGACTCCTCCTGGATTTTGCCGCGCTGATACATCGTCTCCATCGCGCCGAGGACGCCGCCGCGCTCGCTGATCCGCTCAAACTCGACAAGCACCGCTTCTTCGACGAGGTCGGTCAACTCGTCGATGAGGAAGCTGCCCTGGAGCGGGTTCTCGTTCTTCGCCTGGCCGAGTTCGCGGTTGATGATGAGCTGAATGGCGATCGCGCGGCGGACGGACTCCTCGGTGGGCGTCGTGATCGCCTCGTCGTAGGCGTTGGTGTGGAGGCTGTTGCAGTTGTCGTAGATCGCCATCAGCGCCTGGAGCGTGGTGCGGATGTCGTTGAAGTCGATCTCCTGCGCGTGCAGGCTGCGGCCGGACGTCTGGATATGGTACTTCAGCTTCTGGCTGCGGTCGTTGGCCCCGTAGAGGTCGCGCATCGCCACCGACCAGATGCGGCGGGCGACGCGTCCCAGGACGGCGTACTCGGCGTCCATGCCGTTCGAGAAGAAGAACGACAGGTTGCGCGCAAACGCGTCCACGTCCATGCCGCGCGCGCGGTAGTACTCCACGAACGTGAAGCCATTCGAGAGCGTGAAGGCGAGCTGCGTGATTGGGTTCGCGCCCGCCTCGGCGATGTGGTAGCCCGAGATCGAGACGCTGTAGAAGTTGCGGACGCCGTGGTCGATGAAGTACTGCTGGATGTCGCCCATCATCCGCAGCGCGAACTCCGTTGAGAAGATGCAGGTGTTCTGCGCCTGGTCCTCCTTGAGTATGTCGGCTTGGACGGTGCCGCGCACGGAGGCGAGCGCCCGCGCGGCGAGGTCGTCGTACTCCTCCTGGCTCAGCACGCCCTCGTCCACGAGTTCCGAGCCTGAGATGCCGAGCAGCCCAAGTCCGAAGCCGTCGTGGTTGGGCGGCAGGCCTTCGGCGATGCCGTCGGGGCCGTAGGGGACGTACTTCCGCCGCGCGCGCTTCGCCAGCACGGCCTTGGCCTCGGGGACGCGGCCTTCCTCCTGGAGGTAGCGCTCGACTTGCTGGTCGATGGCGGTGTTCATGAACATCGCCAGGAGCATTGGCGCGGGGCCGTTGATCGTCATCGACACCGACGTGGTCGGCGCGCAGAGGTCGAAGCCGGAATAGAGCTTCTTCATGTCGTCGAGCGTGCAGACCGAGACGCCTGCGTTGCCGACCTTGCCGTAGATGTCGGGCCGTTCGTGCGGGTCGCGGCCGTAGAGCGTGACGCTGTCGAACGCCGTCGAGAGGCGCGCGGCGGGCATGCTCTCGGAGACGAGGTGGAAGCGGCGGTTGGTGCGTTCGGCGCTGCCCTCGCCCGCGAACATGCGCGTCGGGTCCTCGCCGGTGCGCTTGAGCGGGAAGACGCCCGCGGTGTAGGGGAAGTAACCCGGCAAGTTTTCGAGGAGCGCGAAGCGGAGCCGGTCGCCCTCGTCGGAGTAGCGCGGGAGCGCCACGCGCGGCACCTTCGTCCCGGAGAGCGTCGTGTGCGTGAGCGGCTGGCGGATGTCGCGCCCACGTACCTGGTAGACGAACTCGTCGGCTCGGTAGCGCTCGACGTTCTCGTCCCAGCGTTCGAGCAGATGGCGGCTCCGTGTGTCGAGCTGGTTCCACCAGTGCTCGACCATGGCGTCGAGACGTGCGATAAGCTGCGCAGCGTCGGCCGGGGCCCAGTCTTCGACCTGCTGGCGTGCTCCGACGACCTCGCCCCACTTGCGAGCAAGGGCGGCCTGCTGCTCGACGTGCTGGTGGTACGTCCGGCACGTGTCGGCGATCTCAGCGAGGTAGCGCTGGCGCTTCGGCGGCAGGATGGCGAGCGCCTCCGGGTCCATCGGCGGCAGCGCGTCGGGGTCATACGTGGCCGAGGTGCGCCCGAAGGCGTGGGCGTCGTTGAGGCGGTCGAGGAGGTGGAGGTAGAGCGCCGTCACGCCGGGGTCGCTGAAGCGCGCGGCCATCGTGGGGAAGGCGGGCATCGCGTCGGGGCCGCGGTCGAAGGCGGCGCGGTTGCGCTGCATCTGCTTCTGGATGGCGCGGAGGGCGTCGGCGGAGCCGCGCCGCTCAAACTTGTTGAGCGCCACCACGTCGGCGAGGTCGAGCATCCCGATCTTTTCGAGCTGCGTCGGCGCGCCGAAGTCGTGCGTCATGACATAGAGCGTGAGGTCGGCGAGGTCCACAACCTCGGTGTCGCTCTGCCCGATGCCCGCCGTCTCGACGATCACGAGGTCGAAGCCCGCCGCCTGGCACACGCCGATGGCGGCGCGGAGCGACTGGCTGGTCGCGCGGTGCGCCTGGCGCGTAGCGAACGAGCGCATGTAGACGCGGGCGTTGCCGTCGCCCCCCTCAGACGTGGGGGTGCGGGCGAGGTCGCCGTAGAGGCTGTTGAGCCGGATGCGGTCGCCGAGGAGCGCGCCGCCCGTGCGCCGCCGGGTGGGGTCCACCGACAGGATCGCGACGTGCAGGTCGTCGAAGTCGGTGAGGAAGCGCCGGACGAGCTCGTCGGTGAGCGTCGACTTGCCCGCGCCGCCCGTGCCCGTGATGCCGAGGACAGGGGCGAAGTCGCGGGTCGCGGGTCGTGGGTCGTGGGTCAGGTGCGGGTCGGCTCCATCGCCACCGGGCTCGGTGGCTTTGAGTTCGACGGCGGTGAGTGCCTGGGCGACGGCCTGGACATCAGAGGTGTGCGGCCGTGTAGCTGTTTGGCCGTGTAGCCGTGTTTCACGCTCGCCACCTTCATCCCTATCCCCGATCCCCCTATCCCCTTCTTCGCTAGTCGCCAGTCGCCAGTCACTAGTCGCTCGCTCCTCGTCTCCCCGACTCTCCGATTCCCCGTCTCCTTCCCTATCCCCCATCCCCGATTCCCTATCCCCTGCCACCGAAATCATGTGCGCGATCATGCCTTCGAGGCCGAGCCGCATGCCGTCCTCCGGCGAGTAGATCTTCGCCACGCCGTAGGCTTCGAGCGCGTCGATCTCGTCCTGGACGATCACGCCGCCGCCGAAGACACGGATGTGGCCCGCGCCGCGCTCGCGCAGGAGGTCCACCATGTAGCGGAAGTACTCGTTGTGGCCGCCCTGGTAGGACGACACCGCGATGCCGTCGGCGTCCTCCTGGATGGCCGTCTCCACGAGGTCGAGCACCGAGCGGTCGTGGCCGAGGTGGATCACCTCCGCGCCCTGCTGCTGGAGGATGCGCCGCATGATGTTGATCGCGGCGTCGTGCCCGTCGAAGAGGCTCGCGGCCGTGACAAAGCGGACAGGGTGGGTACGCAACGAGGTCGTCGTGGCGGGTGCGGCGGGCGAAGACGAGGACGAGGAGGTGTCGGCCATAGGTCGAGGAGGGTCATGGAAGCGCTACCGAAGACAAGAAACCTACGGCGGTTCGGCACTGCTGCGGGTGAAAATCCTACCGACGCCATGCCCACAAAGCTCCGTAGTTGCGATCCTGCCGAGACGGCGCGTGACGGACTCGGACCGCGTAACCGTGCTTACGCAGCCATATCCTAAGAGTCTCACCCGTGTGGCTGGAACGACCCGTGTCATGGAACTCGAGGGAGAGGTACTGGATGCGCTGCAGTTCATGGGATGCGAGCCCGTACAGCACCTCGTACTCAGCCCCTTCGATATCGAGCTTCAGAAAGTCTACAGCGTCCAGGTCGTGCTCATCGAGCAGCGTTGGAAGCGTCACGGCTCGGACGGCGACGCGTCGCGCGATATGTGGCTCGTGCCGGCTGACGATGTGGTGGTTGTAGCTAGCTCCCACCTCGAGATGAACGGGTTCGCTGCGAGTCGCAAGCGCAGCCTCTACGATGGTGACACTCGACCCACCGGCATCGTTGACCTGCACGCTTCTGCGAAGCGTCGCTGCGTTTTCAGGATGGGGCTCGACTGCCAGGATGCGACTGCCTGCGCCAGCGTGTCGCGCCGCAAAGAGCGTGAAGTATCCTTTGTGCGCGCCTCCGTCAACGATGACAGCGGGGCGATATAACGGAAAGCCATCCGCGTACCGCCGCTGCCGCCACACGTCGTCCAGTATGACGACGCTGTCGCGGTGGGCGGACCAGTCCAGTTGAAGTTGGTTCTCACGGCAGAGCGACCGAAAGCGCCGCCGTTGCTGCATGTAGGAAGTAAGGCGACCGGGCAACTGTAGGAGCCTCAAGGCGACGTGGGCCATACCGTAGGCGATCTGTCGGGAAAAGCTTGCGTGACTGGAGGGCAGCGAGCAGAATAAAGCCGCTACGAATCGGCCTGGCAACAAACCGCCTGTGCCTCGTACTTCGTTCGCCTATAGCGTTTCGCATCGGTTGCTTCAACCGACCGCCTTCACGTAGGCAGCGGACTCGTCAGAGACCTCGTTGTAGGACCACGAGTTGCCGGGCTAACGGAAGCTCACCTGCCTGACGAAGCACGGTGGGTCGGGGCTCTGCAGGTAGCGCCGCACACGACTGTCCTCGTGCCGCTTCGAGCGCAGCAGCTGCGAGGGGCGGCTCGACGGAGAGACGTAGAACCTTGCGCCACATCCGGCCTGCGTCGGCCTTGCCGCTTTCCTCATTCGTTTCCTCGCAGCCTGCCTACGCGGAGCGGAACGCTACTGCCCGTTGCTCTGCGACTGGTTCGCGCGGTAGTTGAACGAGATGTCGTCGTAGTCCGAGCCACGGAGGTAGAGTTGCATCCACCAGGTGCCGCCAGAGCAGTCGGCATTGAGCGCGTTGACCTGGAGGCCGGTGCCGTCGTTGTTGAAGAAGAGCTTCACACAGGCGTAGTCGGTCAGGAGCGCCACGTCGCGGCCGCTCTGCACCTCAGTGGCCTCGTACCCGAGGTCGGCGAACGTGATGCCGCGGTAGTCGTCGGGGTCGCCGTTGTCGCCACCTCCCAGTGCGGGCGGGGTCTTCTTCCACGCGATGGCCTTCGTGGCGATGTCGGCGAGGAGCACCATCGTCTGATCTTGGCGTGTCTTGCGCTCGTTCTCTTCGAACGCCTCAATGCCCGAGGCGACGGCAAGGCCGACGATCACGATGGTGAGAACGAGGAGGAGAAGTTGTTGCTGGCCCATGGGTCTTCTGGCTTGGGCTTACTGCCCGTTGTTGTCCGCCCGGCTGTCGTTGAAGCGGAACTCGATGTCCTCATAGTCCGAGCCCGTCAGCCGCAACGCCATCCACCAGGTCCCGTTGCCGCAATCGGTGTTGAGCGCGTTGAGGTCGAGACGGCTCCCGTTGCCGATGAGCTTGAC
>JBCCLD010000292.1:0-6013 GCA_039027055.1 Bacteroidota bacterium
GAGAGACGGGGCCTCTGGGCCAGAAAGAGCCGTTCTGGGCCCCGTCAAGAAAAAGGGCATGGTGGTGAGATCAGATCGAGGTCAACACGCACTACGCAACACATCCGGGCGAACTCGTCAAACATCTTGAGCGCCACCACTAGCGCCGGTTGGGATCACCACTTCGCCTACCTGTGGGGTGCAGGTGGGGAGAAGAAAGGGGGCGTCTCGGAGCTGACACCGAGACGCCCCCATTTTGTGGGGCATATGTTTGTCTGTTGCCCATTCGGGTAGACTACGCGCTTCGCAGTAGCGGTACCGGCATGGATGGGGCTCGAGCCGAAACCGCCTCCCCCGCCGCGCCGTTGCCTGCGCTGGTAATTCGGTTCACCATGCACTGAGCCAACACCCCCTCGAACTCTTCACGTCCCACCTCCCACGTCCTCGTGCTTAGCCGGCTCAACGTCTACCTGTGGCGCTACAGGCACCTCATGATTCCAGGGCTGGTGTGCGCGCTCGTAGCAGCGGGGGTTCCGCCTCCTCGTGCCCAACGTAGTGCGGCAGTCGGTGGATGCCGTGCCACGCATGGTGGACCTGCACGCGCTCTACCAGGGGACGCCCGTCAGCGGCTTTGCCTACGCGCAGTTTACCTATACGCTCGTTCTAGGCGGTTCGGTGATCCTGGCCTTCAGCCTCCTGAGCGGCCTCCTGCTGTTCCTCATGCGCCGCACGGTCGTCGTGGCGAGCCGCCACATCGAGTTCGACCTCCGGAATGTGCTCTACGACCACCTCCAGCGGCTCGGGCGCCCCTTCTACAGCCAGACGGCCACCGGCGATGTGATGACGCGCGCCACGAGCGACATCGAGAAGGTGCGACGGTACGTCGGGCCTGCGCTGATGTACACCGTGCAGGCCGTCGCCGTCACCGGGTCAGCCCTCGTGGTGATGCTGTTTATCTCGCCGACGCTGACATTCTGGGCGCTCACGCCGATGCCCCTGCTCGCCATCTCGATCTTCTTCGTCGCGCGCCTGATCCACACGCGCACGGACCGGCAGCAGGCGCAGTATTCGATGCTCACAAGCCGCGTGCAGGAGGCGCTGTCGGGCATTCGCGTGGTGAAGGCCTACGTCCGCGAGGACCACGAGGCGAAGCGCTTCGAGCGCGAGAGTGTCGGCTACCAGCACCGTGCGCTCGACCTTGCGCTCGTGGAGACCGCGTTCCGACCAACCATGATCGTGCTCATCGGCGCCTCCACGATCCTCGTCGTGTGGGTCGGCGGCCAACTTGCCATTGAGGGCGCGATCACGCTGGGCAACATCGCTGAGTACATCATCTACGTCGCTATCCTGACGTGGCCTGTCGCCTCGCTGGGGTTCGTGATCAACATGATTCAGCAGGCGCGTGCCTCGTGGAGCCGCCTCGTGCGCATCCTCGACCGGACGCCCGCGATCCAAGACAGCGACCAGACCAACTCGGGCATCGACGCCGTGGCAGGCCGTATCACGTTCGAGGGCACCGGCTTCCGCTTTGCCGACCACGCCGGTCGGGTGACTCGCGGCGACGGGGTCGGTGGCGACGGGGCACCGTCTTTCGAGGCCCCGTGGGTGCTGCGCGACGTGTCGGCGGACGTGCCGGCGGGGACCACGCTTGGCATCGTCGGGCGCACCGGCTCAGGCAAGACGACCCTCGTCGAGCTCATCCCGCGTCTCCTAGACGCCGCCGAGGGCCGCGTGCTCATCGACGGCGAGGACGTACGCACGGTCCCGCTCGACGTGCTCCGTCGCAGCATCGGCTACGTCCCGCAGGAGGTGTTTCTGTTTAGCGACACCATCGCGCACAACATCGCCTTCGGCAAGCTAGACGCCTCAGACGACGAGATCCGTCAGGCTGCAGTGGAAGCCGACCTGCTCGGCAACATCGAGGACTTCCCCGAGGGCTTCAAGACGCGCGTCGGCGAGCGCGGCATTACGCTCTCGGGCGGCCAGAAGCAGCGCACCGCCATCGCGCGCGCGCTCATCCGCCGCCCGCCCATCCTCATCTTCGATGATGCGCTCTCGGCCGTGGACACACAGACCGAGGCACGCATCCTCGCCAATCTCCGCCAGCAGTTCGGACAACGGACCGTCGTGGTGGTGAGCCACCGCATCTCAGCCGTGCAGGACGCCGACCAGATCCTCGTTCTCGATGAGGGCCGCGTGGCTGAACGCGGCACCCACGCTGACCTCGTGGAGCACGGCGGCATCTACGCGGAGATGCATCGGAAACAGCTGCTCGAAGAAGCGCTAGCGGCCGCGTAGGGCCTGTCGCCGAAGAAGCCGAGGCGCCGCTTTCACCGTCGCGCACCGGACAGCACACGCAGACCCGCTGCGATCGAGCCTGCCGGGGCGGCTTGTGCACAAGGTTGCCTCTCTGCTTGGGACTGCCCGCATCCGCCTCAGGTTGCGGTCGTGCACTCGCTATCGCTACCAGATGCCTTCGTTCGGGTCGCGCAGGGTGCACCCATTGGCGTTCATCTTCGAGGCCTCTCTCCACCGGTTGCCACCGGTTGATACGCTTTCGGTTCTCGATGTCAGGATAGCCGAGGAGGCGTTGCGTAGTGCGTGCTGACCTCGATCCGATACGCAACACGCAACACGGAGCCATGCTGACATCGTGACGCCGAATCCGTACGACAACTCAGTTTGTGCCCTATCGACGAGCTTTCGAGCTTGGTTCGTGTAGGGAGCAGAGGGCACCAAACACGCCCCCTACCCTCCACGGACTGTCCGAAGCATACGTCGAGCCATCGCACGCGGCTTCGATACAGTAGGTATTTGCAATAGCGGATTATTAAGCGGTTTTCGCCAGCAGCGTCCTCATGTTCGGATGCTAAACTGGTCCGTTGCCCCATAAAAAAAGCCCGGCACCGCGTGGGTGCCGGACTGGTCGGCTAGACCGAAGGAGATGCGCTAGAGCACGGCGTTCATCTTTTGCATGATGACCATGCGGTCCTCGCCCGTCTTCTCATGGATGAGGTTGACCATCTTGCCGAGGTTACCACGCGCCTTCTTGAGGTCGGAGTCGTCAATTTCGCCCCAGACGGCTTGGATCTGGGCTTTGACGCGCTGCCAGTTCTGCTCCATGCGGGCCTTACTCATAGGAATCGTGAGAGTTGGTGAGGCAAGAATGCCGACGCCGGGTCTGGGAGGACGCGCGATCGGCGCGGGTGGGACGGTTTTCGACTATCAATATACTGGCCCGATTTGCGAAAGCTCCGGAACCAGAGACCAGCCTCGCGCGCATAACGCCGTTTTTTGTCGACTAGAAGGTGGACGCCTTTCTCACATTTGTCTTGCCCCACGTGCAAAAATCGCGCATACGCGGCGATTTTCGGCGAAAACTGAAAGTTTCAGCCTGAGATCGGACACGGGTAGCGCATCGCCCTCTCCCCTACTCCCTTCATTTTCTCTTCATTCCCATTTCGAAACGGTCAGATTCCGCCCCGCCCCTGTCATGACCGCCCGTTCTTCTAGCTTCTCAGCCTCGACGTCGGCCCCGTCCCAACTCCGGGTTGCGGTGCTCGGTGCCGGCGTGAGCGGCCTCGCCGCAGCGCTCCGCCTCGCCGACGCTGGGATCCACCCGACGGTCTTCGAGGCGCGATCCGCCCCCGGGGGCGTCATCCGTACCCTGCGCCGCGACGGCTTTCAGGTGGACGTGGGGGCCAACTCGATGCAGGCCAAGCCAGGGCTCGTTCAAGAGCTGGTCGATCGCCTTGATCTGGGCGGCGCGGTCGTCGCTCCGGGCGCGTCTGCGCAGAACCGCTACATCGTGCGGGATGGCGTAGCGATGGCGGCCCCGCTCAAGCCGCCGCACCTGGCCACGACGAAGCTGTTCTCACGGCGCGCCAAGGTGCGCCTGCTCGCCGAGCCGCTCGTCCGGCGTGGGACCGACCGTGACGAGAGCATCGCGGCGTTTGTGACGCGGCGGCTCGGACGCGAGGTGCTGGACTATGCCGTGGACCCCTTCATCGGGGGCATCTACGCTGGTGATCCGGCGCGCTTGTCCCTGCGGCATGCGTTTCCGAGACTCTACACGCTGGAGCACGCGCACGGGTCGCTGCTACGCGGCATGGCCTCTGTCCACAGGGCCCCCTCGTCTGACGCCGTGGCGCCACCCGCTACTGGGGAGACTGGCGCGAAGAAACCACCCCGGTCGTTTTCGTTTCGGGATGGCATGGAGACGCTACCGCACGCGCTCGCCTCGGCGCTCCCCGCAGGCAGCGTATGCTACAACCGCCGCGTGGTCAGCCTCGGGCGAGACGGCCAGGGGTGGACGGTGGCAGTGCAGTCGTACGACGAGGTGGGACACGGGCTGCGTGCAGAGCACTTCGATGCGGTGGTGTGCACGCTCCCCCTGCACCGGCTGTACGAGTTGGCGTGGCCTGCCACCCTCGACGTGACGCCCCTCGCGGCCGTCTCCTACGCGCCTGTCACGCTGGTCGCGCTGGGCTATCGCCGCGACGCCGTGGCGCACCCACTCGACGGATTCGGCCTGCTTGTGCCAAGCCGGGAGCGCTTCGACCTGCTGGGCGCGCTGTTTTCGTCGTCGCTCTTCCCGGGGCGCGCGCCCGAGGGGCACGTGCTGCTGACGTGTTTCGTGGGCGGCATGCGGCGGCCCGCGCTCGCGGCGGCCTCCTCCGAGGCACTACTACCCCGCCTCCGGCGTGATCTCGGGACGCTGCTCGGCGTGCGCGGCGCGCCCGTGTTTGTCGAGCGCTTTAGCTGGACCCAGGCAATCCCGCAGTACCACCTCGGCTACGACGGGGTGCTCGATGCGCTCGCGGACCTCGAAGCGCGGCATCCTGGCCTACGGTTTGCAGGCAACTTCCGTCACGGCGTCTCCGTCGGCGATGCGTTGGCCTCCGGCTGGCAGGCGGCCGAGGCGCTGCTCGTCTGACGGTCGTTTCCGCCCCGATCTGGTGTTTTTGAAGCGTTAAAGCATCACAGCCCTACGTCTTGCCCGGGCGAAGCGTGATGCTATCTTCTGCGCTGCCTCGGAGTGTAAACGCTTACATCCCTCCTGACAACCCCCATTCGCACAAGGACCCTCATGGCCTCGACCCCGCTGCCAAACGTCGCCTACTTCTGCATGGAGTATGGCCTCTCTGACCAGCTCAAGACCTACTCTGGCGGCCTCGGCATCCTTGCCGGGGACCACCTCAAGGGTGCCAAGGACAGCAACCTCCCGATCATCGGCATCGGCATCAAGTGGAAGCACGGCTACGGCCGCCAGGTGCTCCAGGACGACAACTCGCAGGAATATGTCTTCCCGGACTACGATTACAGCTTCCTCAAGGACACCGGCATCGAAGTGACCGTCCCGGTCGCAGGCACCGACATCCGCGCGAAGGTCTGGCTCTGCGACACCTTCGGCACCGTCCCGCTCTACCTCCTCGACACGGACGTGCCGGGCAACCCCGAGCCGCTGCTCACGGGCGTCCTCTACGGCGGCAGCCCCGACGCCCGCGTCGCGCAGGAGATGATCCTCGGCATCGGGGGGGTCCGCGCCATTCGCGCGCTCGGCCTCGACATCGACCTCTACCACTTCAACGAGGGCCACGCGCTCCTCGCCGCCTTCGAGCTCATCCGCGAGAAGATGGACAAAGGCGCGAGCTACGGCGAAGCCGTCGCTGAAACGAAGGCCGAAGTCGTCTTCACGACGCACACGCCGGTGCTCGCCGGCAACGAGGTCCACCCGATCGATCGCTTGGTCCGCCTCGGGGCCGACCTCGGCCTTGGCGCCGACAAGCTCGAAGCGCTCGGCGGCAGCCCATTCGGCATGACCGTCGGTGGCCTCAAGCTCGCCTCCAAGGCCAACGGCGTGGCCCAGCTCCACGGCGAGACGGCCAACCAGATGTGGAGCCACGTCGAGGGCCGCCCGCACATCCACGCGATCACCAACGGCATCCACCGCCCGACGTGGGTGGACGACGCGATGCTCGACGCCGCCAGCGCCGACCACCTCGACGGCCTCTGGGACGCCCACCAGAACAAC